>CAZENI010000464.1:0-6915 GCA_964513055.1 uncultured Opitutus sp.
CGCGGCCGCGCGCGGCGGCGGCGCGCCGGCAGCGGCCGGGACCGCCGCGGCCGCGAGCACGGGGGCGCCGTCGTCCTGCAGTATCCAGAGATGGCTGGCGCCGGCGGCGGCGAGCGTGGCTGGGAGCCGGCGCCGCGCGGCGGCGGCCGTCGCCGGCGCGAAGAGCGCGTCGAGCTCGGCGGACTGCGCGGTGTCGGCGGCGAACTGCGGCAGGGCCCGGCTCGTGAGATCGATCCAGTGCGTGAGCAACTGCAGGCGCGCCTGGCGCTCCGCCGCCAGCATGCGTTCCAGTTCCGCCCGCTCCAGCCCGCGCAGCAGCAGCACCGCGAGCAGGAAGCCTCCCAGCAGCAAACTCAGCAGAAGCGCAAAGCGGAGTTTGATCGTCATCTGGGTTGCGCCACTCGTTTACGTCATCGCGGGCGGTGCGCCAAGCGAAAGGCCCTCCGGTTCGTGTATTCCGCATGTGAAATTACGCAGGTAGGATCAGGCCTGGTGCCGGGGCCGGAATGGACGGGGCGGGGCGCGCGTATCCACACTCTCGTTGCACGAAACCGGCCGGCCGGGCGCGACCGCGGTGATTCGCGCTCTACTATAATAGAAGGGTGCCGGCGGCCGGCGGGCGGGCCGGCGGAGACGTCCGTGCCCGGCCACCCGGCCGACAATACCCTTGACTCGGCGGCGTGCGTTTGAGTTTTTGCCCAGCTCCAATCTTTCGAAGACCATGGCCAACACCAAATCCGCAATCAAAGCCGCCCGCAAAGCCGTGCGCCTGACCGAACGCAACCGCGGGGTGAAGACCCGGCTGAAGACCCTCCGCAAGCAGCTCGACGCCCTGATCGCCAAGAAGGACGCGGGCGCGAAGGATGTGGCCGCCAACTACGCCTCGGCGATGGACAAGGCCGTGAAGTCGGGTGTCGTCCACAAGAACGCCGCCTCCCGCGCCAAGGCGCACGCCGCCAAGGTTTTCGCGGCCAAGTAAGCCGCCTGCGGCGCCGATGTGCGCCCCGCCGGTCCGCCGGTTGACACCCCGCCCGCAGTCTGCGTGCGGGGTTCGCTTTTTCCGCCGCCCCTCAACGGCGGACGGGGAAGGCCACCCGCACCCGCAGCCCGGCCCCGGATCGGGAGTCGAATTCGCAGGTGCCGCCGAGTTCCTCCGCGCGGGCGGCGAGGTTGGCGAGGCCGCGGCCCGTTTCGGTCGGCAGCGCCGGGTCGAGTCCGGTGCCGTCATCGGTGATGGCCAGGACGGCTTCGTCGCCGGCGCGGCTCAGTTGGATCGTGAGGCGGCGGGCGGTCGAGTGGCGCACGGCGTTGCTCACGGCCTCGCGCACGATGTGGAGCAGATGCAGGCGCTCGTGGCCGCCCAGGGCCGCCGCCAGCGCATCATCGATCTCGAGGGTGCAGGCCACCGGCCGCACGCCTTGCATGAGGGTCAGGATGGACTGAATCGCCTCGCCCAGCGCGCGGTGGCTGGAAGGCTCCGGCTCGAGCCCCGCGATGAAGGACCGCAGGTCGCGGATGGTGTGGTTCAACTCGGCGTGGGTGTCGTCGAGGATGCGCTCGGCCTCGGCCGGGTTCTGCCGCAGCGTGGAGCGCGCGCCGGTGAGATTCATGCCGGCGGCATACACGGTCTGGATCACGCCGTCGTGCAGTTCGCGGCCCAGGCGCACGCGCTCCTGCAGCATCGACTCGAGTTCCGCGCGTTGGGCGAAGGAGGTCTGGACGAGCCCGGCCACGCGGCCGATCTCGTCGCGCCGCTCCGCGAGGCCGGCGATCGGCGCGGCCTCGGCGCCGGCGAGGCTGTCGCTAATCGCGCGCAGCGGGCGCAGCACCCAGCGCTGCAGGCAGGCGAGGGCGACGAGGCCGGCCAGCAGTCCGTTCAATACGAACAGCCAGACTTGCGTGCGATGATGGCGGGCGACGATTTCCAGCTCGCGCGACCGAATGGTGTAGATCAGGTCGGCCGCGACGCGGCCGTCGAGGCCGGGGAGCGGGTGGCGGAGGCTGACCTGCGTCGGCCCCGGCGGCGGCAGCGGTGCGCCCGGCCGCTCCACGTTCACCTCGCACTGGAGCAGATCCGCGAGGAGCTGCACCTGCGCGTCATCCCAGGCGCGCGCGGCCAGCAGCCAGCCGAGCGGTTGTGATTGGCGGCGCGTGTCTTCGGATGGCTGCACCGGAGCGAGGCAGAGCTCCGTCAGCCGGCCGGCATGCGGGGCGAAGAACGTGTGCTCCGGCGGCGCCTGGATCAGGCGCTGGATCTCCACCGGCGTCAGCGGCAGCGGCGGACGGGCGGCGGGGGCCTCCCCGCTGGTCGCGTAGACCAGGGAACCGTCGGTGCGCAGCACCCAGACCGCCGCGAGTTTGAAGTTGTCCAGCGAGGCATCGAGGTTGATCGCGGCCCACTGCGGCTTCGGTTGCGCGATGAACTGCACCATGTCGTCCCACTGCGCGTAGTCGTGGGCGAAGTCGCGCAGCGCCTGGCCCGTGAGTTCGATGGCGCCCGCGAGCATGGTGGCGCGCTCGCGCGTCTCCGACTCGAGCAGGTCGGCCATCGACTGCCGCTGGGTCCGCTGGATCAGGAGCAGCGCCGCGACGGTGCCGGCGAAGAGGGCGGCGACGAGCAGCGCGAACTTCATTCCCAGGTTCGCGCGGGGGGGAATCGGGCGCAGCGGAGGAGGCACGCGGCCAAGTTCGCCCGGGCGGGGATGGCGGCAACGGCAAAAGCGCGCGGCGGCGGTTTTCGCGGGGGGCCGGCGCGGTGGGCTTGCAGGGGCGGGAAAGGCGTCCGCATCCTGCCGGCGCATGCCGCCTCCCGCCGAAACCCTCCGCCGCCACTTCCTGGCCTGGGACCGGCCGTGGCTGCCGCAGGCCGCGGCCTGGCTGGCGCAGGGGTGGGACGGGAACGGCGCGCTGGATCTCTCCGGGGTGCTGGCGATCGTGTCCACGCAGCAGGCGGGCCGGCGGCTGCGCGAGGCGCTGGCCGGGCACGCGGCCGCGCGGGGCGCGGCGGTCTTCCCCCCGCGCACCCAGACTCCGGATACGATGCTCCGGCTCGGGGCCGGCGCCCCGGATGTCGCCACGCGCCTCGAGGCCCTGCTGGCGTGGGCGGACGTGCTGGCCACGGTGGATCTTGCGGCGGTGCCGGACGTGCTGCCGGTCGCGCCGCCGCGGCGCGACTTCGCCTGGGCGTGGCGGCTGGCGGAGAGCCTCGGCCGGCTCCAGACGCAGCTCGCGGAGGGCGGGCTGGCCTTGGCCGACGTGGTGCCGCGCGCGGGCGCCGCGCTGCCCGAGCCCGCCCGCTGGCGGCAGCTCGCCGCGCTCGAGGCGCGGCAGGTGGAGCGGCTGGCGGCGCTGGGCCGGCGGGAGCCCCATGCCGCGCGCCGCGCGTTCGCCCGCGCGCCCGCGCTGCCGGCGGGCGTCACGCGCGTGGTCGTGCTGGCCGCGCCGGATCCGCTGCCGCTGGCGCTCGAGGTCCTGGCGCGGTGGGCGGCGGAGGTGCCGGTCGACGTGGTGGTGTTCGCGCCCGCGGGCGAGGCGGAGGCCTTCGATCCCTGCGGCCGCCCGCGGCCCGAGGCGTGGGCGCACCGCGCGCTGGCGCTGCCGGACTTCGCGGCGCGGGTGCACCTGTGCGCGGATCCCGCGGCCGAGGCGGAGCGGGCGGCGGCGGTAGCAGGAATTTATGGACACGAGGCCGACGGCCGCGTGGCCCTCGGGCTCGCCGATCCCGCGGTGCTGCCCCTGCTCGAGCACGAGCTCTCCCGCGCGGGCCTCGCCGCCTACAATCCCGAGGGCCGGGTGCGCCGGGGCGAGGCCTTGCACGCGCTGCTCGCCGCGCTGGCGGACTTCGCGCGGGAGCCCTCGGTGGAGGCGATCGCGGCGCTGGCGCGCTGCCCGGATTTCCTGGCGTGCCTGGCGGCGCGGTTCGGGCCGGAGTTCTCGCCGGCGACGTTTCTCGCGGAGTTCGACGCTGCGCGCGAGCGGCACCTGCCGGCGGATCTCGCGGCCCTGCGCGCGCTGGCCGATCCGCGGCAGACGCACCTCGGGCGCGCGCTCGGCGTGCTGGGCGAGCTGCGGGCCGCGCTCGGCGCGGGCGCGTTTCCCCGGCCCGCGCTCGCCGCGCTGGCCCTCGTGTTCGAAGGTCGGCGCTTCGATCTTGGCCGGCCGGAGGACGCGCGCGCGGCAGAGGCGCTGGGGGCGTGGCGCGATCTCCTGCGGGAATGCGCGGCGGCCGCGGAACACTACCCCGGCGTGCCCGCGGGCTGCTGGTGGGAGGTTGCGCTCGCGCTGTTCGGCGAGAGCCGCCGCACCGAGGAGAAGGCGGCCGGCGCGCTCGAGCTGCAGGGCTGGCTCGAGCTGCCGTGGGAGGATGCGCCGCACCTCGTGGTCGCGGGGCTGAACGACGGGCTCGTGCCCGACGCCGTCGTGGGCGATCCGTTTCTGCCCGAGTCGCTGCGCGTGGCGCTCGGCCTGAAGTCGAACGCCGCGCGCCTCGCCCGCGACGCCTACCTGCTGCAGGCGCTCGCGGCGTCGCGCGCGCAGGGCGGGCGGCTCGACCTGCTGTTTGCGAAGACCTCCGCGGCGGGCGATCCGCTGCGGCCCTCGCGGCTCCTGCTGCGCTGTCCCGACGAGGAACTCCCGGAACGGATCGCGCGGCTCTTCCGGCCGGCGGAGCTGACGCGTCCCAACCTGCCTTGGACGCGCGCGTGGCGGCTCGCGCCGCGGCGGCTGCCCCCGCTGACGCGCGTGGCGGTGACGGGCCTCCGCGCGTGGCTGGCGTGCCCGTTTCGCTTCTACCTGCAGCACGGCTTGAAACTGGAGCCGGTCGATCCGGCGAAGAGCGAACTGGACGCGCGCGATTTCGGCACGCTCTGCCACCTGGCGCTGGAGGCGATGGCGCGCGAGCCGGCGCTGCGCGACTGCACCGACGAGGCGATGCTGCGCGAGTTCCTGCTCGGCGCGTTCGATCGCGCGGCGCGCGCCCGCCACGGGACGGAGCTGACGCTGCCGCTGGTGATCCAGCTCGAGACGGCGCGGCAGCGGCTCGCGCGCGTCGCCGCGATCCAGGCGCGGGAGCGCGCGGCGGGCTGGATCGTCGACCGCATCGAGTGGGCGTTCTCGCTCGACCTCGGCGGCCTCGAGGTGCGCGGCAAGATCGACCGGATCGATCGGCACGCCTCCGGCGCGTGGCGCGTGCTTGATTACAAGACGAGCGACACCGCGGTGCCGCCGGCGAAGTCGCACCTGCGGCCGGCGCGGCCGGGGGACGACGTCCTGCCAAAGTGGATGCACGTCGTCGTCGACGGGCGCGCGGCGGTGTGGGCGGATTTGCAACTGCCGCTCTACCTGCGCGCGCTCGCCGCTGGGACGGAGGGCGCGGGCGCGGCGGAGTGCGGCTACGTCAATCTGCCGAAGGCGGCGGGCGAGACGGCGCTGGCGCTGTGGCCGGGCCTGACGCCGGAGCTGCGGGCGGCGGCGGACGCGTGCGCGGAGGGCGTGGCGGCGGCGATCCGCGCGGGCGACTTCTGGCCGCCGGCCGAGCTGCCGCCGGAGCGCGACGCGTTTGCGGCGCTGTTTCACCACGGGGCGGCGGACAGCGTGGCGTGGGAGGGGGCGCGATGAGCGACGGTCCGCGGCACGTGATGATCCTGGCGTCGGCCGGCGCGGGGAAGACCTACGCGCTGACGAACCGCTTCGTGCGGCTGCTGGCGCGGGGCGCGGAGCCCGGGCGCATCGTCGCGCTCACGTTCACGCGCAAGGCCGCGGGCGAGTTCTTCGACGAGATCCTCAACAAGCTGGCGCGCGCGGCGCGCGAGCCGGAGTTCGCGGCGCGGCTCGCGCGCGACATCGGGCAGCCGGCGCTCGGCCCGGCGGATTTTGGGCGGATGCTGCGCGCGGTGGTCGACGCGATGCCGCGCCTGCGGCTCGGCACGCTCGACGGCTTCTTCGCGCGGATCGCGCGGTCGTTTCCGCTGGAGCTCGGCCTGAGCGGCGATTTCGAGGTGCTGCAGGAGCACGCCGCGCGGCAGGAGCGGCGGCGCGTGCTGGCGCGGATGTTCGCGCGCGGGCCGGGCGGGCCGGACACCGCGCAGCGCGAGTTCATCGAGGCGTTCAAGCGCGCGACCTTCGGCACCGAGGAGAAGCAGCTTGCGCGGCGGCTCGACGGCTTTCTCGACGAGCATCACGAGACCTTCCTCGCGGCGCCGGAGCGCGCGTGCTGGGGCGCGGCCGACCGCATCTGGCCGGACGGCTGCCCGTGGCTCGAGACCGACGGCCGGACGGTGGCCGGGGCGGTCGCAGCGCTGCGGGCGGCGCTCGCGCGGCGCGGCCTGCCGGAGAAACAGCAGGCGCGCTGGGACGCGTTCTTCGCCGGGCTGGCGGAGTGGGCGCCCGGCGCGGCACTGCCGGGACCGGTGGAATACCTGCTGAAGAACACCCTCGCGGCCTGGCCCGACGTGCTCCGCGGCGCCGCGGAGATCACGGTCGAGCGGAAGAAAATCGCGCTGACGCCTGACGAGTGCGCGGAGCTGGCGGCGATCGTGCGGCACGTGATCGGCGGCGAGCTCACGCGCCACCTCGAGACCACGCGCGGCATCCACGCCGTGCTGCAGGGCTACGAGTCGGTCTATGGCGAGGCGGTGCGCCGCGCGGGGAAGCTGACGTTTGCGGATGTGCAGCGGCTGCTGCTGCCGGACGAGGCCGGCGCGGCCCTCGGCCAGAACGGCGGGGAAGGCGGGGGCCGGCTGGCGATCGACTTCCGGCTCGACGGGCAGATCGACCACTGGCTGCTCGACGAATTCCAGGACACCAGCTTCGGCCAGTGGAGTGTATTGAGAAACCTGATCGACGAGGCCGTGCAGGACCCGGCGGGCGAGCGGAGTTTCTTCTGCGTCGGCGACGTGAAGCAGGCGATCTACACGT
>CAZENI010000465.1:0-6909 GCA_964513055.1 uncultured Opitutus sp.
GGAAGGACCTGCGCCTGATCGCGCGCGACCCGCTGCTGCTCTCGAAGGTCCTGCCCAACGTCCTCTATCTGATTCCGGCCGTATTCGCGATCAAAGGACTGGCCAAGCCGAGCGTGCCCGGCCTGCTCGAGGCCTTTGCCGTGATCACGACGGGCATGCTGTCGAACCAGCTCGCGACCATCGCCACCGCCGGCGAGGAGGGCTGGGATCTGATCCGCATGAGCGGCGCCTCCACCGTCCGCCTGCGCGTGGCCAAGATCGCCGCGAGCATGGCGCTGCCCGTCGCGTTCTGCGTCGTCATCGTGCTGGTCGTCGCGGGGCTCGGCCGTCCCGGGCTCGCCCTGCTCACGCTCGCCGTCGCGATCGTGAGCGCGGGGGCGATGTGCTGGGTCGAGGTGGCCACCATCCGGCCGACGCCGCGCAAGGATCTGTTGCAGGCGGGCGGCCGCATCCCCGGCGGGTTTTCGCCGGCGCGCATCGTGACCGGCGGCGTGTTCTTCCTCGGCGGCCTCGCGACGGTCGTGCTCGCCGCCAACGACCGCTGGCTCCTCGCGGGCATCGGCGGCGGCCTCGTCGTGCTCATGGCGGTGGCGTGCGTATTCATCATCGAGCCGCGCGACCTGGAAATGGGATGATGAATTCCGGCCGCAAGTTCGGTGAACGTCGCGGTGGCTGCGCGGTGCCGCGCTACAACGTCCTGGGCGTCGGCGTCTCCGCGCTCACGCTCGCGCAGGCGCGCGACCTGATCGTCGGCGTGCGGGGCGGGCCGCGGCGTGGCTACGTGTGCCTCGGCACGGCCCACGGGCTGACCGAAGCGCGCACGGACGCGGAACTGCGCCGGATCTACAACGCCTCCTGGCTCACGACGCCGGACGGCATGCCGCTCGTGTGGCTCGGGCCGAGCGGCGTCGAGCGCGTCTACGGCCCCGATCTCCTGCTGGCGGTGTGCGACGCGGGGCGCGCGGTCGGGCTGCGGCACTACTTCTACGGTGGCGCGCCGGGCGTGGCGGAGGAATTGAAAACGAAGCTCACCGCGCGGTATCCAGGACTCGAAGTCGCCGGCGTTTTCACGCCGCCCTTCCGGCCGCTCACGCCGGAGGAGTTCGCCGGGCTGCAGGCCGATGTGACGCGCGCGCGGCCCGACGTGCTGTGGGTCGGCATTGGCACGCCGAAACAGGAGAAGTTCATGGCCGCGCACGCCTCCGCGCTCGACGCGGGCGTCCTGATCGGCGTGGGCGCGGCGTTCGACTTCCACTCGGGCCGCGTGCGGCAGGCGCCGCGCTGGATCCAGCGGAGTGGACTCGAGTGGTTGTTCCGCCTCGCCACGGAGCCGCGGCGGCTCGGCCCGCGTTATCTGAAAACGAACCCGCTCTTCGTCCTGCGCGTGCTGGCCCAAAAGACGGGGCTGCGACGTTACCCGTTGGAGTAAGCGGCGGCTCGACGCCGGCGCGGCGGCCGTCCCTACTCGCGGCGATGAGCTTACCCCTTCGCTCCTGGTGGCGCGTGTGCGCCCTCGCGCTCCTTCCCCTGACCGGTGCCGCCGCGGCCACGATCGCGCGGCCCAACGTCATCTTCCTTTTTGCCGACGACCTCGGCTACGGCGACCTCGGCTGCTACGGCGCAAAGGACATCCGGACGCCGCACCTTGACCGGCTCGCGGCGGAGGGCACGCGTTTCACCAGTTTCTACGTCGCGCAGTCGGTCTGCACCGCGTCGCGCGCGGCGTTGATGACCGGCAGCTACCCGAACCGCGTCGGCATGAGCGGGGCACTGAACCACACCAGCCCCACCGGCCTCCATCCGCGCGAGAAGCTCCTCGGGCAGGTCTTCAAGGACCAGGGCTACGCGACCGCGGTGTTCGGCAAATGGCATCTCGGCCACCACCGGCCGTTCCTGCCGACCCAGCGCGGTTTCGACGAGTGGTTCGGCATCCCCTACTCCAACGACAACGGCCCGCTGCATCCCGTGACGAAGGGCATCCCGTCGCTCCCGCTCTACGATCAGGAGAAAATCGTCGAGCTCGATCCCGATCAGGCGCAGTTCACGTCGCGGCTCACGGCACGCGCGGTCTCCTTCATCGAGCGGAACCGCGACCGGCCGTTCTTCCTCTACGTGCCGCACATCATGCCGCACGTGCCGATCTTCGCGTCGGCGAAGCACCGCGGCACCAGCGCGCGCGGCCTCTACGGCGACGTGGTGCAGGAGCTCGACGCGTCCGTCGGCGAGATCATGGCGACACTGCGGCGCCTCGGGCTCGACGAGCGGACGCTCGTCGTCTTCAGCTCCGACAACGGCCCGTTTCTTTCCTATGGCGAGCACTCCGGGGTGGCCGGGCCGCTGCGCGAGGGCAAGCTCACGACCTTCGAGGGCGGCATGCGCACGCCCTGCCTCGTGCGCTGGCCCGGCCGCGTGCCCGCCGGGCGCGTGAGCGACGAGCCGTGGAGCACGATGGATTTTCACGTGACGCTCGCGGCGTTGATCGGCGCGACGCTGCCAGACGTGAAGCGCGACGGCGGCGACGTGCGCCCGCTGCTCTTCGGCGAGGCCGGCGCGAAGGGCCGGGACGAATTCTGGTTCTATTCGGGCGAGGAGTTGCACGCGGTGCGCCAGGGCGATTGGAAGCTGCACGTGCCGCACGAGTATCTGACGGTCGCCGCGGAGCCGGGCCGCGGCGGCAAGCCCTCGAACTGGGCCAACATGAAGCCGCAGGCGATCGAGAACTCCGGCATCCGCGGGATCGCGAGCCGGCACGGCTACCGCGTCGAGTCGATCGGCCTCTCCCTCTACAACGTGAAAACGGATCCGGGCGAAACGAAGGACGTGAGCGCCGCCAACCCCGCGGTGGTCGCGCGCCTGCAGGAGGTGGTGCGCGCCGCCCGGGCGGACCTCGGCGACGCGCTGACCGCGGTCAAGCCGGCGAATCTCCGGCCGGCCGGCGACATCCGCACGCTGCCGACGCCGTGAGCGGCGGTCCCTGCGTTCACGCGCCGGGCGAAACGGCGGGCTCGGGGCGACGTGGCTGCGGGGTCGCGGCCCTGGAGGGTCTCGAAAAAGGTGGCGCGCGGGTCTCGTCGGTGGCGGAACGCGTGAGCGTTTCGTCCGACGCCGCCACGAAAGCCTCACGGCTTCCGCTACCGGAAAAGCCCCCTTTTCGACGCCCGCTTAGCCGCGGGTCTTCACCCAGTCGGCGACGATCGTCTCGAGCACATCCAGCGGGACGTTGCCGTTCCGGAGGATCACGTTATGAAACTCCTTCAGCGCGAACTTCGGGCCGAGCGCCTGGCGCGCGCGGTCGCGGATGGCGAGGAGGCGCAGCTCGCCGATCTTGTAGGAGCAGGCCTGGCCGGGCATGACGACGTAGCGCTCCACCTCGGAGGCGCGGATGCCGTAGTCGATCGCCTGCTGGCGCGTCCACTGCTTCGCGTGGAGGCCGGTATCCACGACCAGGCGACGCGCGCGGAAGAGCTCGCTGTCGAGCTGGCCGAGCGCGCCGACGCGGTCGCCCTCATACCAGCCGCTCTCGGCGGCGAGGCGTTCGGCGTAGAGCGCCCAGCCCTCGGCGTGGGCGGAGAGCCCGCCGAAGACGCGGTCGCGGCGGAAGCGCGGCAGCTCCGTGCTCTCGCCCTGCAGCGCAATCTGGAAGTGGTGGCCGGGGACGGCCTCGTGATAGGTGAGCGAGCGCATGCTCACGATGCGGAAGGGCGCGCCGGGCAGCGGCACCCAGAAGATGCCGGGCCGCGTGCCGTCGCGCGAGGGGCCGCTGTAGTGGGCGGCGGCGTTCTTCTCCGTGAACGGCGGCTCGCGGCGCACTTCGCAGGGGGCCTTGGGGCGCAGATCGAAGAGGGATTCCGCGCGCTTTTCCGCGTCGCGCACCAGTGCGGTGTAGCGCGCGAGCAGGGCGGCCCGCGGATCCGCCTCCTTGGGCTGCTGGTCGAGTTCGAGTTTCGCGTAGCGGGCGTTGACGGTGCCCTCGGTGTAGCCGAGTTCGCGCAGGATCGCGTCCATCTGCGCCTCGATGCGCGCAACCTCCTTGAGCCCGAGCGCGTGAATCTCGTCCGCGGTCAGGGCAGTGGTCGTGTTGCGCCGCAGCGCGTGGGCGTAGGCCTGGTCGCCGCCCGGGAGGTGGGAGAGGCCGGCGTGGTCGGTCGCGCGCGGAAGCTGCTCGCGGAGGAGTTCGCGCACGCGCTCGAAGGCCGGGATGATCTGCGCGCGCACGATCCGCTCCGCGCCGCCGATGGCCTTGGAGCGGTTGACGGCGGAATAGTCCGGCAGCTTCGCGAGGCGCTCCGTGAGCGAGACGACGAGCACGTTCTGCGCGGCCTCCTCGCCGAGGAAGCGGCCGATCTGATCGATGGTGGCGGCGAGGATGAACCGCGGCGGGACGACGCCGCGAGCCGCCCGCGCCCGGGCCTGGGCGATGCCCTCGTCGAGCTGCGGCGCGACCAGCCCGAGGCGGACGAGGTAGTTGTCGACGTCGCGCGCGTGGCGGATCGGATGGGTCTGGCTGAGGAAGTTGACGAGCGTGACCTGGAGGCCGCGGAACTGATTGAAGACAAACTCGTGGTCCGCGAAGGTCTCGCCGCGCACGAGGTCATCGAGCTGCCAGGCGAGCATCGTGGCGGAGGCGCGCTGGGCGTCGGACAATTTCGCGGGATCGAACTGCGCGAGCGACGAGAGGCCGCGCTTCGCGATGCCGACCCGCGCGGCCCGCGCCTCGCGGGAGATCGGAGTGAGCTGGCGGTCGAGGGCGTCCTGCTCAGGACCGGTGAAATACTGCTGCGTGGTGGCGAGCGTGGGATTCGCCTGCATCCACTCGGCGGCGAGCTGATCCGCGAAGCGATCGAACGCGGGATCGGCGGCGAAGGCGGCAACGTGGAGGCCGACGGCGGCAAGCACGGCGCTGGGGACGGCGCAAAGCAGTTTCATGATGGGCCGATGACAGGCACGAGCGCGGTGGAACACAATCGCGGAGCGGCCGCGGCGACCGGAGTGGAGGCCTTGGTGCCTCGAAAAGAAAAATCCCGCGGGCCGGGTGGCCCGCGGGATCGCGTTCGCAGGGAAATCAGAAACCGCCGTGCAGCCGGGCGATCAGCCCTTCTGCATCTGGTGCGGGGCGACGTCGGCGTCGCGGGGGTTGATCGGGATCCGCATGCCGTAGAAGCTGCGATAGACGAAGACCAGGCCGACGATGAAGATGGCGGCGCCGAGGCCGTGCTTGAGGCCGGCGTCCATCTTCACCGCGATCTCGACGGCGAGCAGGCCGAAGAGGGTGGTGAACTTGATCACGGGATTGAGCGAGACGGACGACGTGTCCTTGAACGGGTCGCCGACGGTGTCGCCGACGACGGTGGCCGCGTGGAGCGGCGTGTTCTTCATCTTCATCTCGACCTCGACGATCTTCTTGGCGTTGTCCCAGGCGCCGCCGCCGTTGGCCATGAAGATGGCCTGGAAGAGGCCGAAGAACGCCATGCCGACGAGGTAGCCGATGAAGAAGAACGGGTCGAAGAACGCGAGCGCGAGGCTGAAGCAGAAGATGACGATGAAGATGTTGATCATGCCCTTCTGCGCATACTGCGTGCAGATCTTCACGACTTCCTTGGAGGCCTCGGTGGACGCGGTGGCGGCATCGAGCTTCATGTTGTCCTTGATGTAGACGACCGCGCGGTAGGCTCCCGTGACGACGGCCTGCATCGAGGCGCCGGTGAACCAGTAGATGACGGCGCCGCCCATGAGGAGGCCCATCAGGGCCTCGGGATGCACGAGCGAGAGCCGCTCGAGGACGTTGAAGGCGGGGTCGATCGCCTTGAAGTGCGCCTGGAGCATCATGATGATGCCGAAGACCATGGTGGTGGCGCCGACGACGGCGGTGCCGATCAGCACGGGCTTGGCGGTGGCCTTGAAGGTGTTACCGGCGCCGTCGGCCTTCTCGAGCTGGTGCTTGGCGGCGGCGAAGTCGGGCTTGAAGCCGAAGTCGCGCTCGATCTCGGCGGAGATGCCGGGCTTGGACTCGATCTGGGAGAGTTCGAAGACGGACTGGGCGTTGTCGGTGACGGGGCCGAAGGAATCGACGGCAATGGTGACCGGGCCCATGCCGAGGAAGCCGAAGGCGACGAGGCCGAAGGCGAAGATCGGGGCGGCGAAGCGGAACTCGAGCGGCATCATCGCCTGGACCGTGGCGTGTCCGGAAAAGTAATACGCGGCGGCCATCAGGGCGAGGATGCAGAGGCCGGTCCAGAACGCGGAGAAGTTGCCCGCGACGAGGCCGGAGAGGATGTTGAGGGAGGCGCCGCCCTGCTCGGAGGAGGTGACGACTTCCTTCACGTGGCGGCTCTCGGTGGAGGTGAAGATCTTCGTGAACTCGGGGATGAGCGCGCCGGCGATGGTGCCGATCGAGATGATGGTCGAGAGCACCCACCAGAGGCCGGCGTGACCGGCGAGGTTCGCGAGCAGCAGGTAGCTGGCGACGTAGGTGACGCCGATGGAGATGAGCGAGGTGATCCAGACGAGGTTGGTGAGCGGGTGCTCGAGGTTGAAGTCCTTGGCCGAGCCCCAGACGGTGCGGCTGATCGCGTCGTTGACCCAGTAGCTGATGAGGGAGGTGAGCACCATCAGGATGCGCATCGCGAAGAGCCAGACGATGAGCACGCCGCAGAGGGCGGGGTTGGCGGCGAGCGCGATGGCGAGGAAGGCGATGAGGGCGACGCCGGTGACGCCGTAGGTCTCGAAGCCGTCGGCGGTGGGCCCGACGGAGTCGCCGGCGTTGTCGCCGGTGCAGTCGGCGATGACGCCGGGGTTGCGGGGGTCGTCCTCGGGGAGGTTGAAGACGATCTTCATGAGGTCGGCGCCGATGTCGGCGATCTTGGTGAAGATGCCGCCGCAGATGCGCAGGACGGAGGCGCCGAGGGACTC
>CAZENI010000466.1:0-292 GCA_964513055.1 uncultured Opitutus sp.
CGCGGCGAGCGCGAGCTTGGCGAAATCACGACGGGAATAAGTGGACATGGGAGGAGTCGGGGTTGAGAGGCGGACGGGCGACGAGCGGAAAGGGAGCGAGGAAGAAACGGATGTGCAATCGTGATTCGAGTGTCCAACCAGGACGGTGGGGGACAACCGTCCCTACCTCGGAGGTTCGGTCAGGAGGAACGTCATCAGGTCGCGCTGTTGTTGCGCGTTCAGGTTTTGCCAGAGGCCTTCGGGCATGAGCGACAGCGCGGAGGCTTTCATGCCGGCGATGCGGGCGCGGGGC
>CAZENI010000466.1:302-6903 GCA_964513055.1 uncultured Opitutus sp.
GCCGCCGCCCGCGTCGCCGACGACGATGGCGTCCGCGGTCTCCTCAAGGATGATACCGCCGACGGAGGTGCCGTCCTTGAGATCGATGGCATAGGCGATGCGGTCGGGATTGATGGCGGCGCTGGGCTGCACGATGTCGCGGAGCACGGAGGCGTAGTCGCGGTGCACGAGGTTCGAGAGATCGGGGCCGATGACGCCGCCGGCGCCGTGCGCGATGTGGCATGCCGAACAGGCGGCCTGCGGGCTCGTGTAAACGGCGCGGCCGCGCTGCCAGTCGCCACCGGCGATCTCGGGAATCACGCGCTGCGCCGGCGCGGCCGGCGCGTCGGCGGGCGGGATGGCCCACGGCAGGAACACGCGGCGCAGCGGGAGCGCCCGCGGGCGCGCGTCTTCGGCTGTGGTCCAGGAGACATCGAGCGTGGGCTCGGCGGCGCCGCCGGTCGTGAGGGAAATTTCGAAGGGGAGCCAGGTGCTGGCGCGCGACTCGACGGTGTAACGCACGCCGCCGTCGGTGCGCTGTTCGAACTTCGCGGCGGCGGAAGGGGATTTCGCAGCGAGTCGCGCGGATGACTTCAACGTGACCGTGACCGTCTCGACCGGATATTCGAAATCGATTTTCGCCCCGGGCTGGATGGCGGTGCGCAGCATGAGATGGAGGTCGAGCTGGCCGCGCAGGCGGAGCGAACCGGGTGTTTTCAACAACGCGAACAGCCGCCGGTGCTCCTCGCTCGCGGCCGTGAACGCGCGCGCGACCGTGAGATCGAAATGCGGCAGCCAGCCGGTCCACTGCGTGCGGCCGGTGGCGTCGCGCCACTCGGCTTCGACGCCTGTGAGATCCGTGAGCAGATCGATCGCGGCGTGCTGCGGCGTTTCGTGGCGCGCGGTTTGGTGCGGTCGCGCGGCGGCGCTGCCTTCGGGGAGCATGACGGCGTAGCTGGCAGCGCTGGTGCGTGGCGCAGTTTGCAAGCTGAGCGAACGGAGGTCGGGCGCGATGCCGGCCGAGAGCACGGGGATATCATAGCGCGGGACCTTCACCTGGTCCTTGACGACCTGATACCCGGGGCGGAGCGACTCGAAGCGGTCGCCGGCCGCGACAAACGTGCCCATCGTCACGCGGCTGTCGCGGGCGAGCGTGCGCCATGCCGACGGCTCGATCGGACGATCGAAAATCACGCGCGTCTCGGTCGGACTCGCGGCGTAGGCGAGCACGGGTTGCGGCGCGGATTTGTTGGCGTGGGAAATCTTGAAGAGCTTGCCCATGCCGCGCGGACCGGTGCCCCAGTCGGGCTGGCCGGTGTGGCACGCGACGAGGAGATCACCCTGCGGGGTCGGCACGGCGTCGATGGCGAGGAAGGAGAGGCAGGCGATAAGATCGTTTTTCGCGACGTAGCCGGCCGCGGTTTTCGCGAGCTTGGTCCGCCAGATCTTGCCGCGCGATTCGCCGGCCATGAACGCATCGCCGCGCCACCAGTCGGGGCCGAAGATCGTGCTCCCCCCGCCGACGGGCTCGTTGAAATGCAGTCCGCAGGTGGACTGGTGCTGCGGGCCGTAGTCGAAGACGCTGGGCTCGTCGATCACGCCGGGCAGGTGCACGGGGTGGCGCGGCGGGAAACCGTAGTGGCGGCCGATCTGGATGTGGAGGAGTTCGTCGAACGGATTGCCGTTGGGCAGCCAGGTGGCGCCTTCCTGCTCGCTGCCGAAGAGATCGCCGGCGGCGTTGAACGCGAGCGAGACGGGAAAACGCAGGCCGGTCGCGAGCACGTCGCGGCGCTTCCAGTCGGGCGAGAGCCGGATGATCGTGCCGCGCTCGCTGTAGAGATTGTAGGCGGAGAGGCCGGTCTGCTTGTCGACGCGGTAGGCGCCGTTCCACGCGTCGCAGCCGAGGCTGAAGTAGATCTGGCCCTTGGCGTCGACGGCGAGACCGATGGCGTCGAGGTTGGAACCGGCGGCGGCGGTCGGCGGGACCCAGCCGCTGGTGACGGTCTGCACCTCGGCGGTGCCGTCGCCCTTATCTCGCAGGTGAATCACGCGGCCGCGGCTCGCGAGGTAGAGGCCGCCGGGACCCCACGCGGCGCCGACGCTCGGCGGGATCTCGTTGCCGGTGTTGTCCCAGAAAAGTGAGGACGCATCTTCGAGGCCGTCGCTGTCGGTGTCTTTGAGCTGGTGGACGTTGCCGTCGTAGCCGAGCGCGAAGAGCCGGCCGTCGGGGGCGTAGACGAGGTTGTTGAGATTACGGAGCGGGAGGGGCGCCTCGCGCACGGTGAAGCCGGGCAGGAGCATCTGCACGGGCGGGGGATTGGCGACGATGACGAGAGGTTGCTCGACGGGCGCGGCGGCGCGCGCGGCGAGGGCCAGGGCGCACGCGAGCGGCAGGGCGAAGGTGAAAAGCAGGGCGGGGCGTTTCATCGGGGTGCGAACACCTCACGGGGGAAGCGCGCCGACGCCAAGGCGCAAAGATCGAAGCGACGGTGGTGCGGCTTGACCTCAAGCCGCAGCGGGAACGGAGGCGCCTTCAGCGCGGAGCAAAACGGAATGCGGCTTCGCCACGAACCACACTCCAGCGGCTTGGGATCAAGCCGGAATGGCACTAAGTTAAGCGAACAGGTCGTTCGTTCTCGTTCCTCGTTCTCGTAATCGTTCTCTCGGAGGCTTCTCGTCGGTCACGAGAGAACGATTACGAAGAACGAGGGTCGAGTTATCGATACTCTGCGTTATATTGGCGCCGTTCGGGTCAAGCCGCTCCACCTTCGGCCGGCGGGGCGGGGGGCGCCGCATTTACTTCGCGGGCACGGCGAGCGCCTGGCGGTTGCTCGGGTCGCGCGGGTCGTCGGGCGGGCGCGGGTAGTCGCGCCAGAGCCAGCGGAGCATCTCGGGCAGGATCGCGCCGGCCTGTTTGCTCGAGTGCGTGCCGATGCCCCAGGTGTAGTTCACGTCGTAGCCCTTTTCGGTGAGGGCGGCGGCCATCTTGCGATTCTGCGCATACCAGTCGCGCTCGGCGTTGTAGGTGGCGTTCTCGCCCTGGCCGCGGACGCCGCGGTTGTCGCTCATGCCATCCTGCAGGAAAACGCGGATCGGCTTCTTCGGCGACTGGCGGATGAGGTCGGGGTAAACGTGACCGCCGCGGAGATTCACATAGCTGCCGATCGCGCTGTGGACCTTGCTGAACTGATCCGGGCGGTGCCACGCGACGGTGAAGGCCGCGATGGCACCGGAGCTCGCGCCGCCGATCGCGCGGTCGTTGGGGTCCTTGGAAATGTTGAATTCCTTGTTCAGCACGGGCAGCAGCTCGTCGACGATCACGCGGGCGTATTTGTCATCGAGGGCGTTGTATTCCTGCGGGCGGTTGCTGGAGCGGTCACCCCAGTCGGAGGCGCTGGCCTCGGGCTGCTCGGGTTTGCGGCCGGGATTGATAAAGACGACGATTGTGACCGGGATCTCGCGGCGGTAGATCAGGTTGTCGAAGACGGTGGGCGCGCGGTAGTCGCCGGTCGGCCGCAGGAAGGCCTGTCCGTCCTGGAAGATCATCAGCGCGGCCGGCTTCGCGGCCTCGTATTGGGCGGGGACGTAGACGCAGTAGTCGTGCAGGGTTCCTGGATACGCCTCGCTCGGGAGCTTGCGCCACTCGCCGACCTTGCCTTGGGGCACGCCGGGTTGGGGGAGCGAGTCGGGACCGTGCTTGTAGAGGTCGTCGGTCGGCGCGGCCGGGGCGGACAGGGCGGAGAAGGCCAGCGCGAGCGCGAGCCGGACGGGGCGGAGCAGTGAAAGCGGGAGCTTCATGGGTTGGGGGCGACAGGAGCCAGCCGCAGGGGCGGCGCCGCGTCGAGCCGTTTGCCGTCGGACCGTCGCGCACGCCAGACTTGCTGCGGGGCGGGCGCGGCCTACGGTCGCGTTGCCCCTCCGGCCCCATGAAATCCTTCCACGTCTCGCGTCGTGCCTTCCTGAAACGCTGCAGCGCCGCCGCGGCGCTGACCGGCCTGCCGCTCTGGTTTGTCGAGCGCACGCTCGCGGCGGAGGCGTCCCCGGCGCCGAAGCCCGCCCCGAACGACCGGCCGGGGGTCGCGCTCATCGGCTGCGGCGGGCAAGGCACGCGCGACGCGCAGAACGCCGCGAACTGGGGCGACGTGATCGCGGTGTGCGATGTCGACTCGCGCCACGCCGCGGCGGCGGCGGCGAAGCTGACGGTCGAGGGCAAGGCGGCGCCGCGGATCTATTCCGATTTCCGCGAACTGCTGGCGCGCGACGACGTGCACGCGCTCGTCAACGGCACGCCGGATCACTGGCACACGCTGGTGAACCTCGGGGCCGCGCGGGCGAAGAAGGATGTCTACGCGGAGAAGCCGCTGACGCTCACGATCGACGAGGGGCGGCGGCTGGTGCAGGCGGTGAAGAAGAGCGGCATCATTTTGCAGACGGGCACGCAGCAGCGCAGCTCGCAGCGGTTCCGGCTGGCGTGCGAACTCGTGCGCAACGAGCGGATCGGCCGGCTGAAGTCGGCGAGCGTGTGGCTGCCGGCGGGCCTGCGCGAAGGGCCGTTTGCGACCGCGCCGGTGCCGGCGGAGCTGAACTGGGATTACTGGCTCGGGCAGGCGCCGCGCGTCGACTACGTGCCGGAGCGCTGCCACAAGATGTTTCGCTTCTGGTATGATTACTCGGGCGGCACGATGACCGACTGGGGCGCGCACCACAACGACATCGCCTACTGGGCGATCGGCCTGCTCGCGCCGCGCGAGGTGGAGTCGCGCGTGCTGGCGCAGCCGATCGCAGGCGGCTACAACACCTACAGCGAATACGAGGTGAACTACACCTACGCGAACGGGATCCGGCTGAACATCTTCACGACCCGCGACGACAGCATCTACGGCGCCAAGGTGAAGGCCGACGGCCAGCGCAACGGCATCCGTTTCGAGGGCACGGACGGCTGGATCTGGGTGAACCGCGATCAGTTGACGGCGAGCGATCCCGCGCTGCTGAAGGCGCCGCTGCCGGACGGCGCGGTGCGGCTCTACACGAGCAAGAACCACATGGAGAATTTCTTCGACTGCGTGAAGTCACGCCAGGCCCCGATCTGCGACGCGGAGACCGGACACCGCTCGGCGACGATGTGCCACCTCGGAGCGATCTCGATGCGCACGGGCCGGAAGCTCACGTGGGATGAGAAGACCGAGAAGTTCACGGGCGAGTTCGCACGCGAGGGCAATGCGCACGTGCAGCGCGCGCTGCGGGCGCCGTATGATTATTCGTTCGTGAGCTGAGGTGGCGCAGACTATGACCACGGATTGAACCGATAACGCGGATGAAGACCGAAAGGGCTCGGTTGAGTTTGTCCGTGTAAATCCGCGTGATCCGTGGTCGCTTGGACTGAAATCATGACCCACGAAGAACGTTTTGCGCGGCTTCAACTCACGCTGCCGCCGGCGCCGAAGCCGGTGGCGGTCTACCGGCCCGTCGTGGTCGTGCAGGGATTGGCGTATGTATCCGGGCACGGGCCGGTCTGCACGGACGGGACGCTCATCAAGGGCGTGGTGGGCCGGGACCTCGATCTCGCCGGCGGTCATGCCGCCGCGCGGCAGACGGGGCTCGCGATCCTCGCGACGCTGCGCGCGCATTTCGGGTCACTCGATCGCGTGAAGCGCGTGATCAAGCTGCTCGGCATGGTGAATTCGGCGCCGGACTTTTATGAGCACCCGAAAGTGATCAACGGGTGCAGCGAGTTGTTCGCGGAGGTGTTCGGCGAGGCGGAGGGCATCGGGGCGCGGAGCGCCGTGGGCATGGGGCCGCTGCCGGGCAACATCGCGGTGGAGATCGAGGCGATCTTCGAGATCGTCTGACGGCATGAGCTCACCACGGAGACACAGAGGCACAGAAAGTCTCGGGTAGCTCCGCCGTAGATTTTCTCCGTGCCTCCGTGTCCTGGTGGTGAAAACAAGATTCGATCGATGAACACAGATTGGGAGCGTCTCGAAAACGAAGCCGAGGTGCCGTCGCCGGCGCTGCTGATCTACCCGGATCGGGTGGACGAAAACTTGCGGCGCATGATCGCGCGCGTCGGCGATCCGGCGCGGCTGCGGCCGCACATCAAGACGCACAAGCTGCCGCAGATCGTCGCGCGGCAGGCGGCGCTGGGCATCACGACGATCAAGTGCGCCACGATTGCCGAGGCCGAGATGGCGGCGCGCGCGGGGGCGACGGACATCCTCATCGCGGTGCAACTGGTGGGGCCAAACGTCGCGCGGCTGTTGACGCTGCGGCGCGAGTTTCCCCAGGTGGCGTGGGCGACGGTCGCCGACGACGCGGGGGCGGTCGAAGCCCTGAGCGCGGCGGCGGTGGCAGGCGGGTTGAAGATCGAGGTGCTGCTCGATCCATCGGCCGGCGACGTCGCCGATTACGCCGCGACCGAGGCCTGGGTGAGGTACACGTCGGACACCTTCGAAGCGCTGCCCGGGGACAAGAACGGCGAGGTCCCCGCGGAGCTGCTGAAGGTCGCGGGCGCGTTCCCCGAACAGATGGCCACGTCGGGGAACAGGTTCTACGTCACGATGTCCGGGACGTTCCAGGTGCAGGAGTGGACGCGGGCCGGGAACCGGCTGGAACCGGGGCGCGT
>CAZENI010000467.1:0-3926 GCA_964513055.1 uncultured Opitutus sp.
GGAATCATCAGCCAGAACGTCAGCTCGAACACCAGCACGCTGCTCGCACACCCGCGGCACCACGAGGGACGCCGCGCCAGCCAGAGCGGCGCCGCCGCGGCGTGACGCAGATGATAACGCAGCAGCGTCATCTGCAGCATATCGCTCGTGCCCCACGCCCAGCCCACGTTGCGCAGCTTCACGAGCCCTGACGAAAAATAGACGAGCGCCACGATCGCCTTGATCGTGAGCAGCGCCGATACCGCCACCGGCTCGCGCGCGGCGATCGGCACGAGCAGCGCCGTGCCCGCCACGCCCAGAATCAAGGGCACCGTGCCCGGCTTCCGCCGCACTTCCGGCAGTTCGATCACCTGCGCGAAGAAAAACAGCGCCACCACTCCCGCGACCACCGCCGCCAATCCCCTCCCCGGCGCCCCGCCCGCCACGACGAGCAAACTCGCGACGAGAGCGACCGCGAGCAGCGTCGTCGCCGCGCGGCCGATGCGCGGCACGGGCCAGCGCCCGAGCAGCCGCGGCGTCTCGCGCGCGCCCCCGCGGCGCTGCACCCAGGCGAGCTGACGCGGCAGTTGCACCACCACGGCGAGCGCAATCCACGCGGCGTAGCTCCGCACGAACCACTCGAGCGTCGCCGTCGCGCTCATCGCTCCACCTCCTTCGCCAGCTCCAGCGCCAGCACAATCGTTTCCTCCTGCCGGACTTCGCCGTCCGCCGCCACGCGCGCCGTGCGCTCCACGATCTCGACGGCGCGGGCCTCGCGCAGTTCCGGCTCCAGCGCGCAAGCTTCACGCCACAACGCGAGCGACGCGGCGCGCGCCGACTCCAAATCCGGCGCACCCTCCTCGGGCCAGAATCCCGTGCAGCGCCGCTGAAATGGATCCGCGAGCGCATCGGCGAGGCCGGTGAGGCCGCGCTGCCGCCCATCGCGCAGCCGGAAGCGCACACCAAAGAAACGCACCGCCCGTGCCTCCGCGCGGCCGGCGAACATCGGATAGTGCGAGAAGGGCCACCAATCGCGCCGTCGCGCCGCCGCGAGCAGCGCCAGCGCCACCACCGCGCCTTGCACGGCAAACGCGAGCCAGACCAGAATCGTCATTTCGCCGCGGTCCATCAGAAGGCCGGCTCCCCGGCGGGCAGAGACGCGAAGCGGCTCATGCTGCGATTGCGCCGGCCCGGGCCTCCGCTCGCGCGGCTGGCTGCAGCGTGTTCAACACTTCTCGCGCGGCCGGCCTCCGCCAGAAACTCGGGACCGCAAGGCACGACACCACCTTCAGGTCGAAGACCCGATGGCGATGAACGGCGGTGGTGTCACTCACGGCCGAAACTAGCTCACAGCGGCGGCACCGCCGTCAAGCGGGCCGCCGCGCGATCATTGCTCACGCAAGGCCCGATCCAGCGCGGCGGCGACGGTTTCGTGTCCGCGCGGCGTGAGGTGTCCATCGAAACGAAAGAACTGCTCCTCCGTGAGCCGCACCGGCACGGGCTTCACGTTGGGACGGCCAGCCGCCTTTTTCGCGAGCGCCTCGAGGAACCCCGCGTTCCCGCCGCGATCATTCAGCTCGATCACATAGATCGGTTTGCCGGCGAGTTCGGGAAACTGATCGAGCACGCCGAGAAAATCCGCGGCCAGCGCGTCGCCCGAGCGTCTGTCGCGCGCGCGCGCCACCGCGCCGAGCGAAGCCCGCCGGCTGCGCGCGATCGCTTTGATCACGCCCCAGTAGCCTTCGCCCGCCGCGCGCCCCCGCACGTAGCGCACCGTGGCACCGAGCACGTTCCCATAGGTCACCGCCGCGTAGTGCACATCCTCCGCGGCCCGCCCGATCTGCGTGGCCTCGTCGCGCCCGAAACGCCCGCTGGGATCGCGCAGGAAGTCGGCATTTTCTCGACCGTCGTTGGAGCAAAACTGGATCACGAGCGCATCGGCCTTCGCCAGCAGACCCATGCGGCGCAGCCGCCACAGCTCGCGCGCGGTGCCGTAGGAAATCACGCCGGTGTTGACGGTGGCGTGGCCGAATTTCCGCTGTAACACGGCGGCATACGTCTCGTGGTCCCCCACCCCCAGACCGAAGGTAAACGAATCGCCGGTGACGACGACCAGCCCGCGGCGCGCCGCCGCTTCCGGCGCCGGCTGTTGTCGCGTGCCATCCGGGGCGACCGTCATGACGACATCATACTCCGGCGCGACTACGCGCACCGCGCCGGGATGCGGCACGTAGACGAGTTCCGCATCCGGCAGGAACGGCGACGGGCTGCGAAACCAGTTGTAGATCGCGCCGCCGACAAATTCCGCCCCCGTGCCGGCCGTGAGCCGGCTGCCGGTCGGATCCTTCAGATCCGCATAGAGCGCATAGACGAGCCCGAAGCACGCGAGCAGCCCGCCCAGCACGCCCCAGATCAGCGCGATGAGCGCGTAGCCCGCGAAGCGGCGGGAGCGGGAGATCGGCGGGCGCATGCGGAGGAAAGCGCTCACGCTGAAGGCCGGCTCCGGCGCCGCAAGGAAACTCCCGCCACGCCGGCCACCATCGCCAAAGGCGACTCGCCTTCCCTCCCGGCGCCCTGTTTTCCTGAGGCGATGCCTCTCTTTTCCACCGTGCGCCGCGACGCGCGGCCCCGCTGGCCCGCATGACGGAGTCGCGCCCGATCGCCGTCATCGCTGCCTCCGCCGTGTGCTTCGGAGCGCTCGTGTTCGCCCTGCTCCCGGCCGACCTCGTGCCCGTCGGTCCCGACGAGTTCGGCTACCTCAAGAGCGCCGTCGAGACGATCCAGCGCGGCCGGCCGTGGACGGATGACTTTCTCGAGCCGTGGGCTGCGGCGATGACGTCGCTCTCCGCGCTGATCTATCACGCCACCGCGAGCATGCGCACCGCCATCCACGCGCCGATCGTGGTGCTCGCCGTCGCGACCTTCGCCGGCTTCGCGGTGCTGCTGCGTGCCCGCACGGGCTCGGCGTGGCGCGCGGTGGCGGTGACCGCCGTGTTCCTGCTTTGCCCGCCGGTGCTGCGGCGCCTGTCTGAATACATCGACCTGATCGTTTTCCTGCCGGCGCTATTCGGCTGCGTCTGGGCGGCCGGGCAACGCCGCTGGGGTCTGTTTCTCCTCCTCTGGGCCGCCGCGCTCGCCAACCGGCAGAGCGCCATCGTCTGGCTCCTCCTGCCGGCGGCCGCCGTGCTCCGCGCGCGCACCGGCGACGCCGCCCGCGCGCGCTTCGCCGGCGCGCTGCCGTCGGCGATCGCGGTGGCCGGCGTGCTGTGGTTTTTCGCCGTGATGGCGCGGATGAACATCACCGACATCCAGTTCGATCGCACGCTGCAGCCGTGGGCTGATCTGCGCGCGGGCAGCGTCGCGCTCACGCTGCTCGGTGGTCTCGCGATCCTCGCGCTGGCGGTGGGCCTGGGCGCGTTTGTCCTCGGCCTGCGGGACGCCGCGCCGCTCCGTCCCTGGGCCGGACACACCCGCTGGATCGTGCCGGCCGCGCTCGCGCTGAGCCTGCTCTTCGATGCGCGGCAGTTGGTGCGCTCCGACGTCGCGTATGATTTCTTCTACGGACCGCTCGGCGCGATTTACATGAAGCTGCTCGTGCTCGCCGCGGTCTGGGGCGCCCTGCGCGTGCGCTTCCGCGTGCAGCCGGAACTGCTCGCCTGCGCGCTGGCGACGGTCGCGCTCGTGGGCACGCGCCAGATGATCTTCGACCGCTACGCGATCGAGATCGGGTGCGTGGCGATGCTCGCGGTCGCGCCGCCGCTGACGGCTCCGACGGAGGTCGCGCCTGCGCCGCGGGCGTGGCGCTGGCTGGCGCCCGGACTCGTCGCGGCGCTGCTCGCGTTTGCGCCGCCGTTCACGCTGCTGACCAAGCTCGCGATCGACGAAACGCGCGCGCTCTCGCGGCTGCATGAGACGGCGCTGCGCGGGAAACAGATCCGCCCGAGCGA
>CAZENI010000467.1:3936-6888 GCA_964513055.1 uncultured Opitutus sp.
CCCGAGCGAACTCGGGCAGGCGCCGTTCCCGTTTCGCGGCTGGTATCTCCACCACTACGCGATCACCCATCCGTCGGCTTCGGGCCGGAAGCTCGGCGCGTATGCCCGTCTGGCCGAGCCGACCGTGCAGGTCTGGAGCGAACCGCCGCGGCTCTTCGCGCGCCTGCGGGGCGCACCGGGACCGGCGCCGCGCGGCGCGCCGACGATCCTGGCGGAGGAGTTTCGCGTCGGCTGGTTCTGGCGCGCGCGCTACGGCTTGTCGCGCACCGGCCGGCCGGCCGAGCCGGGTCCGCTCGGCCGTGATTTCCGGCCGGTGCCACTGCCGCTCGACGACGCCGAGTGGCGCGCGCTCGTGACCGGACCGCTGCTGCGCTGAACCATGACAACGGAATCACCTTCACGCGCGTCGGGCGATCGCCGCTGTCTCTTCCTGTGGATCGGCGCGATGCTCGCGATCGTCGCGGCGTGGTCCGCCTACACGCAGCACGCGTGGGAGGACTTCTACATCTCGTATCGCGCGAGCCGGAATCTCGCGCTCGGCCACGGCCTCGTTTTCCAGGTCGGCGAGCGGCTGCATACCTACACCTCGCCGCTCCACACGCTCCTGCTCGCCGGCCTCGCCAAGATCGGCGGCACGCAAACCGATCCGACGGCGGTGCTCTGGCTGTATCGCGTGATCGGCGGGCTCGCGCTCGGCGGCGCGCTCTTCCTCTTGCACGAACTCGGTCGGCGCCGCGGCTGGATCGGCCCCGCGCTGCTGGCCGGGCTCGGCCTCGTCGCGCTCGATCCCAAGACGGTCGACTTCACGGTGGCCGGCATGGAGGCGCCACTGCTGCTGTTTTTCCTCGCGCTGCATCTGCACGCGCTCGTCGCCGGCGGCGGCTGGAAACAACTCGGCCTCGCGTGGGCGGGCCTCATGTGGACGCGCCCGGATGCCTTCGTCTTCATCCTCGCCACGCTGGGCGCGCAGTTCGCGTTTGGCTGCGCCGACGGCGCCGGACGGCGGGAACTTCTTCGCCGCTCGTTCCGGGCCGCGGCGCTGGGCGCCACGCTGTATGCGCCGTGGCTGCTCGGCGCGACGCTTTATTACGGCACGCCGATCCCGCACACCGTCGTGGCCAAGGGCCTGTCATCCGAGCCGCTGGCCGCGACGCTGCGCAAGTTCGTCCTTTCGCCGTGGGACATGCTCACCCAGGGCACCCTGCTGACGCGGGTTTACGGCGCGAGCTACACGCGCCTGGTCAGCGACTGGGGCGCGCCGTTTCACTACGGGTGGCGGCTTCTCGCCCTCGTCGCGTGGCTCTACTGGCTCAACCCGCGGGGCGGCCGTCCGGCGCGGATGTTCTCGCTGTCGTTTTTTCTCGCGACGTTCTACGGCGCCAACGTCCCCTTCGGCCCGTGGTATGCCCCGCCCTACGCGCTGCTCGCGAGCGTGACGTGGGGCTTCATCGTCGCCGATCTCTCTCGAGCGCTCGCGCCGCACGGGCGGTGGCGCTCCGCGGCGGTCGCACTCGCGGTCGGGCTCGCCGGCTTTCAGGTGGTCGCGAGCCTCGCGATGGCGCGCACGATGCGTTATCACCAAGCCATCGACGAAACCGGCAACCGCCAGGTGATCGGCGAATGGTTGAAAGCGCACGCGCGACCAGGCGACACCGTGTTTCTCGAGTGCGTGGGTTACATCGGCTACTACTCAAATCTGAAGATGTATGATTTTCCCGGCCTGACCTCGCGCGAGATGGTCGCGGCGCGGCGCAAGCTCGGCACCGACGACTACGCAGCCCTCATCACTGAATTGAACCCGGATTGGCTGGTGCTCCGTCCAGGCGAGCGCGAGGCGGTGAATCGGTCGCGGCCCGAAATGCTGGCGCGCGGGACGGTGCCCAAAACGGAAACAAGTGCCTACGAGCTCGTCACTATCTTCGATCGGTCCGCCGACGTAGCAGCACTGCGCGGCGTGCTTGGCCGTCGATATCTTCAAACGGATCAGAAATTCGAAATCTACCGCCGCCGCGCTTCGAGTCCGTAAGCATGACTCCCGGCGGCTATCGTGCCGGCTCTCTCCCCGGCTGGCCGAGTGCTCGAAGCGCGCCCCCGGCGCTGAATTCCCGCGCGCCTCGTCGAACGAGGCTCAAGGCCTGAAAGTTCTCTCGAGTTCATCGTGCGGCGGCGGGTCCCTCTATCTCCTGGTCATCGCGCAAGGCACGATCCAACTGCGCTGCGACCGACCGGTGTCCGGCGGGCGTCAGGTGCCAGTCATATCTAAAAAAATCCGCACGCCCAAGCTCCAGCCGCAGCGTCCGTAGATTCTTCCGCTGCGCCGCCTGGATTTTGAGGTGGGTCAGGAACTCGGAATCTTCGCCGTAGGCGTTCAATTCGAAGACAAGGATACGCTTGCCGGCCAGTTCCGGAAACCGCTCGAGCACGGCGAGGAAGTCTCCCGCCATCGTCGCTCCTCCGCCGGGAAATCGGAGACGCTGCCGATTCGGTTCGCCAGGCAACACTCCTTGAAGGAGGCCGCGGTCCGGCGCGAAGCCGTGCTCCCGGATGTTTCGCATCCACGCCCCCATGACCCGGAGATACGAAAGTTCCGCCTGACCATAGCGCTGCAATTCCCGCCATTGTCGTCCCGGATCGCGATCGGCGTAGAGCGCGCCGTCGTGGAGCAGAAACTCGCGATTTTCGGGAGCATCGTTCGCGCAGTATTGGATCACCAGCGCCGAGGCGCGCGTGAGCATTCCGAGACGGCGAAGGCGGAGGAGTTCGCGTGCTGTGCCGTAAGAGGGCACCCCGGTGTTCAGCGTCGGATGACGATAGTCTCGCGCCAGCAAGGCGGAAAACGTCTGCGCGTCGTTCACCCCCCAGCCCATCGTAAATGAATCACCCACCATCAGGATCGGGCCACGCTCTCCTGCCGTCGGCGCGTCCGGCTGCCGGCGCAGGCCGTCCATCGTC
>CAZENI010000468.1:0-6881 GCA_964513055.1 uncultured Opitutus sp.
CGTCGGCGTCGCGGCGGCGCCGGAGGCCGGGGCCGGCGGCGGTGGATTGGACACGACGACCGCGAGGGCGGGCGGGGGCGTGGCGGCGGGCGGCACCGGGGCGGGCGGGGGGACGCGCGGACGGAATTTCACGGGCGCCGCCCCGGCGGCGGGCGCGGGTGGCGGCGGCGGTTCCGGCGGTGCAGGTGGCGTGGGCGGCTCGACGCGCGTGAGCTCGGGCGAGGGAGGCGGAGTGGCCGGAGACGCGGTCGCGGGGGCCGGAGTGTCCGCCATCAATTTCGGGCGCAGGCGGAGCTTGGGCGCGTCGTCGCTCATGCGGGGCTACGCACTACCAGCATTTCCAGAGACGGAAACGAAAAACGTGCGGGCTGCGCTCAGAGTTCCCGCGCGTGCAGGTTCATGAGCGCGCCGGTGCCGCCGCCCGCGCTGACTCCGAACGCGCCGCGCGCCGGGGCGCCGGCCGCGAGCGTGAATTCGGTGGCCGGCTGCGTGTCGCGTTGCACGCGCACGCTCCGGCCCCGCACGGTGACCGTGAAGCGGCTGAATTTTCCCGGCTCCGCGCCGACGAGCGGGATGGTGCCGCCGTCGACGCCGCGCACGCGAAGCGCCGGCGCGCCATCGCGGGCTCCGGCCGGCGCGACGCGGGGCGGCTGGAAGTCCACGATGAACTCCGCGTCACCAAACGCGGCGGTCGTCCACAGCGTGGTGTCGTCCGCGGCTGCGTTCGCCGGCGGCAGCTTGAACTGGAGCTTCTCGTCGGTCGCGCTCCAGCGCGTGGCGGTGCGGGCGTTCGCGTCCCAACCGCGCAGGTCGAGGCCGTTGAAGAGGCAGGTCCAGCCGGGATCGAGGGGGGCGGAGACGTCGGGGCCGGCGCCGGTGGACGGCAGCTCCTTGATGCGGAGATGGCGAAACTCGACGGGCGCGCCTTCGGATTCGAGGCCGAGGTAACCTTTGCGGTAGTTGCAGTCGTCGCCGCCGCTGACCTGCTTGCCGTTCACGTGGAGGCGGATTTGGCCGTTGTTGGCCTCGATGCGGTAGTGGTTCCACTCGGGCGACGGCTTGCTGCGGTCCTCGGTGGGCGCGCTGCGGTTGCCGTTGATGCGGCCGATGGGTTTCATCTTTGCGCCCTGGATCGCGAAGACGTCGCCGTGCGTGGTGAAGAACGTGCCCTTCTTGCCCGTGCGCTTTTCGTAGAGCGCGTGATAGCCGTCATCGAGCGCCTGGATCTCGATCGCGCGGAGAAACGGGACGCCGACGGGATTGATGGCGGAGGCCCACGCGAAGAGGCCGGAGTTGCCGCCGCTGGTCAGGTGGCGCCACTCGAACTCGAGCACGAAGTTCTCGTATTGGCGCTCGGTGCGCAGGGCGCCGATGGGCTTGCCGGTGCAGACGATCTTCCCGTCGCGCACGCTCCAGGTCTCAGGGGCGCAGTTGACGTTTTTCCAGCCGGTGAGATCGCGGCCGTTGAAAAGGGAGACGAAGCCGTCGGCATCGGGCTTCGCGTCAGCGGCGAGGGCGGACGAGGTGATCGCGACGAACGAGGCGAAGAACAACGCGAGGGGCGGCGGGAGCTTCATGGCGCGAGCAAACCGCACGGGCGGGCCGCTGCACAGCGCGAAATTCCCGGTGACGCTTCCGGGGCGACCTTAGGAAGCTCTGAACAAGCCCACTGTGGGAATCAGGAACTCAGGAAAAAGACCGGATAGCGGGGGGAGCACCGTTCCGCGATGCGGCTTCCTGATTTTCTGAGAGGGCGTCGAAAAAGGTGGATCGCGGGTCTCATCGGTGGCGGAACGCGTGAGCGTTTCGTCCGATGCGCGCGACGCGCATCCACGAAAGCCTCACGGCTTCCGCTACAGGAACAGACCCTTTTCCGACGCCCTCTGAGTTCCAGATTGGCTCGGAGGTATTCTTCAGAGGTGCCTTCAGGCGGAAGGCGAGGGGGCAGGCCCTCCGCCTGAAGGCGGGACGACGAACGAGGAGAGGGGGAGGAGTTCAGATGCGCCCGCGGTCGGGCGGCGCCGGGGAACGGTCCCTGACCTGAGGGGCGCGTCTCAGCGTCCGCTCCGTTTGGCCAGGTCGCCGGCCTTCTTCTGGGCTTTCCCAACGATGACGTCGGCGTGGCCCTTCAACTGGAGCCGGGTGCTGCCGGTGATTTTGCCGGCGGCGATTTTGACTTTGCCGCGCGCCTGCTTGGCGGTGCCTTCGATGCGGTCGTGAGTGCTTTTCTTGACGATGGCCATGGGAGTCGGGGGTTCGATGAGGGTGGTGATGCGTTGCGCCACGACCGACCGACGCGGCCGCGCCCGGTTCCCGTGCGCGCGGTCGGGCGCCGTCGCCGCGATCAACGCCGGGCCGGCGTGGTGTGCTTCATTTCCACGGCGCGCAGAAAATCGAAATCGCAGCCGAGGTCGGCCTGCGTGACGTGATCGAGAAAAAGTTTCCGGTAGCCGCGCGCGGCGGCGGCGGGGCGGGTCGCGGGAGACGCGGCGGCTGCGCGCGACGAGACCTCGGCGAGGCGGCGGGCGATCTCGTCGTCGGAAACGAGGAGCGTAATCGTGCGCGCCTTCACGCTGAGGCGCACGCGATCGCCGGTGCGGGCGGCGACAAGCGCGCCGCCGATCGCGGCCTCGGGCGTGACGTGCAGCACGATTGTGCCCGTGGCGGTGCCGCTCATGCGGCCGTCGGAGATGCGCACCATGTCCTTCACGCCCTGTTGCGCGAGCTTGCGCGGGATCGGCAGGTACCCGGCCTCGGGCATGCCGGGCGCGCCGATCGGGCCGATGCGCTGGAGGATGAGGATGTCATCCGCGGCGACGTCGAGCGCGGGGTCGTCGATCCGGCGCGCGAGGTCTTCTGCGTTTTCAAACACGACGGCGCGGCCCTCGTGCTCCAGCAGGGCGGGCGTGGCGGCCGACTGCTTGATAAGGGCGCCGCTGGGCGCAAGGTTGCCGCGGAGAAAGGCGATGCTGCCCTCGGCGAAGACGGGGTTCGCTCGCGGGCGCACGACGGTCTGCGGAAAACCCGCGCCGGCGGCGTCGAGCTCGGCGCCGAGCGTGCGGCCGGTGACGGTCAGGGCGTCGAGGTGCAGCAGCGGGCGCAGCTCGCGGAGCACGGCGGTGAGACCGCCCGCGTGGTGGAAGTCCTCCATTAAGCCGGCGCCGGTGGGTTTGAGATCGACGAGGACGGGCGTCTCGCGGCTGAGGGCGTCGAACGCCTCGTAGTCGAGGGCGATGCCGACGCGACCGGCGAGGGCGGCGAGGTGGACGAGGCCGTTGGTGGAGCCGCCGATCGCGAGGAGGACGCGGAGGGCGTTCTCGAACGCGTGGGGCGTGAGGATCTTTTCAGGCGTGAGCTGCGCCGCGATCATCGCGACGGCGGTGGCGCCGGTTTTCTCCGCGATGCGCATCCGGTCTGCGGTGACAGCCGGCGGCGAGGCGCTGCCGGGCAGCGCGAGGCCGAGCGCTTCGGCGAGGCAGGCCATCGTGCTCGCGGTGCCCATGACGGAGCAGGTGCCGACGCTGGCGACGAGCGCGCCGCCGACCTCGGTGATCTCGGTGTCGACGATCGCGCCGGCGCGGTATTGGCCCCAGAAGCGGCGGCAGTCGGTGCAGGCGCCGACGCGCTGACCGCGATGCGAGCCGGTGAGCATGGAGCCGGTGACGAGCTGGATCGCGGGCACGCCGGCGGAGGCGGCGCCCATGAGCTGGGCGGGCACGGTTTTGTCGCAGCCGCCGATGAGCACGACGGAATCCATCGGTTGCGCGCGAATCATCTCCTCGGTGTCCATCGCCATGAGGTTCCGCAGGAACATGCTCGTCGGGTGAGCGAAGCTCTCGTGGATCGAGATGGTGGGAAACTCGATCGGCAGGCCGCCGGCGAGCAGCACGCCGCGGCGGACGGCGGTGATGAGATCGGCGGCGTTGCCGTGGCAGGGGTTGAAGCCGCTCGCGGTGTTGACGATGCCGACGATGGGGCGGGAGAGGGCGTCGTCGGTGTAGCCCGCGCCCTTGATGAACGCGCTGCGCAGGAAGAGCGAAAACGCGGGATCGCCATAGTTGGTGAGGCCGCGACGGAAACCAGTGGGGGTAGGGCGGGAGTCGTTCATTTCTGATTTAGACAGAATGAACAGAATGGACAGAATACAGCACCGGCACTCCGTGGTTTGGAACCATTCTGTCCATTTTGTTCATTCTGTCTAAAAATTCGGGTCCTATCGGAGTTTAGTCGAACGTTAGGCGGTTGCTCGACCAACGAAGTTGTTGCGCGGTTTTCGTGGTCCATGACCAGTCGTCGGGATTGGCGTGAAGCATTTTGATCGGCTGGCGTTCCGCGGCCATGGCGGCGGCTTGGGGGATGTCGAGGAAGCGGAGGACGTTCAGGTAGTCGGGGCCTTTCATGTGTGTCACGGGCGGATGGAACAGCTCGACCGAGTCCAGACCGTCGACGAAGAGGGAGGCATAGAGGACGTTGATATCCTGCTCGGCCCAACCGGATAGGATGATGGGAGTAGAGCCGAACATTTCCGCGCTGCGCAGCGCGGCGACTGCGCGCTGGATGTCCCAGACCCGCATGCCATCTTCGGTTTGACCGAGCAGCATGTAGCGCCGGCGAATCTGCACTTGCTCCCTTTCCGAAGGCTTGGCTGGGCTGGGCATTAAGCCGCGTGGATGAAAATAAACGACCGCGATCTCGCCGCCCCAGAGCTGGGTGAGTTTATCGCCCGTGATCTCTTCATATCGCCAGTCGTGCATGAGCTGAAGATAGACTTTCTTCAGGCGCGGCTTTTCGAAGGTGGTGTGCGCCGTGAGCCGCAGCCTCACATTCTCCTGCGAGTTGAACTCCCAAGTCGTCACGCGCCGCGCGTGGGCCTCGCTTTCGCCCAGGCGTGCAAGCGCGAGCGGCACGGGTTCCTTCGGCCAGCCGCGAAAAACCTTTTCCCGCAGCGCGGCCATCCACGCCTCGCGCTGCTGGGTCCACTCGGCCGAATTCGCCGGCACCGCCGGCGCCGCCATCGGCACGAAGGTCTCGTGGATCTTCGTGGTGCGTTGATCGCGCGGCAGCTCGCCGACGGGAAACACCTTCAGTTGCTGTGGCGTGAAGAGCTTTTCGGCGGCGACGGTGATCGGGGTGTCGACGCCCTTCAGCCAGCGGTTGAACCAGCGGAAGGCCGGCACCTGCAGCTCCTGCGTGTCCTTGTGGGGGCCCTCGGTGATGAGGAGGCCGAGCTTGTCGCTCGCGCGGTGCAGGGCGTAGAGGCGCGCGAGGTCGCGGTGGACGCGCTGCACGCCGTCGAGCGGGAAGATGGCGTCTTTGTCGGTGTTGGAGAAGAGCAGCGGGCGCGGCGCGACCATCGCGGCGAGCTTCGCGTAGTCCCAGCGAAACGTATTCACGAAAAACATGCAGTCGCAGTGGCCGGCGACGGTGCCGTCGACGACGTGGTTGTGGAGATCGGTGATCCCGGCGACGGGCACGGCGGCTTTGACGCGTTCGTCGAGGGCGGCCGTATACCAGGTGTAGCCGCCGCCTCCGGAGCGGCCGGTCATGCCGAGCTTGTCGCCGTCGACCTCGGGGCGCGACTGCAGGTAGTCGAGCGCGCGGATCGAGTTCCAGGTCTCGACGCCCTGCGGGGTGTAGCCGCGAGCATTCCACCACCACAGGCCTTCGCGATACGTGCCGTGGTGCAGGCCCTCCAGTTCGCCAAGCTGGATCGTGTCGAGGATGAGGCAGACGTAGCCGTGGCGTGCAAACCAGGCGCCGTGGTGCTGGTAAACGGCCTTCGCGCCGTAGCTCACACCGTCCTGCTTCACGTTGCCGTGGCCGCAGACGTAAAGGATCGCGGGGACTTTCTTGCCGCCGAGGTTTTTCGGGACGTAGAGATTGGCCGTCACGTAGAGCCCGGGCGACGACTGGTAGTGGAGTTTCTCGACGAAGAACTGCTCGTGTTCGACGCGGCCGGTGATCGTGGCCTTGAGATCGGTGCGCGCAGGCAGCGGCGCGAGGCCGAGCATCTCGAGCAGTTCCTCGCGATAGCCGGCGCGGCGATCGGTCCAGTCGCGGAGGGTCTTGATGTCGGCGAGGGACTGCGCAGCCACGCGGGCGGTCTCGGCGCGGAAGTAGTCGGCGGTGGCGCGGTCGGCAGTGCTCGGAGCAGCAGCGGTCGCAGCGCCTGCCACATTTGCCAGGAGGAAGGCGAGGACAGCGAGGAGGTGGAGTGGCTTGTCCCCAAGCCGCGGGCTTGGGCGCGGACGGGCGCAGGGAAAGCGCGTTGGGGACAACGCGCTCCACCGCGGAAGGAACGGGGTCATTTTCATGCTGGGGTTGAAAACCGCGTTCGATTCACGGACGCTGCGGCGCAGTGGAGAGCACCCCGCACGCATGAGCAAAAAAATTCTCGTTTCCCTGGGCATCTTCGTGGCCGGCTTGCTGCACGGGCCGCCGGCCGCGGCCCAAGAGACGCCGCCGGAGGCGATTTTCGTCAACGGGAAGATCGCGACGGTCGATGCGGGCTTCAGCGTGCGCGAGGCGCTCGCGGTGCGTGGCGGGCGGATCGTGGCGGTCGGCAACGACGCGGCGATCCGCGCGCTCGCGCGGCCGGGCGCGACGCAGGTGCGCGACCTCGGCGGCCGCTTCGTGCTGCCGGGGCTGATCGACTCGCACGTGCACGCGCCGGCGGCGGCGATGTTCGAGTTTGATCATGAGATTCCGTCGATGGAGACGATCGCGGAGGTGCTGGCCTACATCGGCGCGCGCACGAAGGTCGTGCCGGCGGGCGAGTGGATTCAGACGCAGCAGGTGTTCATCACGCGCCTGAAGGAGGCGCGTTATCCGACGCGCGCGGAGCTCGACGCGGTGGCGCCGCGGCATCCGGTGTCGTTTCG
>CAZENI010000469.1:0-6876 GCA_964513055.1 uncultured Opitutus sp.
GGGCTTCAGCTTCTAGCGCACCATCTCCCTCAGCGCCGCCGCGACCTCCGCCGCGTGCGTCGCCAGCGCGAAATGCCCGGCCGCTTCGATCACCACCATCTTCTTCTTCGGCGCCGACACCTTCGCGAAATAGGCCTCGGCCAGCGGCGTCGGCAGGAAGGCCAGCGTGATCCGCTGCTCCGCCAGCCACCGCCAGAGCCGTGTCGGCGCGATCCGCGTCTCATCGTCCGGCAGGTGCACGCTCGCGCCGGCGGCGAGGTGCGGCCAGATCTCCCACACCGACGCGTCGAAGGCCGGGCTCGCGAGATGCGACGCGCGATCCGCCGCCGTGACGCGATACGCGGCCTGGTGCCAGCTCACCAGGTTCATCAGCGCCCGGTGCTCGATCGCGACCCCCTTCGGCCGCCCGGTCGAGCCCGAGGTGTAGATCACATAGGCGAGCTGCCGCGGCCCGGCCAGCGGCGGCGGGTTGCCGTCCGGCTCCGCGTCGAAACCACCGCCCTCCGCGGCCACGTCGATCACCGTGCCACCGGCCGGCGTGGGCGGCAGCAGCGAGCGCAGGCGCGGCTGCGTGACGACCACGCGGGCGCCGCAATCCTCGAGCTGGAAGACGACTCGGTCTGCTGGATACGCAGGATCGATCGGCACGAACGCCGCGCCCGCCTTCAAGATCCCGAGCCACGCCACGAGCATCTCCGCCGAGCGCTCCATGCACACGGCGACGGGCACGTCGGGACCGGCGCCGAGCGAACGCAGCCGCCACGCGAGGCGGTTCGCGCGCACGTTGAGTTCGCCAAAAGTCAGGGCGTTCACGGGGTCCGCCACCGCGACGCGCTCCGGCGCCATCTCCGCCTGCGCCTCGACGCAATGGTGGACGCATTGCTCCCGCGGATACTCCCGCGCGGTCCGGTTCCATGTCACGAGAATCTCCTCCTCCTCGCGGGCGGTGAGCAACGGCAGCTCGCCGACGGTCGCCGCCGTGCCGGCTGCCAGCGCTTCGAGGACGACGCGGAAATGTCCGATAAGCCGCGCCACGGCCGCATCGGCGTAGCGCGCGCGGTCGTAGATGAACTTCACGGTCAGCGCCGCGCCGGCGAGGACCTCGAGCGCAAGCGGCGTGTTCGGCTGCGCCCGGATGTCGAAATGTCGTCCCGCCCACCCGCCGCCGAGCGCGCGCAGCGCCTCGTCCCACGCGGGCTCCTGGAAGCTCAGCACCGTCTCGAACAGCGGCCGGCCCGGCGCGATCTCGCTCCATTGCTGCACATTCACCAGCGACGTGTGCTCGACCGCGCGCAACGCGATCCACTGCGCGCGCAGCTCGCGCAGCCACGGTCCGAGCGGCGCGACAGCGGGCGCGGCGATGCGCACGGGCACGGTGTTGATCAGGAGGCCGACGATCGCCGCGGCGCCCTCGACGGGAATCCGGCGGCACGCCCGCAAGGCGCCGAACACCACGTCGTCCTCGCCGGCGTGCCGGCTCAGCACCACCGCCCACGCGCCCTGCGTGAGCGTGTTGAGCGTGACCTCGTGACGCTGCGCCATCGTCCGCAGGTTCTGCGTGACGGACGGGGACAGGCGGAACGCAAGTTCCCCGGCGCCACCGTCGGCGTCGGCCGCTCCGTGCGCGCGCGTCGACGGCGCGGCCAGCGGCAACGGAGTCGCGGTCCGAAACCCCGCGAGCTGCCGGCGCCAGAAAATCTCGGCCGGCGCGGGATCGATCGTCTGCAGCCAGTCAATGTAGCCACGATACGGCGGCGGCGCCGGGAGCGCGATCACGCGGTCCTCCTTCAGCGCATCGTGCAAATCCATCACCTCGCGAAACAGCACCGTCATCGCACGCGCATCCAGGACGAGGTGATGATATGTCGTGACGAACCAGTAATGCTCCGGTCCGCCGCGAAACAACGCGACCCGCAGCAACGGCGGCACGAGCGTTGCGAATCCGGCGCGCCGATCGGCGGCGAGGTAGTCCTCGAGGCCCCGCCTCGCCTCGCCCACGCTGCCGAACTCCGCGCACTGACAGGTGAACCGCACGCGCGCCATCGGGAAAACCACCTGCCGCGGCGTCCCGCCGGGCTCGCCCGCGAAACCCGTGCGCAAGGCGGGATGGCGTTCCAGCGCGTGCCGCCAGGCAGCCTCGAACCGCGCCGCGTCGATCGGCTCGTGCAGTTCGCACACGACCTGCTCCACATCAACCCCGGCTGCCCCGCCCTGCAGGCGGTGATACAGCATGCCGAGCTGCAGCGGGGAAAGCGGATAGGAATCCACCTCCCCCTCCGGGGAAAGTTTCGTGTCGCGGACCATCGCCGCAGAGTCTAGTCCACCGCCGCCCGGCGCTGAAGTGGGTCTAGGCCCCAGAACCGATGCGGGTTTCGTCTCCCACGCGCGCAGAGGAAGGGACAGCCCCCATGTCGCCGCGCGTCGATTGGGAGGACACTGCGGGAATGAACACCGCCTCGGCCCCCGTCCTCGCCGGCCTCCCCCGCGCCCGGCGCGTTGCTCCCCTCCCCGTGCCCCTCGAGGCGCCGCGCTCGCCCTCGTGGCCCGTCGCCATCCTCGGCGTCCCGTTCGATCACGTCACGATCGCCGAGTCCGTGGCCCGCGTCGGGGAGATGATCGCGTCTCGGAAACCCCACTACATCGTGACCGCCAACGTCGACTTCCTCGTGCAGGCGCGGCACGACGTCGAACTGCGCCGGATCCTGCTCGATGCCGACATGGTGCTGTGCGACGGGACGCCGCTCGTCTGGGCGTCGCGCTGGCTCGGCAACGCGCTGCCGGAGCGCGTGGCCGGCTCCGACCTCGCGCCCGCGCTGATCCGCGCCGCGGCCGCCCAGGGGCACCGCGTGTTCCTCCTGGGCGGCGCCGACGGCGTCGCCGTCGAGGCGGAGGCGAACCTGCGCCGCGAGCATCCGACCCTCCAACTCGTCGGCACCTACTCGCCGCCGTTCTCGCAACTGCTGGAAATGGACCACGAGGAAATCGTCCGGCGGGTGCGCGCGGCGAAACCCGATCTCCTGCTGGTCTCCTTCGGCTGCCCGAAACAGGAGAAATGGATCGCGATGCATCACCGCGCCCTCGGCGTGCCGGTCGTGATCGGCGTCGGCGCGACGATCGACTTCATGGCCGGCCGCGTAAAACGCGCCCCGGCCTGGATGCGCCGCTCCGGCAGCGAGTGGCTTTACCGCCTCGCGCAGGAGCCCCGCCGGCTCTACCGGCGCTACGCGAATGACCTGCTGCGCTTCCTGCCCGCCTTCGCCGCGCAGTGGTTCCGCCTCTCCGCCAGCCGCCAGCCGCCGGCGCGCCCGTTCGAGCTTTCGTTTGCGCGGCCCGGCTGGTGCCACCTCGACGCCGGTGATCAGCTCACGCGCCACTCCCTCGATCACGACGCGGCGTTCTGGCGCGCCGGCCTCGCACGCACCCGGCACTGCCTGCTCGATCTCTCGCGCGTCCGCAGCATCGACGCCACCGGGGTCGCCCATCTCCTCCACTGGCGGAAGGAACTCCGGCGGCGGGGGCTCCGCCTCATGCTGCTGGCGCCGGGGCCCGCGGTCCGGCGCACGCTCGCGGCGATGCAACTGCTCGAACACTTCACCCTCGCGCGCGATCTCGCGGACGCCTCGGCCCAGTGCGGCGCTCCCGGCCCGACGCCGCCGGTGCAGCGCGACGGCACCACGCGTTCCCTCGCGTGGTGCGGCGAGATTGTCGCCTCGAACGTCGAGGACGTCTGGAAGTCGACGATCGATCACGTGGCCGGATTCGCCGCCAACCGGGCCACGCTTGTGATCGTGGACCTCGCGCGCCTGCGCTTCATCGACAGCTCGGGCGCGGCGCTGATGCTCCGGCTAAAACAGTGGGCGCACACGCTGCACGCGGAGGTCCTCTTCGCGCATCCCCAGCCCAACGTCCGCAATGTCCTCCGCCTCACGCGGCTCGAGCAACTGCTGCTGGAAGGGGATCAATGAGGATCGGCCTCACGACCTCCGTCATCCAGCGGGGGAAGTCCGGCGTCGGCCAGCACGTGCTCGCGCTGGTGCGCGCCCTCGTCGCGGGCGGCACCCGGCATGAGTTCTCGCTTTTCGTCCTGGAGGAGGATCTGCCGCGTTTCGCCTTCGCGCAGGACGTGATGCGGCTCATCCCCGTGCCCGAACGCCACCGCCCGCCGCTGCGCGACATCCGCTGGCACCAGTTCGAGCTGCCCGCGCTCGCGCGTGCGCACCGCCTCGACGTGCTGCACGTGCCCAGCTACCGGCGCATGCTCTGGCGCAAGCCGTGCGCCCTCGTGGCCACCATTCACGACCTCGCCCCGTTCCGGCTCCCCGGGAAATACGATCTGCTCCGGATGTTCTACGGCCGCGTCGTCGTGCGGCAGCTCGCGCGCCGGCAGGATCTGATCGTGACCGTCAGCCGCGACACGGCGCACGACATCACGCGCTACTTTCGCGTCCCCGCGGACCGCATCGCCGTCATCCCGAACGGCCTCGCCCACGATCGTTTCTCGCCCCACGGCGCGGCCGCGGATCGCGCGTTGCTCGCGCAGCGCCATGGCGTGCAGTCGCCTTTTTTTCTCTATGTGGCGCGCCTGGAGCACCCGGCCAAGAACCACGCGCGCCTCATCGCGGCGTTCAACCGCTTCAAGACCCAGGCCCCTTCCCCGTGGCAGCTCGTCCTCTGCGGCGGCGACTGGCACGGCGCCGCCGTGATCCACGAACTCGTGCGCCGGTCGCCGTTTGCCCGGGACATTCGCGTGATGGGCTTCGTGGCCGACGCGGACCTGCCGGCCTGGTATCGCGCGGCCACCGTGTTTGTCTTTCCCTCGCTCTTCGAGGGCTTCGGGCTGCCGCCGCTCGAGGCGATGGCGTGCGGCTGCCCCGTCCTCGCCTCGGCCCGGGGCGCGGTCGGCGAGGTGTGCGCGGGCGCGGCGGCCACCGCGGATCCCCTCGACGTCGAGGATCTCACCCGCCAGCTCACGCGGCTCGCCGGCGACGATGTCCTGAGAACGCAACTACGCGCCGCCGGCCTGGTGCGGGCGCAGCAGTTCGACTGGCGCCGCACCGCCGCGGCGACCTTGGAGGTCTACGCGCGGGCAGCGGCCGGCCGCCGCGCTCCCGCGCCCTCCACCGCAGTTGCCCATGTCCCCTCCTGATCGTCACGCGCCCGTTGCGTCCGCCCGCCGGCCACCCGCGCGGAGCCGCGTTCGGTGCACGCCCACGGACCTTTCAGGTCTGCACCCACTATGGGCGGGACGCCAACCGGCCTATTCTCTCCCCATTCCAACCCTCTCCCGCCGAAACGGCCCCGCCCTGTGAACAAGGAACTGCGCATCCTCGTGCTCGAAGACGTCGCCGCCGACGTCACCCTGATGAGTCGGGAGCTCCGCCGCGGCGGCCTTACCTTCCAGGCCAAGCGCGTCGAGACGCGCGAGGAGTTCCTCCACGAGATCGCCGAATCCCCGCCGGATGTGATCCTCTCCGATCACGGGCTGCCCGGCTTCGACGGCTTCACCGCCCTCGCGGTCGCGCGCGACCGCTGCCCGGACACCCCGTTCATCTTCGTCACCGGCTCGATGGGCGAGGAGTTCGCGATCGACTCGCTGCGCAACGGCGCGACCGACTACGTCCTGAAGACCCGGCTCTCCAACCTTGTGCCGGCGGTCGAGCGCGCGCTCCGGCTGGCCCATGAGCGCGTGAAGCGCCGCCAGGCGGAAACGAGCCTGCGCGAGAGCGAGGAACGCTTCCGCCTGCTCGTCAGCGGCGTGAAGGACTACGCGATCTTCATGCTCGATCCGGCGGGCCGGATCTCGAGCTGGAATGCCGGGGCGGAACTCGTGCTCGGCCAGACCGCGGCGGAGGCAATCGGCCGGCCGTTCAGTTGTTTCTACCGCGAAACGGATCGCGAGGCCCGCCGGCCCGAGCGCGATTTGCAGACCGCCGCCGAGACCGGGCGCCACGAGGACGAGGGCTATCGCCTGCGCAAGGGCGGCGTCGAGTTCTGGGCCCACGTCGACATCCGCGCCCTCCGCGACGCCGACGGTCGGCTCCGCGGCTACACCCAGGTCACGCGCGACGCCACGGTGCACAAGCGCCACGAGGAATCGCTGCGCAAGAGCGAGGAGCGCTACCGCCGTCTCGTCGAACTCTGCCCCGACGCCCTGCTGGTGCTCAGCGAGGGCGCCATCGTGTTCATGAACACCGCCGCGCAGAAGCTTCTGGGCGTCGGCGAGCCCGACCCGCTGCTCGGACGGAACTTCCTCGACTTCGTCCCCGCCGAGGGACGCGACGGCGTCGAGCTTCGCCTGCGCGAAGCCGCCACGCGCACCACCGCCCAGCCGTGGAGCGAGTCCGGCGCGCGCTTCGCCGAGGAAACGCTGGTGCGGCCCGATGGCACCGAGTTCTCGGTCGAGTTGTGCGCGACCCGGCTCACGTTTGAAGAAGGCCCGGCCATCCAGGTCCTCCTGCACGATGTCACCGGCCAGAAGGCCGCCGCCGCCGCCCTGCGCGAGAGCGAGGCCCGCAAGACCGCGATCCTCGACACCTCCCTCGACGCCATCGTCAGCATCGACCACAAGGGCGTGGTCCGCGAATGGAACCCCGCCGCCCGGCGCATCTTTGGCTACCGGCGCGAGGAGGCGCTCGGCAAGCGCCTCGAGGCGCTCATCGTCCCGCCCGGCCTCACGGAGAAATACCTGCCCGGGCTCGCCGACTACCTCATGACCGGCGCCGCGAGCCTGCTCGGCCGGCCGATCGAGGTGCTGGCGCGGCGGCTGAACGGCGAGCAGTTTCCCATCGAGCTCGCCCTGACGCAGGTGCCCGCGCGCGAGCCGCCATTCTTCACCGCCTTCATCCGCGACATCACCGAGCGCAAGCTCGCCGAGGA
>CAZENI010000470.1:0-6865 GCA_964513055.1 uncultured Opitutus sp.
CCCTGTCCTCCGCCACCGCACTGCCCTGGCCCGAGTTCCGCGGCCCCACCGGCCAGGGGCACGCCCCCGCCGCCCCGCTGCCGCTCGAATGGTCGCCGGAGAAAAACGTCGTCTGGAAACAGGCCGTGCCCGGCCTCGGCTGGTCCTCGCCCGTCATCGGCGGCGGCCGCGTGTTTCTCACCACCGGCCTCGCCGCCACCGATGGCGGCACGTCCCTGCGCGCCCTGTGCCTCGACGCCGCGACCGGCCGCCTCCTCTGGGACACCGAGGTCTTCACCGCCGCCGAGGCGCCCGTGCAGCCGATCCACAGCAAGAACTCCCCCGCCAGCCCCACGCCGATCCTGGAGGGCGATCGCGTGTATGTGCATTTTGGACACCACGGCACCGCCGCCCTCGACCGCGACGGAAAAATCCTCTGGCGCAACCAGCAGCTCCGCTACGATCCCGTCCACGGCAACGGCGGCTCGCCCGCGCTCGTCGGCGACCGGCTCGTCTTCAGCGCCGATGGCGCCCGCGGCCCATTCGTCGTCGCACTCGCCAAGGCCACCGGCGAGGTGCTCTGGAAGGTCCCGCGCACCGCCACCGTGAAGCAGCCGTTTTCCTTCTGCACGCCCCTGCTCATCACCGTCGGCGGCCAGCCGCAGATCATCATCCCTGGCAGCGGCGCCGTCTCCGCCCTCGATCCCGCGGACGGCCGCGAGATCTGGCAGGTGCGCTACGGCGGCGGCTACTCCGTCGTGCCCCGGCCCGTCCACGCGCACGGCCTGCTCTTCATCGCCACCGGCTACAACCGCGCCGATCTCCTCGCCATCCGCACCGGCGGCGAGGGCGACGTCACCGACACCCACATCGCCTGGCGCACGACCAAGGGCGCGCCCCTCACGCCCTCCGTGGTCGTCGTCGGCGACGAACTCTACGCCGTGAACGACGCCGGCATCGCGAGCTGCTGGGATGCCAGGACCGGCACGCTCCACTGGCAGGAACGCATCGACGGCAACTACTCGGCCTCGCCCCTCGCCGTCGGCGACCGCCTCTATTTTCAAAACGAGACCGGCACCGGCACCGTGCTCCAGGCCGGCAAGACGTTCGCCAAGCTCGCGACGAACAAGCTGGAGGAACGCACCCTCGCCTCCTACGGCGTCGCGGACGACGCCCTCTTCATCCGGACCGCGGGCCACCTCTACCGCATCGCGACCACGCCCGCGCCGACCCGCTGAGCCGGCTCGAAGGTCTAAGTCAGCTCCGAGGTGGAGCGGCTTGGGGCCAAGCCGGAAGGCCGCCAAGCCTGGATTCGGCAGAAGGCGAAACCGCTAATCTTCGCTAATTTTCGCTGATGCAAAACTTGGGCTTCGATTCACTCGGCCACTCGAGTCACCCGTTTGGTGACTCTGAACCATGCCAATCAACCCATGGCGGGTTTCTGATTAGCGCCGATTAGCGTGGATTAGCGGTTTCCCTAGCTGCCGTTTCCAGGCCAAGCAAAGCGAACAGGCCGTTCGTTCTCGTTCCTCGTTCTCGTAATCGTTCTCCCGAAGGCTCCTCGTCGGTCACGAGAGAACGAGAACGATTACGAAGAACGAGAACGAGGGTCGAGTTATCGGTGCTCTGCGTTATCTTGGCGCCATTCGGGTCAAGCCGCTCCACCCGCGCGGCCGCTTTCCGGCCGCACAGCGCCGCGCGTCGGCTCGCCGCACGGCTGATCACGACGCTTCACGGCTCCAGCGGCAGCGTCGGCTCCGCCTGCGGCTTTCGGAAACCGCGGAGAAACGTGATCGCCGGGTCCGCGCCGGGCGCGCCCAGCGCGACCAGCACCTCGCACCCGAACAGCTCGTGCGGTTCCTCGCGTTCGCGCGCCAGCGCGCGGACGACCAGGCGCCCGTCATGAGTCCAGCGATACGCCTTCAGAAACAGGGGGACCGCCGCCAGGTGCCGCGGAAAATGCGCTTCGAGCTGCGGCCGCACGTCGATCGCCCGCCGTTCGAGGTCGGCAAGGTCGACAACGAAGACTTCGCTGGAATTGTCGCCGGTGAAGTGCGTGACGGCGAAGTGCCGGCTGTCCGGCGCCCACGCGGCTTCGAACGTCGTGCGCGTGCCGAAGATCGTGTTCGGAAACGGCTCGTCCTTCTTCAGCAGCAGCAGCCAGTGATGGATGCCGCGCTCCTTGCGCTTCATGCCGTCGTGGAAGAGCACGTGCTGCCCGTCGGGTGACGCGCACAGCTCGGTGGACGGAAACCTCGTTCGATTCGCCGGCAGGAGTCTGGCACCGAGGGGCACCTCGGGCCCCACCCGCCTCGCGCCCGGCGGAAAAAACTCATCGAGCTCCAGCCAGTTGAGATCCACGCGCAGATCCGGCGACAGCAGGCGAATCGCCAGCGGCATCGCCGGCGCACGCGGCGGTGCCCCGCCCCCGCCGCCGCCGGGAACGGGCAGGGACATCGCGGGCAGCTCGGGTCGGCGGTGCTGGCAGGCGGACGCGCACAGGACCAGGAGGGCGCACGCCAGGGCGGGCCCGGGCGGGCGCGCCAGTGCAGGGAGAAGGAAACGGCGGGTCATCGGCAGTGGGGAGTCTCCACCGGGCGGCGCACACCATCGCGCGGCGCGCCCGGGCAGTTGCGAACTGACCTTCAACGAATCTGCGGCCGCTTTGTTAGAAGGCGTCGAAAAAGGTGGAGCGCGGCTCTCTTCGGTAACGGAACGCGTGAGCGTTTCGTCCGACACCGCGAGGCGCAGTCACGAAAGCCTCACGGCTTCCGCTACCGGAAAAGGCCCTCTTCGACGCCCTCCCAGACGGGAATTCCGGATCCGTTTCCCCTCGCGGGAAACTTCTCGCATGAATCCGACCGACCGGCCATCAGCACGGCAGCGCTCACCCCGGCATGAAAAACGTTCGTTGCTTCCCGCTTGTTCTCGCCCTGGCCCTGGCTGTCGCGGCGTCCGCCGACGGCAGCACCACCCCACCGCCGCACTGGCCCCAGTTCCGCGGCACGGACGGCACGGGCGTTTCCGCCGACGCGAAGCCGCCGGTGAAGTTCGGTCCGGGCGAGGCCGTGCGCTGGAGCGTCGACGTGCCCTGGTCCCCGTCGTCGCCGGCGATTTGGGGCGATCGCATATTCCTGACGACCTTTCACGACGGCCAGCTCGAGGTCCGCTGCCACGATCGCACCGACGGCCGGCTGCGCTGGGCTCGGCCGATCCAGCCGGAGCACCTCGAGGAGCATCACCGCTCGGACGGCAGCCCGGCGGCGTCGACGCCCGCGACCGACGGCCGGCATGTGGTCAGTTACTTCGGCTCCTTCGGTCTCGTCTGCCACGATCCCGACGGGAAGGAACTCTGGCGCCGCCCGCTGCCGCTCGCCGAGAGCAGCGGCAAGTTCGGCACGGGCAGCTCCCCCATCATCGTCGGCCCGCGCGTGCTGCTGAGCCGCGATCAGCATCGCTACTCGACGCTGCTCTGCGTCGACCTCGCGACCGGCCAGACACTCTGGGAAACGCCGCGCCCCGACTCGGCCGGCAGCTTCGGCACGCCCGCGCTGTGGCGCAACGACGGCGTCGAGGAGATCGTCCTCGGCGCGACCGCCCGCCTCAAGGGCTACGCCCTGCAGACCGGCGCCGAGCGCTGGTCGATCGACGGCGTCGCAGGCCTCGTCTGCACCACGCCCGTCATCGCGGAAGGGATGCTGTTCTTCGGCGCCTGGTCGCCCGGCCAGGCCGACTCGCCGCGCCAGCCGTGGGAGGAGTTTCTCAAGCGCAACGACAAGAACGGCGACGGCGAGGTGGCACTCGAGGAGATCGAGGCCTCGCGCCGCGACTACCTGCGCGGCATGGATCGCACGCGCGACGGCAAGTTCACCAAGGAGGACTGGGACCTCTTGAAGGCCGGCGACGCGCGCGCCGAGAACCTGCTCCTCGCCGTCAAGCCGGGCGGCCGTGGTGACATTTCGGAGACGCACGTCGCCTGGAAATTCCGGCGCGCCCTGCCCTACGTGCCGTCGCCGCTGTTTTACGACGGCCGGATCTATCTCGTGAAGGACGGCGGCCTGATGTCCTCGCTCGATGCGAAGACCGGCGAGCCGTTCTACGCGCAGGAGCGCATCGGCGCGAACGGCAACTACTACGCCTCGCCCGTCGCGGCCGACGGCCGGATCTACGTCGCCTCGGTCCCCGGCAAACTCTCCGTGATCAAGGCCGGCGGCGCGAAACCCGAGGTGCTGCATATGGTCGATTTCGGCACGCGCATCCTCGCCACCCCCGCGCTCATCGGCGACACGATCTACGTGCGCACGGAGAAGCAGCTCTGGGCGTTTCGGTAGGTGGCGCCCGCTCTCCGAGCGCACCTGATACCAACACCCCATGAGGTTTAGACTTCTCCGAGGGTAGCGGCCCGACCTCCGGGCGGGCCGTCAGGATCTCCGCACGCCCACGGCCCGCCCGGAGGTCAGGCCCTACCGGCGCTGCTGCACCAAAGTCCAAAACACCTCAGCCGTTGGTATGAATTCACGCGCCCATCGCGCGTTCGGGTTCCAAGCTCGCCTTGGAACCCAGACCGGCTCGGCGGGACGCCTCGCCCTACCTCACTCCATGAACTTCACCTGCCGCGTGTCGCGCTCCCGGCCCGTGCGCTGCGCGAGCGGGCCGTAAAGCTCGGGCCGCCGCGCCTGGATCCACAACCGCCCCGTCGCCTGCTCCAGCAGGCTCGCGTCGAGATCGGCCACGACCATCGCGTCACCGGCGGCCGAGGTCTCGGTCAGGATGCGGCCATAGGGATCGAGGATCATCGCGTTGCCCGTGCGGATCTCGTCGTCGTCGACGCCCACGCCATTGCTGAAAATGAGAAACACGCCGTTGTCGTGCGCCCGGCTCGGCAGCCAGCGCAGCAGCCAGCCGCGGCCTTTGTCGCCGAGGAATTCCCGCTGAATCGCATCCGGATCCTGGTGACGGTTGTCCCACACGTGTCGCTCGATCAGTCCCATCAGGTGCGGGTTCGTGCTCCGCACCGCGCCCGTCTGGTGCGGCGCGATGATGATCTCCGCGCCGCGCAACGCCGTCATCCGGACGTTCTCGATCAGGTTGCAGTCGTAGCAAATCAACACCCCGACGCGAAAGCCGTCCGGCAGATCGAAGACCGTCAGCTCGCTCCCGCTCCTCATCGCCTCGTGCTCGAAGGCGTGCAGCTTCCGGTGGCAGTGCACCGTGCCGTCGGGGAGCGCGACCACGTAGCTGTTGTGAAACCCGCCCGCGCCCGCGGCCTCGAACAGCCCCGCTCCCACCGTCACGCCGTGCCGCTGCGCCAGCGCCCGCAGCCGCTGCGTGCTCGGGCCGGCGGGAATCGGCTCCGCCAGCGCGCCGAGTTGCTCGACCGTGAGGTTCCGCACGAACCAATATCCGCTGATGCACCCCTCCGGAAACACCACGAGCCGCACACCCTGCGCCGCCGCCTCGGCCGTGAACGCTTCAATCTTCCGAAAATTCGCCTCCTTGTCCCCCGGCGCGCTCTCAAACTGCACGGAGGAAACGCGAATATGGGTTGTGGAAGGCATGAATTCTAAAACCACCTAAATGTGGAAAGCTGGAAAGCAGGAAACGGCATCAATCAGAATTTCGTGCCGCGGCGGTTTGCTTCTTTTTCCCACTTTCCCGCTTTCCACATTCAACATTTTCCGAGGTCTTTTCACAATCCGGGCTTCGTCGCGTAGAACCGGAAGTCGTCGAAGTTGAGGTGGCCCCAGCCGCTGCCCGGCTGCTCATCGACGATCCGCAGGAACGCCTCCTTGCCCTGGTGCGGCCGCAGGTCGATCACGACGGGCGAAAGCGTCTCCGTGTTCTTGTGCGGCGGCTTGAATCCGCGCGTGTCCACGCCGGAGATCTTCAGCAGCACAGCGTTCGTCGCCGCCTCCACGAGCTCGACGCGCGTCGTCTCGAACGGTCCGGCCGCCAGCAGGAACGCCGCCCACGGCTGCGTCAGCTTGAACGGCTTGCTCGTGAGCGTGCCCGTCGCGCTGTCGCCGAGACCGTTCTCATAGGTCCCAATCCAATGCCGGCCCACGTGCCCGCTCGTCATCGGCGGCCGGCGCGCCACGACAGTGTCGCCCACGATCGGCTGCTTCGTGAACGCGTTGCCCACCGCCGTCCAGTCGCGCAGGTCGCCCGTCTCGAAATCGGTGTTGAGCGGCTTGCCGTCGGCGCCGGCCGGCAGCGTGCCGCCGGTCAGCCTGGGATTTCCCGGGGCCGCCACCGCGGCATTGGCCTTCGCCACGTCCGCGGCGCGCGGCGTGTGCACAATCACATCGCGCGCGGTCAGCGAGTTCTTCGTCGCCTCGGGATAAAGCACCTTCGGCTGCGCCGCCGCCCACTCCGCGGCGGAGACCTTCCGCGCCTCGTTGGTGAAGACGAACGCGCCCTTCTTGTTGCCGATGATCACATCCGGCCGGCCGTCGCCATTCACGTCGCCGAGCCCGATCTGGCGGCCGACGCCCGAGTTGTCGTCGATCAGATTCGGCACCCAGTCGACCGTGCCGTCTTTCCCGCGCACGAGCTTGAACCAGTAGAGCACCGCCGGCGCGTTCGCCTCGGGCGAGCCCGTCGGACCGTGCGCCCAGAAGCACTTGCCCGTCACGATGTCCTTCAGCCCGTCGCCGTCCATGTCGACGAGCTCGACCGCGTGGATCTCCGAGAACGTCACGCCGTAGCGGTTCTCCTGCGGCTCCTTGTTGAGAAACACGTGGACCTTGAACGTCGGCGAGCCGTTCGCATCCTTGTCCTTGAGCTGCTGATACCACGCGAAGCCGTAGCCGTGCGCGGCGAGCGCGGTGATGACATCCGTGCGGCCGTCGCCATCGACGTCGTAGGCGAACATCTGCGCGCCCGC
>CAZENI010000471.1:0-4363 GCA_964513055.1 uncultured Opitutus sp.
GAGGCCCTGCTGCCGGCGCCGCTCACCGACCGCTGGACGCGGAAGCCGAGCGAGCGGAAAAACGCATGCTCGGCGCATTCCACGAAGCGGAAGAAATTCGAGAAATGCATGATGCCGGCGACGTCGGTGTCGGCGAACTCCACCAGCCGGCGGTAGGTGAAGTGGAATTGGGCGGGGACTTCCATCAGCGGGCGAGGTTGGAGCGAAGAGAGGACGAGGTGGCGGCGGGGGCGAAGCGCGTCAGTGCGCGAAGGAAATTCGCGGCCATCGTCGGGGCGCCGAAGTGTTTTTCAACGTTCAATCGGCCGGCTTGGCCGAGTTTCGCGCGCTCGCCGGGAGCAGCGAGCAGGCGCTGCCAGGCGCGCGCGAGCGCAGCGGGGTCGCGCGGCGGCACGCAGACGCCACCGCCTGTGAGGGCGATGAGCTCGGGAAACGCGGCGGCGTCCGGCTGCACCACGGGCACGCCGCAGGCCATGGCCTCGATCACATAGAGGCCGAAGGCCTCGGGATAGATCGCGGGCACGGAGACGAGCGACACGCTGCGCAGGAAGGCGATTTTCTCGTCGCGCGAAACGTTGCGGTGCCATTCGACGCGAGCGGTGAGTCCGGCGTCGGCCAGTTTTTTTTGGAGCGCCGCGATGAGCCGCTCGTCTCCGGCCGTGGCGGCGCCGGCGATTTTCAGGCGCGTCGTGGTGTCGCCGAGGTCGCGGGCGAGCGCGATGAACGCATCGACGAGAATCTCGATGCCTTTCTCGCGACACATCCGGGCGAGATAGCCGATCGTGGACGTGGCGGGCGGCGCGTCGGCGACCGCGTAGCCGTCGAGCTGGATGCCGTTGGGCACGACCTCGACGGCATCGGGTGCGAGCTGCAGGCGTTCGCGCATGAAGCCGGCGTAGTAGCGACTCGGCGAGAGGATCAGGTCGGCGGCCTTGATGCGGCGGGCGAGCGTGGCCCAGCAGCGGTCGCGGTAGGGCTGGGGCAGCGAGTCGAGAAACGTGTCCTCGCCTTGGAAGAACAAAACCACGCGGACACCGCTGAGACGGCGCTTCAGCTCATCGGTGAAGCCGGCGAGCAGCGCGGTCGAGAGGCAGATGACGTCGGGCTTTTCGATCTGCACGAGCCAATCGAGGAGCTTGTCGAGCTCCTTGCGGAGCGGGCCGGTGTCGACTTCGAGCATCGTGAGCGCCATCTCGCCGAGCTCGCGCGGGCTGGTCATGTGGCTGTGGCGCGCGGCCCAGCGGAGGAGGCCCGTGCTGTTGAGCAGGCGGTCGAGCCACGCGGGGGTTTTGCGGAAGAGTGCGGACTTTTGCTGGAGGTAGACGTTGATGCCGCCGAAGAAAACGGGGACGCGTTCGGCGCCGGCGAGGGTGGTCTCGTCGAGCTGCATCGGCAGATACATCGGCGCGAGGGTCACGTCGTGGCCGGTGCGCACGAGCTCGCGGGCGAGGGCGTTGTCGCGCATGCAGGCGCCGCAGTAGTAGCTGCCGGTGCCGGGAGTGAGGAAAGTGATCTTCACGCGGACCGGGTCTATCGGATTCCGCCTGAAGGCGGAACTACGAACGCCAAAAGGCTCATGATGGCGGGAGGATTTCGAGAATCCACGCGAGGGGCTCGCCGGCGGCCTTTGCGAGGCGGTTCAGCCGGCCGAAGCAGGTCGCGTCCGGCGCCGTGGCTAGGGGGGTAGCGGCGAGCCGGGCGCCGGTGACGGAGAAGAAGCCGATGGGTGCGCTGGTGAACGGAATCTGGAAGCGGTGCAGCAGGGCGCCGAGCGGGCCGTGACCGCCGGCGATCGCCTGCTGCTGCGCGGGTGTGAACTGCGCGAGCGCAATCGCAATCACGCCATACTCGACGATCGCGCCCGTCGCGGTCGTGCGGAGAAACACCTCGCGGAGGTAGAGCCCGTCGAGTTGCTGTTGCTGGAGGATTTCAACGCGCAGGGGGCTCTCGTGAAACGTCGCGAGGGTCGACGTCATGTCCTGCGCATGCACGAGCAGGCGGCGGGCCGGCTCGGGCAGGGCGTGGCCCGGGAGCGGCTGGAAGGCGTCCGGCGCGAGGCGGCAGGCGTCGCGCATGAAACGGCCCAAGGCCTCCGGCACGGCCTGGGCGATCAGTTGATCAACGGAGGGCACGGCGTGGCGCGAAGGTGCGTCGCAGGTCCGACATGGCGCCGCGTCACACAATCTGGGTTGTGCGGTGCTGCTGGAGGAAGAACTCGTGGAGCAGCGTGTCGACGCAGAGCAGGCCGTCGCGGGAGAGTTTCACTTCATCGGAGCCGACGCTGAGCAAGCCTTCGGCGGAGAGATGCTCGAGTTGGGCGGTGAAACGCTGCGCGATGTCGACGCCGAATTTTTCCGTGAAGTAGCCGAGGTTCACGTGACCGAGCTTCATCTGGAGAATGAACTCGCGGATCATGCGCTCCTCGGGCGACGTGCGGAACGCGCGCTTCACCGGCAGATCACCGGCGGCGACGGCGGCCATATACGGCTCGAGTTCGGTGAGATTCTGATAGTGGACGCCGGCGGCGTGGGAGAACGAGGCCACGCCGAGCCCGAGCAAATCGGCGCCGCTCCAGAGTTCGTCGCGGTAGACGAATTTCGTGCGGCTCGGATTGAGGACGGCGGTGTAACCGCTCTTCACGGTGTAGCCGGCGCTTTCGAGGGCGGCGAAGGCTTCCTTCACCCAGCGGCGTTTCGTCTGCCAGTCGGCGACGGGCGCGACGAGTTTTCCCTCGGCCTTCATCTCCTTGTAGATGGTCGTGTTGTAGGGAACCTCCATCTGGTAGATCGTCACGCTGTCGGGCCGCAGCTTGATCGTCTCCTCGATGTTGCGCTGCCAGAGGGCCTCGGTCTCCTCGACCATGCCGGCGATCAGGTCGATGTTGATCTGGGCGAAGTTCTCCGCGCGGGCGCGTTCGTAGGCGGTGTAGACTTCGCCGGAGCGGTGGGCGCGGCCGTTGATCTCGAGGACGTGGTCGTCGAAATGCTCGACGCCGAGGCTGAGACGCGTGACGCCGACCTGCTTGATCGCGGCGAGCTTGGCGGCGTTGAGGGTGCCGGGTTCGCCTTCGAACGCGATCTCCTCGGCCTCGTCCCACGGCAGGATCGCCTTCATGCGATCGGTGAGCTCGGTGAGTTGCTTTGCGGAAAGATACGAGGGCGTGCCGCCGCCAAAATACACGAAGTGCGGCTTGCGGCCGCGGATGAGCGGGCGTTCGGCAAGCGCCCTGAGCTCGACCATGGTGGCGTCGAGGTAGGCCTGGATCTCCTTGGCGTTCTTGTCGGTGTAGACGCGGAAGTAGCAAAAATGGCAGCGCTTCCGGCAGAACGGGATGTGGTGGTAGACGCCGAGCTTGGCGCCGGGCGTGGGCTCCGAGTTGAGCGCGAGCTCGACCTCGACTTTCTGGTCCTCGGACCAGAAGGAGAAGGGCGGGTAGTTCGAGATGAAGTAGTTCCCGGCCGTGGTGGAGGTTTTCTGGGGAACGGGGGAAGCAGGTGGGAGGGCGGTCATGGTGTGGGAATCCTCGCGATGGAACCCATGCGACCGGGGAGACCGATGGGACCAATGGGAACTAGGACGTTTCGGGAACGGAAAGCGGTTCAGGCTTTTTTGGGGAGCGCCGGGCCGCTGCGGATGGCAAAGACCGTGCCTTTTTCGCCGCCGATGACAATCAGGTGTTCGCCGAAGGCGGGGGAGGCGACGAGGGACTCGCCGAGATCGAGTTGCCACAACTCGGTGCCGGCATCGAGGCGGGCGGCGTAGAGGCGGCCATCGCTCGAGCCGAAGACGACGGCGTCCTCGAAGACGATGGGCGAGCCCTCGACGCGGCCGCCGGTCTGGAATTTCCACGCGACTTCGCCGGACGTGCGGTTGATCGCGTGGAGGTGTTTGTCGCGCGAGCCGATGAGGACGAGGCGGTCGTTCACGGCGGGCGAGCTGAAGAAGGGCAGGGCGCGATCCTCGTAGGTCCAGGCGACCTTGCCGCCGACAACGTCGAAGGCGACGGCTTGGTTCGCGTAGTTGCCGCAGAACGCCATCGTGCCGAACGTGCCGATGGAGGCGGGGATGTAGGCGTTGGCGGGGATGGAGTGGACGAGCGTGCCGTCCTTGAGGTTGACGACGTGGAGCAGGGAGTCGCAGCCGCCGAAAACGAGGAAGCGGCCGTCGACGACGGCGGGCGCACCGTTGATGTAGTTGTCGGTCTTGTAGGTCCAGACGACCTTGCCGTCGGTGGCGTGGAGCGCGCGGGCGGTGCCGTCGTAGCCGTTGAGGAGGACCCAGTCGGCGTCGCCGGTGCCGGTGGGGTTCTTGATCACGATGGCGCCGGAGCTGATCTTGTCCTCGGTGGAAAACTTCCAGAGCT
>CAZENI010000471.1:4373-6849 GCA_964513055.1 uncultured Opitutus sp.
CCGGTGTCGGCGGCGAGGGCGTAGAGGATGCCGTCGTTGGAAGACAGATACACGCGGCCGCCGCTGACGGCGGGCGCGGCGGTGACGGCGTCCTTGGTCTCGAATTTCCACAGCTCCCGGCCGGTGTCGGCGGCGAGGGCGTGGAGCGTGCCCTTGCCGGTGCCGACGTAGATGCGACCGTCCGCGATCGCGGCCTCACCGGTGATCGGGCCGCTGGCGGTGAAGGTCCACGCGGTGACGGGCGCGGTGGGGACCCTGGCGGCGGCGCTGCCGCTAAGGGCGGGACCGCCGCGGGTCATGGGCCAGGCGGTCTTGGGCACGACGGCGACGGGTTTCGGCGCGGCGGCCTTGGAATCCGGGGCGGCGGCGCGGTCGCCGCACGCGGTGAGGGCGAGGCAGGCGAGGAGCGCCAGTGCCTTGAGCGAGGTGGAGCGGCTTGTCCCCAAGACGCTGGCTGGGGAGCGTGCGAATTTCCTGAAGCGCGTTGGGGACAACGCGCTCCACCTCGAACCCCAGTCGTCAAACATCATGGGCCAGCGCACGGCGATAGAGTGCGACGTAGTCGTCGGCCTGCAACGGCCGCGGGTTGAATTGCCCGGTCCACTGTTTCGTGGCGTCGTGGGCCAGCGTGGCGAAATCCGGCGTGGTGCCGTTGAGGCCGCGAAAGCCGCTTTGCGCGGTCAGGCCGGACACCCACTCGATCAACGGCTGCGCACTGATCGCGGCTTCGGCGAGGATCGCGGAGTAGCGCGCGTAAATCGCGGCGGGCGCCGGGGCTGCGGCGTTGAGGCGCATCACGTGGGGCAGCATCAGGGCGACGGCGTGACCGTGCGTGAGGTTGTGGTGCGCGGTGAGAGGGTTGGCGCTGGCGTGGGCGGCGCCGAGCATGCTGTTCTCGATCGCGAGGCCGGCGAGGGCGGCGCCGAGCTGCATGTGGGCGCGATCGTCGTGGCTCGGCCGGCCGGCGATCACGGCGCCGATGGCGCACGCGAGATGGCGGAAGGCGGACTCGGAATAGACGGACGAGATGGCGTTGCGCTTGGTCGAGACGGCGGATTCGAGCGCGTGGGCGAGGGCGTCGAGGCCGGTGAGCGTGGCGACGGAGCGCGGCTGCGTTTCCGTGAGCTCGGGATCGAGGATGGCGATGCGGGCCTTGGCCTTGGGATCGCCGCAGGCCATTTTCTCGTGGGTGTCGTCGCGGCTGACGAGGGCGTAGGACTGACACTCGCTGCCGGTGCCGGACGTGGTGGGGATGGCGATGAACGGCAGCATCGGCTTGGTGGCCTTGCCGTAGCCGTGGTAGTCGCGCATCGCGCCGCCGTTGGTGAGGAGGAAATTGCCGGCCTTGGCGGTGTCCATGCTGCTGCCGCCGCCGAGGGCGACGATGCAGTCGAAGGTGTGGCGGAGGGCGACATCGCGGCAGGCGGCGGCGTCGGACTCGGTGGGATTCTCGTGCGAGTGATCGTGGAGGGCGACGGCGATGCCGGCGTTTTCGAGAATCTGGCGGGCACGCTCGACGTGGCCGGCGCGGACGATGCCTGTGTCACTGACGAGGAAGACCGCCGTGCCACCGACCTCGCGGACGCAGGCGGGAAGTTCGCGCAGCGTGCCCGGGCCGAAGACGAGTTTGGGCGAGGGACGCGACGCGAAGGGAGCAATCATTCTGAATTTCGGAGGAGAAACCGCTGATGTTCGCTGAGGGACGCTAATGAAAACCACTAATCCACACTAACAAAAGGCAGTGATTGGGAATTCAGGCTAACGATCCGCCATTCCTCAAATTCCCTTTCATTGGTGCGTATGAGTGGTTTCTCCGTCGTTCCGCCGTCAATCAGCGATCATTAGCGTGCGCCAGCGGTTTCGTTTCTGGATTAGACGGCCACCAAGTCGCCCTGGAGGGCGCGGCGGCGGTAGAGGAATTCGAAGAGGTTGCCCTCGTGGGGCTGCTCCCATTGCACGCGCATCGTCGAATACGGCCCGAGGTTGAGGCGCTCGATGTTCGTGCTCGTCATCAGGTCGGCGCTCCATTCGCGATCGCGGGTGAAGGCGGACACGACGAGGGATTCGCCGATTTGATCGATCATCTTCTCCTGCGGGACCTGCAGGACGCTCGCGAATGGGAAGCCATACTCGGTGTTGGCGAGCGGGTGATTGAGATCGTCGCACACGATGAGCGTGGGCCGCAGGAAGGTCTGGCCGTGCATCTCCACGAGGCGCGGGCCGGTGCGGTATTTGGCGGTGAGATCGACGGCGCCGGGCGTGCCGAGGAACTCGGTGATGCGCTCGTCGATTCCCTTCGCCATGGCGGGATTCGCGAAGCCGGAGAGGATGGCGTCGGGGTGATCGCGCGGGAGCGGCTCGATGGCGGCGAGCTTGGCATCTACACCTCGCGACATCGCACCGGCCTCTCGGCCGCGATGGCCCTGGTGCGCGCCTACTTCGGGACGTGGCGCGACGATTCGTACGTGAGCGAGCA
>CAZENI010000472.1:0-6847 GCA_964513055.1 uncultured Opitutus sp.
GTCGGGCGGCCTCGGTGTCGACCAGCGGGCCGTAGCAGCGGCCCCACCCGCGCCGCGAACGTCTGCGCCCTGACGACGCGGCCGCCCGACGAGCGGGAGGCGTTCTGCGATCTGCTGCTCGAGGGCGCCCGCGAGGCGGCCCAGACCGCGGGCTTCGCGCTGCACGTGCTGCATGTCCACGGCGCCGCGACCTCGGGCCAGCGCGTCCACCGCATCCTGCGCTCGCGCGGCGTGGAGGGCGTGGTGCTGCTGCCCATGGCCGACCTGCGGCCGCTCGACGATCTCGTGGACTGGAGCCAGTTCTCGGTCGTGTCCGCGACGCTCTCCGTCACGAGTCCGCATTTCAACCGGGTCGTGGCGGATCATTTCAAGAACGTGTTCACGCTCTGCGAACGCCTGTTCGCGACCGGCTACCGGCGGCTGGGACTGGTGATTCGGGCGAAACACGACCGACGCTGCGGCCACAGCATCACCGCGTCGCATGCGTGGCACGGCATCTACGGCGGCGTCGAGCCCCTGCGGGCGCACGTCTGCGAGACGGTGGAACCGGCCGCCCTGCGCCGCTGGCTCGAAGCGGAGCGGCCCGACGTGCTGCTGGCGGAGCACGACGAGATCGCGCAGGCGCTCCGCGCCGATCGCGCGCTCATCGGCGACCGGCCGATCGTGAGCTGCTCCGCGCGTCCGGCGGCGGACGGCGGTTTTCCGTTTCCCGGGATCTACGACGAGCCCCGCCGCATCGGCGCGGTGGCGGTGGAGTTGCTGACGCGCATGATTGCGCAGGGGCAGCGCGGCGTGCCGCCCAACGCCCACACCACGCTGCTGGGCGGGGCCTGGGTCGGGGAACTCGCCGCACCCCGCCGCCGCGCGGTCGCCCGGCGCGGATAACGGCCGTCGCGGGAACGCCCTTGGCACAGCTGGGAACGTGCAGTTGAGGTGGAGCCCGATGTCCCTATCGGGCTGGATCGAGAGCGCACCAATCAAAGCCCGATAGGGGACATCGGGCTCCACCTTTCGGTTTAGAGTCTCTCGAATGAAAGGGTGCTTCCACTGCACGTTCCCGGCCCAGAAGGCGTCGAAAAAGTCAGGGAACACCTTTTTCGACGCCGCTCAGGGCCGCGGCGGCCGGCCGGTGCTCTCGCGCACGATCAGCCCGGTCGTGAAGACCGTGTGCGAGGGCTTCGCCGCCGCTTTGCCCTCAATGCGCTGGATCAGCAGGCTCGCGGCGCGCGCCACCATTTCCTGAATCGGCTGCGCCACGGTCGTGAGCGCCACCGGCAGGAATTCGCCGAGCGGGATGTTGTCCACGCCGATGATCGAGAGGTCCCGCGGCACCTCCAGTTTCTCGTCCGTCGCAGCGCGCATCGCGCCGATGGCGGACAGGTCGTTGAGCGCGATCACCGCCGTGGGGCGCGGGCCATCGGTGCGCCGCAGGAGTTCGCGAAACGCCGCGCGCGCGCTCGCGATGTGATGCTCGCAGCGCACGAACACGATGTGCTCCGGCGCGACGCCCCGGGCGCCGAGCAACTGCCGGAAAAACTCGGGGCGCTTGCCGTCGTCCTGCCCCTTGGCCAGCGCGCAGAGGAAGGCGAAGCGCTGGTGGCCGAGCGCGAGCAGGTGCGTGATCGCCTCGTCGAAGCCCTGCGAAAAATCGATCAGCACGGAATCGATCGGCAGCGGCACGTCGGGCTTGGCGGCGAGGGCCACGGCCGGCGGACCGCTCACCGCGAGCCCGGCCAGAAACGGCCGGTGCAGATCGGGATCGCTCACAATCAGCGCGACGCCGTCGACCTGCCGGTCGAGGATCGACTGGAAACAGTGCTGCTCCGCCGCGAGGTCGTTGCGCGAGTGCTCCACGATCAGGTCGTAGCCGTGGGCGGCCACCGCGTGATCGAGATAGTCCGCCAGCACCGGATAGAACGGGTTGTGGAGATCAGGCACGACGAGGCCGATGGTGTTGTAGCGCCCGAGGCGCACGCCGAGCGCGGCCTTGCTTGGGCGGTAGTTCAGCTCCTTCGCCGCGAGCAGGACGCGCTCCCGCGTCTCCTTCGACGCCCACGAGTCCGGCCGGTTGTTCAGGATGGTCGACGCCGTGTTTGGCGCGACTCCCGCACGGGCGGCGACATCGATCAGGCGGGCTCTCATCGGATAAGGGATGGCGACGTTATGGCCGGCGGACGGCGCGAGGGAATCGGAATCTGCGTTCAGTTGCCGGGCGGCGGGTGGGACGCCGCGCGCCGCGCCGCCAGCTCCGCCTGAATTCCGACGACGCGGGCATGAGATAACGGATACAGCGCGATGCAGGCCGCGGCGCAGCCCAGTCCGACCAGGGGCGTCACGATCAACGTCGCGCGCAACCGCTCCAGCGTTGCGGCCGCCGGGCTCGCGTCCGTGACGTAGCCGCACGCGCTCACGAGGTAACCGCCGAGCAGCGCGGCCCCCGCCAACGCGATCCGCTGCTCCAGCGCAAACACCGCCCCGTAGAGCCCCTCGCGCCGCTGGCCGGTCGCGAGTTCGTCGCTGTCGCACACGTCGGCGTTCATTGTCGCCGACATCAGCCACACGCCCTGCATGCCCCAGCCGATCAGGAAATACGAGCCGAGCGCCCAGTAGGGATGCGCGGGCCGGAGCGTCAGCGCCAGCGAGGCAAAGCCCGCCGCGCCCAGTCCCAGTGCGAGGAGCGCGGTGCCGCGCTTGCCGAGCCGGACGGAGATCGCGGTGTTGACGGGCACGCCCGCCAGCGAGCCGAGCAGCTGCGCCATGCCGACGCCGCCGGTGAGATTGGCGGCGGCATCCTGGTCGCCGTGAAACAGGAAGTAGATCGACACCAGTAACGCGACCGTCACCGGGGCATACATGCCGACGATCGCGCAGAAGTTCATCCCGAGCATGTGGAGAAACGATCGGTTGCGCAGCGTCGCCCGCAACGCGGCCGGCAACCCGACCTTCGTCCCCGCCGGCGCCGCGACCGCCGGCTCCCGGCACGCGAGGGCGGGCACGAGGCAGGTGACCAGAATCAGGATACCCACCCCCGCGCCCACCCAGCGCGCGCCCGCGAGAATCACGTCCGGCGTCGCAGGAGCGCCGTTGCCGCCGCCGCCTCCGAGCACCAGCGTGAGTTTGTAGAGCCACGGCAGGCCGAGCCCGCCGAGGAGGCCGACCATCATCCCCCACCCCTGCAGCCGCGTGCGCTCGTGATAGTCGCGGGTCAGCTCGAGGCCGAGCGCGCGATACGGCACGAGAAAGAGGCTGTAGGCGGCATAGAACAGCACAGTCGCGCCGAGAAAATACGCCGCGAGCGCGAAGTGACTCCAGCCGGCCCCGGCCGGCGGCAGCCAGAGGAGCGCCATCGTGACCGCCAGCCCGATCGCACCGGCGAAGATGAACGGCCGCCGCCGCCCCCAGCGCCCGCGCCAATGGTCGGACCAGAAGCCGACGACGGGATCGAAGAACGCGTCCAGCAGCCGCGGCACCGAGAGCGCCCAGCCGATGTGCTCCGGCGGCACGCCGAGCGCGACGGTGTAGACGGGATCTTTAAGCTGGTTGATCGTGTTGCCCGCGTAGTTGTCGCCGAGCGAGCCGAGCGCCCACGTGAACTTCGTGCGCCGCGACAGGCGGGCGGAGGCGGGTTCAGCCGAGGGTTGTGGAGGCGGCAGGGAGGACAAGCGGAGCAACGCCATGCGACGCGGACGCGCGCCGGTTTCCAACGTCCAAATTTCTCCCACGCTCCACGCTTTCGCCGCCCGCCCCACACCGCGTCACAGGCGTTGAAGAAGTCGCTCCTGCACCGAGCCTTTTCCGGCCGGCCATGGCCACCTCTTCGTCGACACGCTGGCGGCGATCGAGCCACTACGGCAGGTTTGAATCAGCCCAAAGCGGCCGTGGTCCGAATCGTGGTTTGACGGCACGCGCCCTTCGACACCGTCATGACGGCAAAAAAGAGGGTTGGCAAAAAAACGAACCACGGGCGAGGCTTCCGACGGCGCCTGACCTCTCCCCGAGGCAGGGCCGCCCACTCGTAATTTTTGTCACCCCTTTTTTTGCCGTCGCTCCGGATCGGGCGACGTTCACCCCTGTCCCCGAGGCATCCAGGATCTCCGTCGCTTCCGGCCCGAGAGAGCGCGTCCTGCACTACGCCGCGGAGGCGCCGAGCAGGCGGATTTCGCGCTGCGGAAACGGAATCTCGATCTTCGTCTCGCGGAATTTCTCCACGACACCCTGGTTGATCGCCGCGCTGGCCGCGGCGTAATCCGGCACGTTGACCCAGGGCTTGACCGCGATGGTGATCGCGGAATCGGCCAGCGCGGTCACGCCCACCAGGGGCGCGGGATCCTTGAGCACGAAGGGACTGGCCATGAGCACCTCGTGCACGGCGGCCAGCGCGACCTTCAGCTCGGTCGCGTAGGCCACGCCCACCGTGAGATCGAGCTGCCGGATCCGGCCGTAGTTGTGCAGGATCTCGCCGACGATTTTCCGATTCGGCACCACGACGATGGAGCGATCGGCGTGGCTCAGTTTCGTGGAGAAAAGGAGGATGGCCTCCACCCGCCCCTCGACGCCGAGCATGGCGACATACTCGCCGACGCGAAACGGCTTCGTGAAAATGATCGTGAGGCCCGCCACGAGATTGCCGAGCACGCCCTGCATCGCGAGGGCCACGCCCGCGCCGACGACACTCACGCCGGCAATCAACGGCAGCAGATCGACGCCGAGGTTCTGCAGCGCCATGACGCCAAACATCGCGAGCACCACGAAGCGCAGCACGCGCACGATTAGCAGGCGGACCGGCGGCTCGAGTTCAATCTTGTGCAGCCAGCGCTCGAGCACCCGGCCCAGCGTGCGGCCGACGAAGAAGCCCGCGACCAGGATGAGCACGGCCACGAAGACCTTCGGCCCGAATTTGATGCTCAGATCGATGAGCGTGCTCTTGGCTTGGTCGAGGGCGGCGAATTGATTGGCCATGGTCGAAGTTGAATTGGACAAGCACTCCGTTAGCGGATTCGACGCGGCGCATCGAACGAAAACCGGGACGCGCGTCCCGCCCGCGCGTCACCGCCCCGCGGCCGCGGGCTGCACTTCGAAACGGTAGGAGCCGGCGCCGACCTCGACCCGTAGCGCGTCGCCCGCGGCGGCGAAGGAGCGGAGGCCGGCGATCTTCCCCGGCGCGATCGGCTGGCCGCCTTCGCGCACACGCTCCGCGGTGGCGCTCGGCAGGTAGACGCTCGCGGTGGTGTTGGCGGGAATCGTCACGTCGAGCTTGAACCGGCCGGCGGCGAGTTTCCAGGCGCTCGCGATCCGGCCGTTGATCGAATCGTAGTGCGCGCTCACCCAGTCGATCGGCGCCTGATCGGGATTGCTGCCAGGCGCGGGCGGGCGCGGACGGATGACGATGCGGCGGTAGCCGGCGCCCGCGGTGTCGATGCCGGCGAGGTCGCGGTAGGCCCACTCCATCACGGCCCCGAAGGCGTAGTGGCTGAAGCTGTTCATCGCGGCGTTCTGCTTCCCGTTCGCGCCGTTGAAGCCGTGCTCCGTCGTGAAACTGTCCCAGCGCTCCCACACGGTGTTTGCGCCGTTGACGACCTCGTAGCCCCAGCTCGGAAATTTCCGGCTCTGGAACAGGCGCACCGCCAGATCGTGGTGACCACCGGCGGTGAGCGCCGGCAGCAGCGCGCGCGTGCCGAGGAAACCCGTGGCCATGCGATGGTCGTTCTTCGCGATCTTCACGACGAGGGTGCTCGCGGCGGCGCCAGTGAGTTTCTCCGGAATGAGTCCGGCCGACAGCGCGAGCACGTAGGCGGACTGCGTGTCGACCGCGAGCGTGCCGTCGGGCCGGGCGTAGGCCTTGGTAAACGCCGCCTGCGTCTTCGCGCGCCGCGCCCGATACGTCGCGGCTTCGAGCGGGCGTTGCAACGCGTCGGCCATCTCCGCCATCAGCGTGCAGACGAGGGCGTGGTAGCAGGTGTCGATGAACTCGACCGGCGTGGTCTCGTTGACGTTGAGCCAGTCGCCCCAGGGATTGCCCAGGCTGGTGCCGAGGCCGTCGGACGTGGTGCTGGCGTGGCGCCACTCCATGAAGCGCGTCATGGAATTCCAATGACGCTCCAGCAGGCGGGTGTCGCCGTAGGTCTTCCAGATCGTCCACGGGCAGATGATCCCCGCGTCCGTCCAGCCCGTGCCGAAGGTCTTCCCCGCCCCGCCGTGCGCCATCGGATAGGGCGCGTAGTCGGGATAGGCGCCGAAGCTGCGCTGCGCCTCGACGACGTCGTCGCTCCACTTGGTGAAAAACGCGGCGACGTCGGCATTGAAGGTCGCCGTGCGCACGTAGGCCTGCGCGTCGCCCATCCAGCCGAGGCGCTCGTCGCGCTGCGGGCAGTCGGTGGGCACCTCGACGAAGTTGGCGCGCTGCGTCCACTGGGCGTTGCGCCCGAACTGCGTGAGCACCGGGTCGCTGCAGGCGAAGGCGCCGGTCAGCGGCGTGTCGTTGTGGAGCACGAGGCCGGTCACGGCGTCGGGCGCGGGCTTCCCCGGCAGGCCGGTGAGCTCGACGAATTGGAAACCATGATACGTGAACCGCGGCGTCCACGTTTCCCCGGCCGGATCGCCGCGCAGCGTGTAGTAATCGGTTGCGCGCGCGCGGCGCAGGTTCTCCGTCATCAGCGTGCCGTCCGGGTGCAGCATCTCGCCGAAGCGCAGGCGGACCTGCGTGCCGGCGGCGCCCCGCACCTTGAGCCGCACAATGCCGGCGAAATTCTGGCCGAGGTCGAACACATGGACCCCCGGCTTCGGCTCGGTCAGGCGCTTCGCGGGCAGCTCCTCCGTGACGCGGATCGGCGGCGCGGAATAGGCCTGC
>CAZENI010000473.1:0-6776 GCA_964513055.1 uncultured Opitutus sp.
CGCCGCCCAACGTGGGCTGACCAACGTCATCTTCCAGCCACCGCAGCCGCGCGCGAATTTGTCCGCCGCGCTGGGGGCCGCCGACATCCATCTCGTCACCCTCCGCCCCGGCTGCGAGCGCCTCGTGTTTCCCAGCAAGCTTTACGGCATCGCCGCCATCGGCCGACCGATCGTTTTTCTCGGACCGACGCGCTCCGAGATCGCCCGCCTCGTCACGGACCGCGGCCTGGGCCTCGCCGGCTCGCGCGACGAACTTCCCGCGCTCGCCGCCGCGCTCGTCCGTCTCGCTTCCGACCCGGCGGAGCGTGCCGTGCTGGCCGCCGCCGCGCTGCGTTTCGGCACGGAGCACGCCGCGGAATCCGCCCTGCGCCGCTGGTGCGATCTGCTCGAACGCGTTGCGGGCTCGCGCCCCGCGGCGGGTTCCGTCATCGCTGGTCCCCAAACATGAATCGCCGTCGCAACTCCGCCCTGCTGCTGGCTGTGCTCGACGTGTTCTCGGCGATGGTCGCTTTCAACCTCATCGCCTACATCCGCGGCATGGCGGTCGACGATCACCTCCTGATCGGGCCGCTCTTCGCGCCGATCGCGATGCTCGTGTTCGCCATCTACCTCGTCGAAGGCTACCGGCCGCGCACCGACATGCTCAGCGTCGACTACGCGAGCCAGCACACCATCGGCGTGTTCGGCGCGATGATCTCGACGCTCCTGCTCGCCTACGTCTTCCTGCGGCCCCCCTACGAGCTGCAGTCCAGCCGCCTCGTGATCGTGCTGACCTTCGTCACGCTGATCCCGCTCACGCTCAGCTACCGGCGCGTGCTCTACCTCCGGGCCATGCGCTCGCGCGGCGATCGCAGCGTGGTGTTCCTCGGCGACCGCGCGAGTTGCGATCTCTTCCGCGCCGAGTGCGTGAAGATGGGCATGGCTCAACGCGTGGTCTATTCCGTCGCCAGCGCGGAATCGGTGCCGCCCTTCATCGCGCCGTCCCAGGAGCCGCTGCGTCCCTTCCAGGAAGTCCTCGACGACGTGCAGGCCGGCCGGATTGACGTCGAGGCAATCGTGCTCCGCGAGACGGCCCGCGAACTCATGCCGGAGATCTCGCGCCGGCTCGTCGAACTCTACTTCGCCGGCGTGCCGACCTACACGCTCGAGCTCTTCCATCAGGTCTACTGGCAGAAGATCCCGCTCTACCGGCTCAACCAGACCTGGCTCTTCCAGGAGGGCTTTCAGATCGCGCGCGAGCCGGTGTTCGAACGGATCAAACGCGCCAGTGACATGGCCCTGTCGGTGCTCGGCCTCCTGCTGTCGGCTCCCCTCATCTTCCTCGCCGCGATCGCCATCCGCCTGGAGGACCGCGGCCCGGTGTTCTTTGCCCAGACCCGCATCGGCCGGAACCACCAGCCGTTCCGCATCTTCAAGCTTCGCACCATGCGCGTCGCCAACAGCGGCAACGGCGGCGACCGCTACACCCGGCCCGGCGATTCGCGCGTGACGCGGGTCGGCCGCTTCCTCCGCTCCACGCGCCTCGACGAATTTCCGCAATTGTGGAACGTGCTCCGCGGCGACATGAGCCTGATCGGCCCGCGCGCGGAATGGGACCGGCTCGTCGAGGACTACGAGCGCGAGATCTCGTGCTACCACTTCCGCCACCTCGTGAAGCCGGGCATCACCGGCTGGGCGCAGGTCAACTATCCCTACGGTGCCAGCATGGAGGATACGGTGCGCAAGCTGGAATATGACCTCTACTACATCCGCCATTTTTCCTTCCGCCTCGACGCCACCATCGTGCTGAAGACGATCCACGTGATGATCTTCGGCCGGGGCCAGTGAACCTTCCGCCGTGAACCGCATGAAATCCTACGACTTTCTCGTGCTCGGCGGCGGCAGCGCGGGCTTCAACGCCGCGCGTGTCGCCGTCTCCCTCGGCCTGAAGACCGCCATCGTCGACGGCGCGCGCCAGCTCGGCGGCCTCTGCATCCTGCGCGGCTGCATGCCGTCGAAGACCCTCCTCTACGTCGCCGAGGTCCTCCACCTCGCGCAGAAGGGCCACACCTTCGGCCTGAAAATTCCCTCGGCCCGCGCCGACATGAAGGCCGTCCATGCGCGGAAAAAGCGAATCATCGCCGAGTTTGCCGACTACCGCCTCCAGGCGCTCCAGTCGGGCAAATTCGACCTCATCCGCGCTCACGGCCGCTTCATCGATCCGCACACCCTCGCGCTGTCGACCGGCGGTCGCGTGCGCGCGAAACACATCCTGATCGGCACCGGCTCCAAGGTCAGCGTCCCGCCCGTGCCCGGCCTCGCCGAGTCCGGCGCCTGGACCAGCGACGATGTGCTCGACCTCGATTTCGTGCCGAAGAGCGTGATCGTCCTCGGCGGCGGCATCGTCGCCTGCGAACTCGCGCAGTTCCTCAACCGCATCGGCACCCGCGTCACCCTCGTGCAACGCAGCCCCAACATCCTGCGCGATCATTCGCCCGCCGCGTCCGAGGTCGTGCAGCAGGCGTTCGTCGACGAGGGCATCGAACTCTTCGCCGGCACCAAGCTCCGCCGCGTCACGCGCGATCGCCGCGGCGCCAGCGTCGAGTTTCTCCACGACGGCAAGGTGCTCCGCCGCCGCGCCGCCCATCTCTTCAACGCCCTCGGCCGCGAGCCCAACACCGGCCCGCTCGATCTGAAGGCCGCCGGCGTCGCCACGCGGCCGGGCGGCCAGATCGTCACGAACCGCTGGCAGCAGACCAGCGCGGCCCACATCTACGCCGCCGGCGACTGCGCCGGTCCCGCCGAGATCGTCCACGTCGCCATCCAGCAGGGCGAGCTCGCCGCCCGCCACGCGGCCGGCGTGAAGCGCCTCAAGCCCGTTGACTACTCGCTCCTCCTCAACGTCGTCTTCGCCGATCCCCAGCTCGCCACGATCGGCATCCTCGAAGCGGAGCTCGACGCGGCCGGCACGCCATATCTCGCCGCCAGCTATCCTTTCAACGACCACGGCAAATCCATCCTGATGGACGCCAACTACGGCTACGTGAAGGTCCTCGCCGAGCCGAAGCGCGGCCGCATCCTCGGCGCCGAGATCGTCGGCAAGGACGCGGGCGAGCTCATCCACGCCTTTAGCGGCCCGCTCGCCATGAAGGCCACGGTGTTCGATCTCCTGCGCGCCCCGTGGTATCACCCGACGCTCGCCGAGATCGTCACCTACCCGCTCGAGGAGATCGCGGAAAAGGTGGGGGCACGATGATCCGCCCCGTCGATGCGGTCGCGCGCCTCCTGCTCGGCCGCACTCCCCTCGGCCTGCTGCCCGTGCGCGTGCGCAGCGGGGTCGCGGCCGGCGCCCGCTGGACGCTGTATCCGTGGACTTCGTATTGGCGCGGCACGCACGAGCCCGCGATGCAGGCGACGCTCGCCGCGCTGGGCGGCGGCGACATCCGCGGCTGGAGTTGCTGGGACCTCGGGGCGCACTTCGGCCTGTATAGCGTCGGCCTCGCGCGCCGCGTTGGCCCGACGGGACAGGTCGCGGCCTTCGAGCCCAATCCCGCGAGCTTCGCGCGGCTCAGCCGCCATGCCCGGATGAACGGCCTGTCCTGGCTCAAGCCCTACGCCGCCGCCGTTTCCGCGGAAACCGGCTCCGCCGAGCTCTACACCTACGGCGACCTCGGCACCACGACGAGCCACCTGCCTTACGACGGCGAGCAGCGCACGAGCGCGGTCGGCGCTCTGTCGATCCGCACCCTGCGCCTCGACGATCTCGTGCGCACCGGCGAACTGCGCCCGCCGCGTTTCGTGAAGATCGATGTCGAGGGTCACGGGCACCACGCGCTGCGCGGCATGCGCGAGACGCTCGCGTCCGCCCGCCCTCTCGTGGTCGCGGGCTTTCATTCTCCGGAGGAAGTGGCCGGCATGCTCGCGGTGTTTACGCCGCTCGGCTACCGGTGGCGCGAGATCGGCAGCGACGCCGAGGGCGGAGACATCAAACCCTCGGGCGACTATCTGTTCACGCCCGCCGAATCGCGCGCCTAGCGCGCCAGCGCCAGCAGGTCGGGCAGGTCCACGCGCTTCTCGTAAAGCGCCTTGCCGACAATCACCCCGTCCAGATTCGCGTAACGGCGCGCGAGCTCCGCGAGTTTCACCACGTCCTCGCGCCGGCTCACGCCGCCGCTCGCGATCACGCGGAATTTTCCGGCGACCAGCATCGCCTCCTGCGCGGCGAAGTTCGGCCCGGTCAGCATTCCGTCCGTGCCGATGTCTGTGTGGATAAGCGTGCCCACGCCCAGCGCATCCATGCGCCGCGCGAGTTCGAGCGCGCTCATCGCCGCGGTGGCGACCCAGCCCTTGACCGCCACCTGGCCGTTCTTCGCGTCGATGCCCACGGCGATCTTGTCTCCGAAAGCCTGCACCAGCTCGCCGACAAACGCCTCGCTCTCGGCCGCGCGCGTGCCGAGCACGACGCGGCTCACGCCGAAGCCCAGCGCCCGCTCCACCGCCGCCCGCGTCCGCAGGCCGCCGCCGAGCTGCACCTTCATCCCAAGGGCCGCAATCGCCTGCACGACGCCGAGATTCTGCGGCTCGCCCGCAAACGCCCCGTCGAGATCCACCACGTGCACCCACGCGCTCCCCGCCGCGCGGAACTGTGCCGCGACCTCCGCCGGATTCTCCGCATAGACGGTCTCTTGATCGGCGCGGCCCTGCAGCAGCCGCACACAGCGGCCACCCTTGATGTCGATGGCGGGATAAATCGTCATTCGCCAAAAACGCTTTGCGCCCGCCCCCGGCAGCGCGAGACTAAAACCCATGTCGACCTACAAAGTGCCCGCCTTTCTCGCCGAGCTGCTGCATGCCCGTTCGCCCTCCGGGTATGAGGGCGAGGCGCAGGCGGTCTTCGATCGCCACGTCAAACCCGCGGCCGACGCCTACACCGGCGACGCCCTCGGCAACCGCATCGCCACCCTGAATCCCAAGGGCGATCCCGTGCTCATGCTCGCCGGCCATATGGACGAGCTCGGCCTCATCCTCACCTACGTCAACAAGGACGGCTTCCTCTATTTCGACACGATCGGCGGCCACGATCTCAGCGTCATCTCCGGCCGCCGCGTCATCATCCAGACCGCGCAGGGCCCGGTGAAGGGCGTCACCGGCAAACGCGCCATCCATCTGATGGATGACGACGATCGCAAGAAGGTGCCGAAGAAACACGAGATCTGGATCGACATCGGCGTGCGCTCGAAGGCCGAGGCCCTCGAACGCGTGAGCATCGGCGACGTCGCCACCTACGACCACGAACTCGAGCTTTTCAACGGCAGCATCGGCACGGCGCGCGCCTTCGACAACAAGGTCGGCGCCTACATCGTCGGCGAGACGCTCATCCGCCTGGCGAAGGAGAAGAAACGGTTCGCCGCCAAAGTGGTGAGCGTCGCGACGTCGCAGGAGGAAATCGGCGTCCGCGGCGCAACGACGTCCGCCTACCTCGTCAACCCGCACATCGCCGTCGCCATCGACGTCGGGCACGCCACCGATCATCCCGACTGCGACAACCGCCGCTACGGCGAGACAAAACTCGGCGGCGGCCCGATCCTTTGCCGCGGCGCCAACATCAACCCGAAGATCTACGACCGCCTGCTCAAGGCCGCGAAGAAGGCGAAGATTCCCTACCAGATCGAGGCCGACCCGCGTCCCACCGGCACGGATGCGCGCGCGATCCAGATGGGCCGCGGCGGAGTCGCGACCGGGCTCGTAAGCATTCCGCTGCGCTACATGCACACGCCGAGCGAGGTCGTGGATCTCGAGGACGTGGAGCGATGCGTGCTGTTGCTCGTCGAGTTCGCCAAGAGCCTCGACCGGGGCGACTACGCGCACTGGTGATCCGCGGAATTCCGTCGCCCTGCGCGTGAGCGCAGGGACCGGATTCTCCACGTCTCCCGCGCCACTCCGGATCTGTCCGGCCCCGACGGGGCGCCTAGAAAGGCCTGCGATAGGAGCGCGCTTGCGCGCGATGGGGTTCGGCGTCACCGAGCGAACAGGCCGGCGAAATCGCCCGCAAGCGGGCTCCTACCTTCCGAGCTGGGGCTCTGTTTAGACGCCCTCTTACGCCGCGTCCTGTTTCGGCTCCGCCTTCGCGAGGCGCCGCAGGGTCGGCTTGCGCCGGCCGGCCACCACCGCGGAGTCGATGATGACATCGGTCACGTCGTCCCGCTGCGGCAGGTCATACATCACCTCGAGCATGATGTTCTCCATGATGGCGCGGAGCGCGCGCGCTCCGGTCTTCAATTCGATGGCGCGCGCGGCGATCGCCTTCACCGCATCGGGCGTCAGCTTCAGCCGCACGCCGTCCATCGCGAAGAGCTTCGCATATTGCTTCACCATCGCGTTCTTGGTCCGCAGGAGAATTTTCTCGAGGTCCGCGACCTGGAGCTGATCGAGCACGGAAATCACCGGCAGGCGGCCGATGAACTCCGGGATCATGCCGAACCGGATGAGATCCTCGGGCGCGAGCGCCTTCATCATCTGGTCGGGTTTCAACGCGGCATCGTGCTGCGCCGAGATGGAGGAGAAGCCGAGGCTGCGCGTGCCCATCCGGCGCTGCACGAGCGAATCGAGGCCGACGAACGCGCCGCCGCACACGAAGAGGATGTTCGACGTGTTGATCTGGATGTATTCCTGATTCGGATGCTTCCGGCCGCCCTGCGGCGGGACGTTGCACGTCGTGCCCTCGAGAATCTTCAGCAGCGCCTGCTGCACGCCCTCGCCCGAGACGTCGCGGGTGATCGAGACGTTCTCCGTCTTGC
>CAZENI010000474.1:0-6752 GCA_964513055.1 uncultured Opitutus sp.
TGTGGCATCCGGCCGCGGGTTCTGCCACGCGGGCACGGCGAGTTCGGTCATGAGGCGGACGCCGGGCGCCGCGGCGACGAGGCGGGGCACGATGTTGATCAACGCGGCGACGGTCGCGTCGTCGCCGGCCACGCCGCCGTTGAGCACGAGGTTCAGGTCGGGGCGGCCCTTGATCACGATGGCGTCGTGCGGCAGGGAGGCGTCGAGATACATCTGGAGATCGAGTTTGATCTTCGTTTCGCCGCCGGAAAGGCCGATGCACTTCTGGTGGATGCCGAGGCTCTGGCCGGGCGCGACGTCGAAGAACTTCGTGACGACGCGGCTGGTGGCCACGACGGGTTCGCAGGACTCGCGGATTTCATCGAGCCGCCAGCCCATCGCGTGCGCGAGCAGCGCGACCGACTGCTGGAAGCCCGCGTGCCCGGCCTTGCCCGCGGCGAACTTGGCGCGAAAGTCGTCGGGGTTCTGGCCGCTGCCGATCTTGGCCTGGAGCGGCTGGCGCCGGGTCGAGGCGTTGACGACGCGCTCCACGTAGATCGACTTCACCTCGCGGCTCACGCCGGTAAGGCAGATCGGGAGGATGTCCATGACGAAGCCTGGATTCACGCCCGTGCCGGCGATCTTCGCGCCCGTGCGACGGCAGAGGACGTCGTAGTCCGCGGCGACGTCCGGCGTTTTCAGCGCCGGGAAGATTAGTTCCTCGCAGGTCGAGGCCACGCTGATCCCGCGCTCGAGGGCGGGCTTCATCTGGGCGAGGGAGACCGCGGCGCTGGAGCCGGCGGTGTGCAGGATGACGTCGGGCTGGCCAGCCGCGGCGAAGAGCGCCTCGAGGCTGGGGAAGACCTTGGCGCCGCCGAGCGACGCGACGCCGGTGAGCTCCGCCAGGGTGCGGCCGATCTTCGCGGGGTCGATGTCGACGCCGCCGAGGATTTGCAGCCACGACTGTTCCGCGGCGAGCTTGAGTGACTCGATCCCGATGGGGCCGAGACCGAACTGGATGACTTTGATCGTCTTCATGCGTGAAAGGTGATCCGCACCTTTGCACGTGTGATGCCAAGTGACGTTGCCCGGGCCGAGCACCGCGACACCTGCCCGTCCGCGGACGGTTCGTCCACGCGGCGGGCGCGTTTCTCCGCCGCCACCTCTACCGGAACTCGTTCGGATCGATCTGCTGGCGCCGCACCAGTCGGAAGTAATGCGAGCGATCCAGGCCGGCGTGGCGCGCCGCCTCGGCCATGTTGCCGTGGGCGCGCTTGAGCGTCTCGCGCACGTAGGCGCGCTCGAAGGCGTTGCGCGCCGTGACGAAATCGCCCTGGAGGAGCGACTCCGTGCCGGCCGCCGCCAGCGGCCCGCTCGAGTCGCGCACGATCTTCTCCGGCAGATCCGCGGCGTCGATTTGCGGGCGATCGTGGAGGACGGCGAAGCGCTCCATGAGGTGCTCGAGTTCGCGGACGTTGCCGGGCCAGGCGTAGTGCTGCATCCGGCGGAGCGCCTCCGGCGTGAGGCCGCGCGGCACGGGGCGCGCTCCGCGGAAGCGTTGCAGGAAATGCTCGGCCAGCAGCGGCACGTCGCCGGCCCGTTTCCGCAGCGGCGGCAGCGTGAGCGTGATCACATGCAGACGGTAAAACAGGTCCGCGCGAAAGCGTCCGGCCTCGACCTCCTTCTGCAGATCGCGGTTGGTCGCGGCGATCACGCGCGCGCCCGACTGCAGCGTGGCGCTGCCGCCGACGCGGTTGAATTTTCCGCTCTGCAGCACGCGCAGCAGCTTCGACTGCACGGTGAAACTCATCTCGCCGATCTCGTCGAGAAACAGCGTGCCGTCGTCAGCCTCCTCGAAGCGCCCGGTTCGCCGCTCCGTCGCGCCGGTGAACGAGCCGCGCTCGTGGCCGAAGAGCTCGCTCTCGAGGAGATTCTCCGGGATCGCGGCGCAGTTCACCTCGACGAACGGCTGTGTCCGTCGCGCGCTGCGCTCGTGGATGGCCTGCGCGACCAGTTGCTTGCCGGTGCCGGTCTCGCCGAGGATGAGCACGCGGCTGTCGCTCTTCGCCACCGCGCCCACGGTCTCGAAGATCGCCTTCATCGCGGGATCCTCGGACAGCATCAGGGTCTGCGCCGCGGCCTCGCCGGCCGCGAGCGACGGCCGCAACTGGGCGGCGAAGATCTTCCCCAGGCGCGCACGGAGCTCCTCGGCCGAGATCGGTTTCTCGATGTAGTCGGAGCAGCCGAGCCGCATCGCCTCGATCGGCGTCTTCTCGTTGCCGTAGCCGGTGATCATCACGATCGGCAGCGTGCTGCCCTGGCCGCGCGCGCGCCGGATGACCTCGAAGCCGCCGAGCTCGCGCATCATCAGCGTAGTGATGAAGAGATCCGGCGCCTCGCCCTTCAACCGCCGCAGCGCCCGCAGCGGGCTCGTGCAGATCGTGACCTGCCGGCAGTGGTCCTTCAGGTAGCCGCGCACCTCCTGGCAAAACGCCGGCACGTCGTCGACGACGAGGATGTGCTTGTCCGCGAGGGGGGAGGTGGGGTCCACGAGACGGAATGACAACCGCGGTAGCCGAAATGACAACGCCGGACTTTCGCTCCGCCCGCGGTCCCGCCCGGGCGGCTGCTGGCATGACAGCTGCAAAACCGGCCCCATGCCCCGCGTCCGTCCCCGGTTCCTGTTCGCCCTGCTCTGCGCCGCGCTGCCGCTGCGGGCCGAGCTCGGCACGGGCACGCGCGGCATCGTGTCGTCGACGCACCCGCTGGCGACCGAGGCGGGCCTGCACGTCCTCCGCCAGGGCGGCAACGCGATCGACGCCGCCGTCGCGGTCGGGCTCACGCTCGGCGTGGTCGACGGCCACAACTCCGGCATCGGCGGCGGCGCGTTTTTCCTGATCCGGCGGGCCGGCGGCGAACTCGTGGCGCTCGATGGGCGCGAGATGGCGCCGGCCTCCGCCACGCGGGACATGTATCTCCGCGACGGCCGCGCCGACACGGCGCTGAGCCAGACCGGCGCCCTCGCGAGCGGCGTGCCCGGAGCGCTCGCGACCTACGAGCGGGCGCGCCGGGCCTACGGACGCAAGCCGCTCGCTGCGCTGATCGAGCCCGCGGCGCAGATCGCAGCCGACGGGTTTCCGCTCAACGCCGTCTATGCGCGCAAGCTGCGCGCGGCCGCGCCGCTGCTCCAGCGCTTCCCGGCCTCGCGCGAAGTTTTTTTCAACGCCGACGGCCAGCCGCTCGGCGAGGGGGCCGTGCTGCGCCAGGAGGATCTGGCCCGGAGCTACCGGGCGATCGCGCGCGAGGGCACCGACTGGTTTTATCGCGGCGCCTACGCGCAGGCTGTCGAGGCGTGGATGCGGGAGAACGGCGGCACGCTGACGGCGGCCGATTTCCGCAATTACGTCGTGAAGGCGCGCACGCCGATCACCTCGACGTATCGCGGCCACACGCTCGTCGGCATGGGGCCGCCGAGCTCCGGCGGCGTGCATGTCGCGCAGATCCTGAACATCCTCGAGCATTTCGATCTGCGCGCGCTCGGGGCCGCGGGCGAGCGCCAGCACGTGGTCGCGGAGGCGATGAAACTCGCGTTCGCGGATCGCGCCCACTGGCTCGGCGATCCGGACTTCGCCGACGTGCCGCGCGGGCTGCTCGACCGGGCTTACGCAAAGGGTTTCGCCGCGCGGATCAATACCGGCACCGCGACCCGCGTCGCCGGACACAGCCTGCCGCCCGACGCCGAGCCGCGCTACTTCGAGAAGCACACGACGCATTTCTCCGTCGCCGACGCCGAGGGCAACTGGGTCGCGTGCACCCAGACCATCAATACGGCCTTCGGCTCGAAGGTCATCGTGCCCGGCACGGGCATCCTCCTGAACAACGAAATGGACGACTTCTCGGTGGAGCCGGGCGTGCCGAATCACTTCAAGCTGATCGGGGCCGAGGCCAACGCGATCGCTCCCGGCAAGCGGCCGCTCTCCTGCATGAGCCCGACCATCGTGTTGAAAAACGGCGAGCCCGTCCTCGCGCTCGGGGCCGCCGGCGGCCCGACGATCATCACGCAGGTTGTGCTGAACCTGATCGCCATCCTCGATCTCGGGCAGCCGCTCGATGTCGCGCTGGCGCAGCCGCGGTTTCACCAGCAATGGGTGCCGGACGAAGTGCGGATCGAGAAGGCGCTGCCGGCGGACGTGCGTGCGGGCCTCGCCGGGCGCGGGCACGTGCTGGCGGAGGAGACGACGTTCGGCGTGTCGCACGTCGTCGGTCGCAGTGCGGACGGCAAGGGCTTCATCGGCGCCGCCGATCCGCGGGCGGGCGGGCTCGCCGCGGGGTGGTGAGGGCCAATTTGGCGGGACTGCCACCATGCGCTACGGAGAACTCCACGGCGGTTCGCTGGCGACGGGCGTCCTGCGGACGGGGGCGCCGGTGTCGCCGGCCGAACTCCGCCGTTTCGATCCTGCGTGGCTGCCGCCGCCCGCGTTCCGGTTTCCGAATTTGCCCATGACCTTCATGACGCCTCCGCTCCGTGTGCCCACCCACGCCGACGTGCTCGACGCCGCGACCCAGCTTCGCGGCCGGGCTGTCGTCACGCCCGTGCTCGAATCGGAGGCGCTCAACGAGCGCGTCGGCGGCCGGCTGCTTTGCAAGGCCGAGGCGCTGCAGGTGACGGGGTCGTATAAATTTCGCGGCGCCTACAACCGGCTCTCGCGGCTCGATGCGGACGCGCGGCTGCGAGGCGTCGTCGCGTTCTCGACCGGAAATTTCGGCCAGGCGGTCGCGACCGCGGCGCGCCTGCTGGCGATGCCGGCGACGATCATCGTGCCGCAGGACGCGCCGGTGGTGAAGATTCACAACGCGCGCGCGCAGGGCGCCGAGGTGTTGTTCTACGATCGCGCGATCCCGAATCACCGCGAGGACATGGCGCAGCAACTGGCTGCGGAGCGCGGGCTCACGGTGGTGCCGCCGGGCGACGATGCGGAGGTGATCGCCGGCTACGGCACCTGCGGCCTCGAACTCGAGCAGCAGCACGCGGGCCGGTTCGACGCGGTGCTCGCGCCGTGCGGCGGCGGCGGGCTCATGGCGGGCATCTCGCTCGTGTTTCGTGCACGGCGGCCGGAGACGGAGCTGTTCACCGTCGAGCCGGCGGGCTTCGACGATACGGCGCGGTCGCTCGCGGCCGGGCGGCGCGTGGGCAACGCGCCCGAGGCGCGCTCGATCTGCGACGCGATCCTCACGCCGCGGCCGGCGGAGCTGCCGTTCGGCGTGCTGCAGCGCAACGTCACGCGCGGGCTCGCGGTCAGCGACGACGCGGTGCGCGAGGCGATGGCGCTGGCGTTTCTCCACCTGAAGATCGTGCTCGAGCCCGCCGGCGCGGTCGCGCTGGCCGGGGCACTGTCCGGCGCGATCGACTGCCGCGGCCGGACGATCGGAATCATTTGCTCGGGATCGAGTGTGGACACCGGCGTGTTTATCGCCGCACTGGAGACGCTGCGGACTTGATTGGCCGCGCACCTGCTCTCGTCCTCTCCCCAACTCGCATGACGCTCTCGCCCTGGCTGGTCCTGTTGCTCGCCATCCCGATCCTGCTCCTGGGCGAAACGTGTGTGCGGCGCGTGGCGTTTCTGCGCCGCTTCAACATCCCCGCGCCCGTGGTGGGCGGACTGATGGTCTGCGTCGCGGTGCTGGCGTTCAATGTCAGCGGCGTCGGCAAACTCTCCCTCGGCACGAGCGTGAACGATCCGTGGTGGACGTGGCTCGTGACCGCGGAGCCGGAGTGGGCGGCGCGCCCGGGCAAATCGATCAGCATGCTCCCGATGGTCGGCTTTTTCGTGTGCGTCGGGCTGAGCGCGTCGTGGTCGGTGGTGAAGCGCGGCGGCGCGCACCTGGTGGTCTTCTGGGTGGTCGCGTCGCTCTTTGCCGTGCTGCAGAATATCGTCGGCATCGGCGTGGCCGCGTCGATGGGCCAGTCTTCGCTACTGGGCGTGATGTGCGGCAGCGTGACGCTCACCGGCGGGCATTCGACCGCGCAGGCGTTTGCGGAGCCGTTTGCGAAGGCGGGGCTTGAGGGCGCGGCGGTGATCGGCGTGGCGGCGGCGACCTTCGGCCTGATTGCCGGCGCGCTGCTCGGCGGTCCGGTGGCGACGCGGCTGATCGAGAAACATCGATTGCGCTCGAAGGATGCGGAGCGGGGCGAAGGCTCGCCGGACGCGGCCGCCGCGGCGGAAGAGCCGGGGTTCTTCACGTCGTTGCGCCAGCTCGGTCGCGAGGGCGGACGGATCCTCGTGCCGATTGTGGTCGTGCTGCTGTGCGTGAAAGGCGGCGCGTGGGTCGGCTACCTGTTGCAGAAGGCCGAGCTGATCTTTCCGGTCTCGATGGGCGGCATGCTGGTGGGCGTCATCGTGCGCAACCTGCACGACGCATTCGGCCTCAAGTGGCTCGACAGCGACGTCATCGACGTCCTCGGCGCCGTGTTACTTTCGTTCTTCCTGGTGATCGTGATGTCGTCCCTGAATCTGGTGCAACTGAAGGATGTCGCCCTGCCGATGTTCGTGATCCTGATCGTGCAGATCGTGCTGATGGGCGTGTTTGCCCTCTATGTGACGTTCCGGGCGATGGGACGCGATTACGATGCAGCGGTGATGGCGGCGGGCCACTGCGGTTTCGCCCTCGGCGCGACCTCGAACGCGATGGCGACGATGCTCGCCGTCGTCCAGCAGCACGGTCCGTCGCGCAAGGCCTTCCTCATCGTGCCGCCGACCGGCGCGATGCTGATC
>CAZENI010000475.1:0-6723 GCA_964513055.1 uncultured Opitutus sp.
GTCAAAGACCTCCGCGAACATCGAGATCGTCGCCATCACAACGCTCGTGCCCTGCCCTGCGAGCAAACGGCTCAGGCGACCGTAGGTCCGGCCGAGTTCGAGCCGGTCGGTGCGCGAATGGATCTCGACCGAGCCGATGGCCGCCCGCACCTCGTCACCATCGAGCAACACGACTGGTTCGCCATCCGCCCGAAGCGCCGTGACGAGGCCTCGGGCCAGCGTGCTCTTGCCGGAGCCGGACAGGCCCGTGATCCAGTAAACGTTTCCCGGTTTCATGCGGAGACGAGGCTGAGTTCACCGGCCGCGACGATCTCACTGGCGACGGCGAGGTCGGCGGCGTTGTCCACCTCGCACCACGCGCCGGTCCACGGGACGCCCTGCACACTGCGGCCGGCCGCGAGCAGCCGGCCGAGCAGCGTCGTCATGTCGGTGCGATCGAGGTCGAGGCCGTCGCGCACCGCGAGTTCGTCGATCCACGCCAGCACCGCGGGCGTGAAACGCAGCAGGCCCATGTATTGCCCCTGCACGTCGTCGATCGTCCGCGGCTTGCGGCCGATCTCCGTCACGAGTCCGTGCGCGTCGATGCGAAAGGATTCCGCATCCGAAAGCGGGTCGGCGAAGCGGCGTTCCCAGAGCCGGCGCCAGTTCACGTCGTAGAGAATCGCCAGCGGCGCCGTCGCGGACACGAGCGCCTCCAGCGCCGCCGCCGGGTAGACAATATCCGAATACGACACGACGCACGGGCCGGCCCGCAGCCAGTCGCGCGCGCACAGCAGGCTCGCGACCATGTGGGTCTGCTCCCAGCGCGGATTCTCGCACGTGGCGAAGTCGCCGGCGATCAGCTCCGCCCGGTAACCGCGCACCACCAGGATTTCGCGAATGCCGGCGCCGCGCAGTGCGGCGACCTGCCAGTGCAGGAGCGGTCGTCCGGCCAGTTCGACCAGGCACTTCGGCCGCGCGTCGGTCAGGCGTTGCAGGCGCGAGCCGCGACCGGCCGCCAGGATGATGCCTCGGGTGTTCATCGGTCTTGCTGGAAAAAATGGCGCAACAACGCCGTGTCGAATTCCGCCGACGGGCTGCTGCGCTCGGGATGCCACATGATGCCGAGCACGAGTGCGCGGCGGTGGCGCACCGCCTCGACAAACCCGTCGTCGTCCACCGCGACCGCCTCGAGTTCGGCCGGTAGCCCGGCCGCCGGACCCACGCGATTGTCGTGATACGAGTTGACGTGCAGCGACGGGGCGGGCCACGCGACGGGCGACGCGAGCAGCCGCACCGCGTGCGTGGGTCCGGCATGCCGGCCATCGTCGCACCGCTGCAACCGACCGCCAAAGTGATGCACCATCATCTGCAGCCCGCGGCAAACGCCAAAGACGGGCAGGCCCTGCTCCACCGCGCATTCGAGGATGGTCCGCTCCGTCTGGTCTCGCCGCGGCGCGGCGCCCACGTCGTTGCCGCCGGTGAGGATGAAGCCGTTCAACTGCCACGCCTCGATCCGCGCCCGCACGTCGGCGGGTGAATTCGGCAGCGGCATCCAGGCCGCCCCGGGCAGGAGCGCCGGCAGCGCCGCGCTCCACTCGTGCGCCAGGGCATCGCGCGATTCGTCCCGTCCCGGAACGTCGACGACGCGCATGCTCAGGCCGAGCCGCAGTGATTTCAGCTCACGCATGCCAGTCGAGCCCCCGGATGATTTTCGCGCCGCCGTGCAACTCCACCCGGCGGCACCCGCGCAGCCGTTCAAACAGCTCTTCGCCGCAGCCGATCGCCGCGGGCAGCTGCAGTTCCGCGCAGCGGATCGCCATGTGCGAGTTGGCGCCGCCGTATTTCGTGACGAGCCCGGCGATGCCGCGCGTGAAGATCCAGTCGAAGCCCGGGTCCGCGTTCTCGATGCACACGATGCTGTCGGCCAGGCGCGCGTGCTGCGTCGCCGACGCCTGGAGGAAGACCGGCGCGCCTTCGACCTGCTTCTGCGTCACGAAGTTCGGCTCGGAGCGATGAATCGGCACGACATGGATGTCGCGCACGCCCCGCACGAGGTAGCTCAGCTTCAGCGAGCGCGCGAGGCAGAGGTCGGAGCGTGCGCGGTCGACCTTCGCCATGAGCTCGGAGGTGATCTCGCTGCGCGCCGAGGCATAGCCGGTCTGGACAATGTCCTCCACCGTGAGATGCGCGAGGTCCTCGCGGCCGAGATGATAGAACGCGCCCCACTCCGCAATGGATTCGAGCGCCGCCGACAGGTGCCGCGTGAAGATGAACTTCGCGAACTCGCGCCCCTGGATCGCGCGCCGCGCATAGTCGAACAGCGCGCGCGCGTCGACGGCGCCCAGCCCCGCCTCCGCGAGCAGCGCGTTCAGCGCGCCTTCCTCGGCCGCCGCCAGCAGGAATGCCGGCATCTCGCGCCGATGACCGCTGATCAGGCAGTCGCTGAACAGGTCCGGACGGTCCCGATAGCACGGCGAAAGCAGGTCGAATGTCCCCGGCCGCAGGTGGCCGAAGCGTTGCAGGAACTGCTGCTCGTCGAGCCGGCCCTGGCACACCGCGATCGTATCCGTCGCCAGGTCACCGAGCACCGTGGGGAACGACGCCTTGAACGCCGCCACGGTCTCCGCCGCGATTGCCCCGCGGGCGACGGCCGAGCGCAGCAGCGTCTCCGCGACAAAAGCGTGCCGCGCGATGGTCGCGAATGGGATCGTGCCGAGCCGCAGGCACTCCTCGAGCAGCCCCGCGATGTGACTCGTGAGCGCGACCGGGCTCCCCGTGCGCAGGAACAGGTCCGCGTCATCCTGCCGCGCTGCGAGGCGGTCGATGTCCGCGAGCGCCCGGGCCAGGCTCCCGGCGGCGGACGGATCGAGCACGCGGCTGGTCAGCGTGCGCAGGCAGCCCTTGAACTCGGCGGTCTCCGCCGGCGTCAGCAGGCCGGCGTAGTTCTCCGCGAGGAAACGGTCGAAATTGAAGTCGAGGACTGTCTGCGCGACGCGGAACTCCACCTTGTCGTGCAGACTCGGCTCGGCCGCGAGCCGGCGCAGCCAGGCCTCGACGAGTTTCGTGCCGACCCCGTCGGAGATCCCGGCGGGCAGAAACGAGTTGAAGCTGGCCCGCACGTCGATGAACGGCCGCCCGGACAGGAGCACCATCAGGTCGGTGCGCGGCACGCGCCGGTAGCCCATCCGCGCGCGCCCCTCGCTCCAGGCGTGAGCCGAGATCAGCTGCCGGAAGAGCGACGCGGCGAGCGGCATCGGAATCACACCGATCAACTCCGCCGGGTTCCAGTCCGGCATGTTGCCGAAGATCGTCGTCTGCCCGAACAGCCCGCGGCGCGGGGCCGACAGCTCGCCGAGGAAGCGCTCGAGCGGCGGGATCGTCCGGGCCACCCGGAACTCCGCGTCGGGATGCCAGCCGTGGACCGTGCTGATGCGCCGCACCTGCAGCAGGTGCATCTCCCCCCCGGTATCGAGGGCGAACTCGAGATCGAGCGGGATGCCGTTGCAGATCCCCTCCACCTCGCGCGCCAGCTCCAGCATCTTCCGGATGCGCGGCGAGTCGCAGTGCTCGGGCTTGTAGTCGCGGAACACGAGCACGGTCTTGTGCACCGAACGGCCCGACGTCACCGAGTCGGCCGCCCCCGTCTCGTCGTCGTAACTGAGAACATAATACGGCGACCCGTCGTCGACGCAGCGCGTCAGGATGACGCCGCTCACCGCGATGTCCGTCACCATTGCCTGCACCAGCACCTGATCGCGCTCGTCCGCCTGCGGGTAGGAGGCGAAGACCGTCTCGATCGCCTGCGCGAGCGCCGCCGGCGCCTGCGCCCCGATGTGCAGGCACGACGTGAACGCGCCGGCATAGGAACGGTGCGCGCCATCCTCACACCGCGCCGAACTGCGCACCGCGAGCAGCCGCCCGGGGAAGCGCTGCGCGATCTCCGCCAGCACGAGCTCGGGCTGCGCCCGCCACTGCTGGAGGTCGAGCGCGTAGAGCGCCGGGACGCGGCAGGTCGTGACGAGTTCAACGAACTGCTCGAGCGTGTCGGCCTTCGAGCCGAAGCGGATGCGCTGGGAAGTCGCGGTTTTCATGCGGCGCGGGGGCTCTGCTCCGGAAAGTCGGCGCGCGGCGCTTGGTAGGCGCCGTTCCAAGTCTCGGCGGGCACGCGCCAGCCGTCGCCGTAGAGCCGCGTCAGCACCGCCTCGGCCTCGACCGGCGTGCGCACCGGCACCCCGCGGTAGCGGCGCTCCGCGTGTCCGCGGAAATGCGCGGCCGGCAGCCGGAGCGTCGCTGCATTCACGGTCCACTGGACTTCGTCGGACGTGAAATGCAGCGGGTGAAGATCGATCAGGGCCGGTTCATCGAACGCACTCGCCACCCCGGCTCGCAGGGTAATCTGGCACACTGTGTTGCCCGCGCGCTGCACCCGCGGCTGGAGACCCTCGCGCCGGAAACGCTCCTCCAGCCCGTCCGCGCAGACGGCGTCCAGACCGAGATCGCAGTCGGAGAACGCCGCCAGATCGTCACCCCGCGCCAGACCCAGCAGCGACGAGTGCATCGCCCAGTAGCGGGCGCGCGCTCCATCCATGATCCCGGTCACGCGCCGGAGCAGGCTGGCGAGGCTGACGCCCCGCCGCTCGAGTTCCTCGGAGGCGGGTGCCACCTCGCTCTTGCGGACCTCCCAGATGCGGTCCGGCGCCACGTGCAGCTCGCCTTCGAGCTGGCGGCGAATCGCGGTCTGGTTGCGACCGGGTAACGCGACCCGATCGTAGGCCAGTTCCGCCAGCGCCGCGGGCGCGAGCACGGGCACGTCGAAGAGCGCGCTGCCCTGCACGGAGCGGTTGTTGTCGACGAACGCGATCACCCGGCAGTCCAGCCGCCGCTGCAGCGCGCGATACGTAGCCCGCGCATGGAAACCGACTGTGAAGATGACGATGTGCTGCATGGGGTGTCGTGCGGTCGTGTTCAGTTCAGGAGTTCCCAGCGCAGCGCGGTGCCCTTCGGCGCGGCGCATTTCACCGTCCGGCCGAGAACGGCATCGTAGTGCTTCGGGGCGAGCCCGAGTCCGGGGCGGATCGAGCGGACGTTCTCGGGGGTAAGCGTGTCACCGGCCCGGAGATCCTGCGCGATGTAGAGCGAGCGGCGGTGCACGAGCGAGTTTCGCTCGGTGCCGACCGCACCGTAGGAGACCTGCCCGAGCGCTTCGCGCGCGCGCGCCGTCTCGATGACGAGGCTCTTCAGCTCCGCCGGCTCGAGCGAGAACGCCGAGTCGACGCCGCCGTCGGCGCGGGCGAGCGTAAAGTGTTTCTCGATCACCGTCGCGCCGAGCGCCACCGCCGCCACCGCAACGCCGACGCCCATGGTGTGGTCGGACAACCCGACCTCGCAGCGGAACATGTCGCGGAGGTGCGGGATCGTGCGGAGATTGGCGTTGGCCGCGGGCGCCGGATACGCGCTCGTGCACTTCAAAAGCACCAGCTCCCGGCACCCCGCCGCCCGCGCGGTCGTCACCGCCGCTTCGATCTCGGCGAGCGTCGCCATGCCCGTCGACATGATCAGGGGCTTGCCGGTCGCGGCGACTTTGCGGATCAGCGGCAGGTCGATGCACTCGAACGACGCGATCTTGTAGCAGGGCACGCCCAGCGTCTCGAGGAAGTCGACGGCGGTCGGATCGAACGGCGAACTGAAGCAGAGCAGCCCCCGCGCCTTCGCCCGCGCCATGATCGGCGCATGCCAGTCCCAGGGCGTGTGCGCCTTGCGGTAGAGATCGTGCAGGTGCTCGCCGTTCCAGAGCGAGCCGGCGTCGTGGATGCGAAATTCCGCGTTCTCCACCGGCAGCGTCATCGTGTCCGCGGTGTAGGTCTGCAGCTTGATCGCGTGCGCACCGGCGTCGGCCGCCGCGTCGACGATCGCGAACGCGCGCTCGAGGGAGGCGTTGTGGTTGCCCGACATCTCGGCGATGATGAACGGTGCCTCGTTCGCACCGATCCGATGGTCTCCGAGGGAAAATTCCGTGTTCATGCGCCGCCTTTCGCTTCGCCGATGCGCCGGCCCGGCACGCCTTCGATGATGCTGAAGGCCTCGCAGTTGCCCGTGACCGAGCTGCCCGGCGTGACAATGCAGCCGCGCCCGATCGACACGCTGCTCGCGACGGCGACGCCGATGCCGAGCACGGAGCCCGCGCCGATCTCGATGCTGCTGCCGAGCGTAACGCCCGGCGCGAGGTGGCAGCCCTCGCCGATGACGTTGTGGTGCGCCACGACAACGCCGTTGTCGATGATGCAGCCGTCGCCGACGGTCGTGGCCGTCTCGATGATCGCGCCGGACTTGATGTAGAGCCCCTCGCCCAGCCGGCAGCTCGGGGACAGGATCGCCGACGGATGAATGACGTTGAGCGGCACGAAGCCGAGCTCGCGCGCGCGCGCCACGAGTTTGAGCCGCGTCCGACCACCGGATACGGCGACCGCGAGCTGTGCCACCCCGCGCTGGCGGAATTCGGGCAACGCGTCCGCGGGATAAAGCGGCAGGCCGTGCCGAGCGGTGTCCTGGCCCGCGCGATCGTCCACCAGCGCCACCGCGTGCAGGCCGGGCATCAACCCGATGCACTCGACGACGGTCAGGCCGCCATTACCGGCACCGTAGACCACCACGGGCGTCTTGCCCTCGGGCCACGAAAGCTCCGCGATCGCCGGCCGCTGCGGCGCGCCACCGTGCTGCGCCGCGTGGCGCTCGACGTCGGCC
>CAZENI010000476.1:0-6706 GCA_964513055.1 uncultured Opitutus sp.
CCTCGCGCCTGCCCAGCGTATCCGCCGCTGGCACACGTATCTCCTCGTGTGGACGCTGCATCGCGTCCTCGGGCTCGGGCTCGGCGCGCTCATCCTCCTCGCCAGCCTCACCGGCGGCCTCCTGGTGCTGCACCACGAACTGGAGCATCTCCTCGAACGCGACCGCCACACCATCGCGCCGCCGCCCGCCGGCGCCGCCCGCCTGCCCGTCACGACGCTCGTGCGCGCCGTCGCGCCGCTCGCGCCCGCCGGCTACCGCGCCTTCCGGCTCATGCCCGGCGAGACTCCCGACGCCAGCGACCAGGTGATGTTCGTCTCGCCCGACGGCCGCACGCGCTGGTCCGCCTTCGTGCACCCGTTCACGGGCGCAGTCCTCTGGCACGGCGCCGACCAGTCGCTCTTCACGCCTTGGCTGCTCGCGCTGCACATGCACCTCCACCTCGGCGGCTGGGGCTACGTCGTCACCGGACTCGGCGGCGCCGCCCTCTTCCTCCTCGGCGCCACCGGCCTCTACCTCCACCGCGACCGCCTCGGCGCGCTCTGGCGCCACCCGCTGCGCCTGAATCGCGGTCCGCGCGTCGCCTTCAGCGATCTCCACCAATGGCTCGGCGTCGTCTCGATCTATTTCTCCCTCGTGCTCGGCGCCACCGGCTTGATCTACTGCTGGACGATCGTGCCCGGCGCGATTGCCGCGCCCAGGCCCGTCACCGCGCCCTTCGACTTCGCCCGCCTCGCCCCGCTCGAGCCCGCGCTCGCGTTCGCCCGCGACTATTTCCCCGGCGCCGAGTTTCGCCGCATCGCGTTTCCCGCGACCGCCCAGGCGCCCGCCACGCTCCTCGTGCTCCATCGTGACGCCCCTGTCTGGCGCAAGTTCAGCCGCCTCGAAATCGATCCGCTCACCGGCGCCGTGCGCGCCATCCGCGACGCCCGCACCGCCACGCGCCGCGAGAAATTCTCCGCCATGCTCGCGCCGCTGCACTTCGGCTTCTACGGCGCGCCCTGGGTGAAGTGGCTCTACGCCGTCGGTGGTTTCGCCCCCGCGCTCCTCGCCTTCAGCGGCACCGCCATCTGGTTCCTCCGCACCCGCCGCCAGCGCCCGGCGCCCATCACCTCCACTCCCACGCCCCGCGCCCCGCCCTCTCCCGCTGCCGTTTCCCACTTCACTTCATGAAACTCCCCTCTCGCCGCCGCCTTCCCTTCTTGGGCTCGCTTCTCGCCATTGCCCTCCCCGCGGCGGTCCACGCCCAGCCCGCGGCCCCCACTGCGACCGTATCCGAACCGCCGGTGCAGCTCGCCGCCTTCCGCGTCGAAGCCGAGGCCGAGGCCGATCACGTCGTCCAGGGCCCGTTTCTCCCCGACGTCCAGGGCACGCGCGTCAACGCCGGCAAGAAGACCACCATCCTCGACCTCGACAGCCTCCCCCGCATCACCGGCAACAACTACCGCCAGGCCCTCGCCCAGGCCCCCGGCCTCGTGCTCAGCGAGGAGACCTCGCCCCTCCTCAGCATCGGCTACCGCGGCCTCGAGCCGCACCGCGCGCAGTTCACCCAGGTCCTGAAGGACGGCGTCCCGATCCACGCCGACCAGTTCGGGTATCCTGAAGCCTACTACGCGCCGCCCCTCGACACCGTCGACCGCATCGAGTTCACCCGCGGCGGCGCCGCGCTGATGTATGGCCCCCAGCCCGGCGGCGCGCTCAACTACGTCACCCACCGCCCGCGCACCGACCGCCCGCTCTCCGGCTCCACGCTCCACACCTTCGGCAGCGAGGACTACTACTCCACCTTCAGCTACCTCGACGGCACCGTCGGCCGCGTCGGCTACTACGGCTACTACAACCACCGCCAGTCCGACGGCCTCCGCTCCGCCAACAGCGACTACGCCCTCGACGCCTGGCTCGGCCGCGTCGTCCTCGACGGCACGTCCGCCAGCCGCTGGATCCTCACGCTCGAAACCTACGAGGAGGAGCACGGCGAGCCCGGCGGCCTCACCTTCGCCACCGCGCCCAACGCCGCCCACTATCTCGCCGACCGCCGCGCGCCCTCGCGCCTCCACGATCGCTTCAACCTCGATCGCCGCGCCGCGTCCCTCATCTGGGAACGCGATTTCACCAGCGGCACCTTCGCCGCCCGCGCCTGGGCGATCGACTACGCGCGCGCCTCGCGCCGCCAGGGCGGTGGCGGCTTCGGCACGCTCCCGGCCGGCGCCGCCGCCAGCACCAACACGATCGAGCGCCAGCAGTTCACCACCCTCGGCGCCGAGGCCCGCGTGCGCCACGACTGGGGCCCCGCCCAGCGCCACGCCCTCACCGCCGGCGCGCAACTCTTCGCCAGCGACTCGCCCCGCACCGACAGTCGCGGCGCCGCCGCCGACGCCACCACCGGCACCGTCACCGGCAAGTCGCAGCGCGACACCTTCTACGCGCCCGTCTTCGTCGAGAGCCTCTTCCGCTTCGGCGCGCTCAGCCTCACGCCCGGCTTCCGCCTCGAGACCGTCCGCCAGGAACTCACCGAGTCCGTCAACACCGCCAAGACCGCCGCCGGCACGCCCCTCGGCGCCCGCGACGAGCGCTCCACCGTCCCCCTCTTCGGCCTCGCCGCCGCCTACGATCTCAGCGGCTCGGGCTCTCGATTCTCAAGTCCCACCTCTCAACTCTACCTCAACCTCTCCCAGAGCTACCGCCCGATGGTCTTCACCCAGGCCGTCCCCAACGCCGCGACCAACCTCGTCAACGCCGACCTCGCCGAGGGCCGCGCGCTGCAATGGGAACTCGGATACCGCGCCCAGCCGCTCGCCGGCCTCGTGCTCGACGCCAGCGTCTTCCACCTCGAGTTCGACAACCAGATCGGCGCCGTCGCCCTCCCCGGCGGCCGCACCAGCGTCGCCAACATCGGCCGCGCCGTCCACCGCGGCCTCGAGGCCAGCGCCCACTACGACCTGCTCCGCGCCTTCGCCCCCGCCGGGAAAAACGTCCTCAACCTCTACGCCAACGCCATGCTCCTCGACGCGCAGTTCAAGGAGGGCGCCGCCGCCGGCCGCACCCCGCAATACGCGCCCGACCACCTCGTCCGCGCCGGCCTCGTCTACACCCGCGGCGCCGCCTTCAAGCTCGGCGTCACCGGCACGCTCTCCGCCGACACCTTCGCCGACGACGCCAACACTGCCCAACGCCACGTCCCCGCCTACGCCGTCTGGGACCTCACCCTCGAGGCCCGCATTCCCCGCACGCCCCTCCGCGTCATCGCCGGCATCAACAACGTCCTCGACGAGGACTACTACAGCCGCGTCCGCCCCGACGGCATCGACCCGTCTCCACGCCGCAACTACTACCTCGGCGCCGCCCTCGAATTCTGATTCCCCGTCCGCCCACGGCGACTCCGGCCGCCGTCCGTTCCGTCACTTCCGTGCACGCTTCCGCCGCGCCCGGCCACGCGCTCTGGCCCGGCGCCGTCCTCCACTGGGGCGCCCCGCTCGATCCCGCCGCCATTGCGCCCGGAGTCGTGCTCTTCGTTTTCACGCTGCCGGCCGCACCCGCTTCCGATCCGGGCGTGATGCTGGTCTCTTCTGCCCCCCTCGCTCCCGACGCCACCGCCCGCGTCGCCATCGCGCTCAACCCCGCCGCCCTCGGCACCTTGCTCGCGGAAGATCTCACCGTCGGCGCCGATCGCATCCGGCGCCTCGCCGCGACGCCCGCCTCGCCGCCGCTCCGACTCGCGCTCACACCCGGCGCCCGTCTCGCCGTCGAGTCGATCCACCGCTGTCCCTTCACCGGTGCCTCCCGGCAAATGGCGTTCTCCGCCCGCGCCCACGATCTGCTTCTGGAATTCTTTACCGCCCTCGCCGCCACCATCGCGCCGCCGCGGGCCGCACCCACCCGCGCGTTTGCCGCGCAGATCCACGCCGCCGCCGAGATCCTCAAACGCGATCTCGAACACCCGCCCTCGCTCACCGCGCTCGCGCGCGCCGTCGGCCTGAGCGAGACCACGCTCAAGCGCGGCTTCCACCCGGTCTTCGGCACCACCGTCTTCGGCTACCTCCGCACCCGCCGGATGGAACGCGCCCGCGCGCTGCTCGCCTGCGGCGAGGCCACCGTGCTCGAGGCCGCCGCGCTCGTCGGCTACAGCAACCCCAGTAATTTCGCCGCCGCCTTCCGCCGCGAATTCGGCCTCAACCCGAAGGAGTTTCAGTTGACCGTGCGCAGGCAGTAATCCGCCTCCGTCAGGTAGAATCGGCACGCCGCGCTCTGGCAGAATCCCCGCGCTGCCATGAGTTCCCTGCGCCTCCGCCCTTCGTTCGATTTCCCGCTGCGCGTGCTGGTCGCCCTGCTCGTCCTCGCCGCCTTCCTCCTCGCGCTCCGGCTCTGACCGGCGCCAGGCGGATTTCGACTGCCCCCGGGTGGAGAATGCCGCCCCCGCGCTGGCATGCTCCTGCCTTCGCGCTCCCCACCTTTCCACCGCCCTCCGTCCCAACTTCCCATGAACCGTCTCCCTGTCTCGCCCGACTCCTCCTCCGTCCGCACCCGCGCCGCCGCCCTGACCGCCGCGATCCTCGCCTCCGCCTCCCACGGCGCCGAACCGGCCCCCGCCGATCCGGCGACCGTCTTGTCCAGCGTCGAGGTCCAGGCCCAGCGTATCCGCGCCGTCACTTCGCCGAAGTTCACCGCGCCCCTCGTCGACACGCCCCAGACCATCTCCGTCATCCCCCAGTCCGTCTTCAGCCAGCAGGGCGCCGCCAGCCTCGCCGATGTCCTCGGTAATACTCCGGGCATCACCTTCCTCGCCGGCGAGGGCGGCCACGTCTCCGGCTCCAACAGCGTCGTCATGCGCGGCTTCGACGCCACCGGCTCCATCTTCATCGACGGCGTCCGCGACAACGGCAACTACGGCCGCGATGTCTACAACCTCGAGCAGGTCGAGGTCGTCAAGGGCCCCGCCGGCGACAACGGCCGTGGCACCGCCAGCGGCTACATCAACCTCTCCTCCAAGTCGCCCCAGCCGGCAGATTTCGCCCAGGCCACCCTCAGCTACGGCTTCGACGCCTACGCCTCGGTCGACCGGCAGCGCGCCACCCTCGACGTCAACCGCTCCTTCGCCTCCGGTTCGTCGCTCCACGCCCAACCTTCCACTCTCAATCTCAGCCACGCCGCCCTCCGCGTCAGCGCCCTCTGGCAGGACAGCGGCGTCGCCGGCCGCGACTACGCCGAAAAGAAATCCTGGGGCCTCGCGCCCTCCCTCGCCCTCGGCCTCGGCACGCCCACCCGCGTCGTCCTCGGCTACCAGCACGACGAACAGGACGACCGCCCTGACTTCGGCGCGCTCGGCGGCATCGTCGCCGGCACCGCCACCGCCGTCCGCCCGCTCGCCCCCGTCGACCGCAGCCGCTTCTACGGCCACGCCTCCGACTTCGATCAGGTGAAGCTCGACGTCGCCACCGCCCGCCTCGAGCACGACGTCTCCCCCACCGTCCGCCTCAGCAGCGTCGCCCGCTACAGCGCCAACACCCGCGAGGCGATCTACACCGTCCCCGGCGCCCTCAACCGCATCCCGGAAATGGAGACCGGCCGTATCGTGGAAATCGTTACGACCAGCCGGCAGGCCTTCTACCGCAAGACGAAGATCCTCTCCAGCCAGACCAACCTCGCCTCCCAGTTCGAGACCGGCCCCCTTCTCCATTCCTTCGCCGGCGGCCTCGAACTCATCCGCGAAGATGGCCACACCCTCCGCGACTGGACCGGCCTCGGCGTCGCCGCCGACCTCAGCAAGCAGGTCAACCAGACCGCCGCCGGCGCCCCCGCCGCCGTCTCCACCGTCGTCGGCACCAGCCCGTATCAGCCAAACCCGCACCGCCCGATCACCGGCTTCGCCCCCGTCCACGCCTTTGTCGACGACATCCGCATCGATACCGGCGCCCTCTACGTCTTCGACACCGTCAAGTTCAACGAACGCTGGCAGGCCACCGGCGGCGCGCGCCTCGAACGTTACCGGGCCGCCTACGCCGTCCTCGCCCGCGCCACCGGCGTCGTCTCGCCCTTCGCGGTCTCCGACACGCTCCTCACCGGCAAGCTCGGCCTCGTCTTCAAACCCGCGCGCAACGGCAGCCTCTACGCCTCCTGGAGCGTCGCCGCCCAGCCCCCGGGCACGAGCAGCCTCAGCAACGACAACGGCTCCCGCAACAACGGCACGCCCGGCACCACCGGCCAGAACTCCCCCGGCGCGAAACCGCAGGAGTCCTTCAACTACGAACTCGGCACCAAGTGGGAGCTCTTTCAGCGCCGCCTGACCGCCTCCCTCGCCCTCTTCCGCAGCACCCGCACCCACGTCGTCACCGCCACCGACGCCGGCTCCGGCCTGCCCTCCGCCTACGGCGACCAGCAGGTGCAGGGCGTCGAGGCCGGCGCCTCCGGCCGCATCACCGGAAACTGGATACTCTTCGGCGGCTGGTCCTTCCTCGACAGCGAGAACCGCAATCCCTCCAACGCCGCCGCCGACGGCGCGGAGCTCAACTGGACGCCCGCCTGGTCCGGCAATCTCTGGACCACCTACCGCCTGCCCTTTGGCCTCACGCTCGGCGGCGGCCTGCACCACACCGGCAGGTCCCGCGTCGCGATCAGCAACGCCGCCACCGTCGCCGAGCTGCCCGCCCACACCGTCTTCAACGCCATGGCCGCCTACGCCGTCACGCCGCGCCTCAACCTCCGCCTCAACGT
>CAZENI010000477.1:0-6697 GCA_964513055.1 uncultured Opitutus sp.
GGAAGATTAGGACTTTTTCGCTTTCTGCTTCGCCGCCGCGTCGAGCTTCGCGAGATACTTGGCGGGATCCTTCAAGAAGTCATCTTCACAGCCGCCGCAGCAGAACACGAGCAACCGGTCCGGCTTTCCCTTCTCACGGTAAATGAACTCCGCGTTGTCGCCCATGCTGCCAAGCTTCTCATCGGAGGTCAGGCATACGGTCATCGGATAGGCAGCGCGCTCCTTGGCCGCCCACGCCTTGTCCTTTTCGCTCAGCTTGACCAAGGCACCCTTGGCCGCCGCCGGAACCGCGGCTTTGGCCTCTTCTTTTTTATGGGCGTCGTGGGCGGACGCGGCGTTGACGGAAAGACCGAGCGCGATGGCGCACAGTCCGACGAGGAGACGATTGGTTTTCATGGGTGTGGGATTAAGGTGTTGAACGTTCGGAGGACGGCTGATCCCTCAACAAATCTTCCGGTTCGCCCGCCGCTTTGAGCAGCCCACGTAGCTTCTGCTTCGCGTGATAGACGCGCAACTCTACGGTTTTCGGCGTGGTGCCGAGGATCTCGGCCGCCTCCCGCTGCGATTTCCCTTCGAGCGAGAACAGAATCAGGGCTTCGCGCAGCTTCGATGGCAGCTCGTCGATGGCGGTTTGCAGCATTGCAAACTCATCGAAGGCGTGCGCACCACTCTGGAACACGAGCGCGTTGTCCTGCGGATGCCGCGCGCCGCCCGCATCGAGTGGCACGTCGCCGCGCCGCCTCGCGAGGCGACGCACGTGATCCCGACTTAGGTTGAGCGCGATGGAATAGAGCCAGGTCTTCACGGTCGCCCGCGGCTTGAATTTTCGCGCGTTGAAGTAAGCCCGCACGAAGGTCTCCTGCACGACATCGCGCGCGCCGGTTTCATCGCGCACGAAACGATAGGCGAAACGAAACAGCGGCTCGCGATGACGGTTCATCAACTCGGTCAACGCCGAGTCGTCACCGCTCTGGAGCGCATGGATCAACGACAGATCGGGATCCACGCGGTTCAGTGCGTTTGCTCAAGGGCCTTTTGCGCGAGAGTGAGCAGTTTCTCTCCTTGTTCGGGCGAGAGCACGGAGCGCATGTCAAAGACGTGGCGAATCGACGCCCGCTTCATGTCTCCCATCCGTTGGTGCACGCCCTCGACTGCCGCCGTGACGCGCGGGGTGTAGGCCTTCTCCTCGGCCATCGCCCGCGCCAGCGAACGCTTCGCCTCGACGATGGCGGCTTCAAGCCGTTGATGCTCCTCCGCGAACTTCGCCTCGATCGGCTCCAATGCGCGCTCCTGTTCGCGGGTGAGTTTCAGTTCGCGATGCAGCCAGGCGTGCGCGGTTCCATGATCGCCTCGCAGTTCAGGCTCGCAGAGCTGAAGCGTGACGAACGCGGAGACGCCAGCCACCGCGACCACGGCAACAAAGAAGGCGACGATCTTTTTCATGGAGAGTGGCGGCTGGTGTCGCTTTGCGACGCCGTGAGCCCGTTGATCATTTGCCCGGCGACGCGGGTCGAGAAGGCGTCGAAGTGCAGCGAGTCGGCGGCCCGGCGCTTGGCACTTTGCGCTTTGGAAAACGCGACCGCCGGCACCACGCCAACCAAGAGCGCGAACGCGAGCCCGGCCACGGCTAGGCGCGGCGAAAGCAACGATTCCCAGCTGAAGGCGGAGGCGGTGCGGCGCCGCTCAATCTCCTGCCACACACCTGCGGCCAAATCGCCCGGCGCCGACGGCAGCGGCTGTTTGGCAAAAGCATCGAGCCGTCGCTCGACCGGATCGGTATTCATATGCGGTTAAACGTAGGGAACAGTGCCAATCCCTCAATGCACTCCGGCACCACGCGTGTTCACAGCCAGCGCAGGCCGAAAACGAAGAAGCCGCACGCGGCCACGCCCAGCCCAAGCGCCACTGCGCCGCCCAGCCACTTGTCACGCCGCTCGATGGCGAGAAGCACGCTCGTTACCACCAACACGGCCAGCCCGACCGCCAATGCGTCCATCGAGAAGCTCCAAAGCTTGGTGAGCCACCAATCGCGCACCGCGCTCGGGGTATTCGCGCGCGTGCCGGTAAACGTATGCAGGGTGCGGAAGACGCCCCAGCCGTTGACGCGGATGTCCTGGATCGTCGCAGTCTGCTTTTCGAGGTCGACGCGCACGTCGGCTGTCCGGCCCGGACGCTGCACCCGAAAATCGAAGCGCTGGGGCGTTGGCCGCGCCGCCGTCCATTCGATCTCACCGGCGATGTCCAACTGCCGCATCAGATCCTGTGCGCGGCGCAAGTCCGACGACGCAGGTGGGACCGTGACACGTTGTTCGCGCGTGCTCTGCTGACGCTGCGGCCAGAAGTCTGAGAAGCGCCACGCATGATTCAGCAGCAGCCCTGACACCGCGAAGAGCCAGAGAAACACGAGGAAGTAGAGGCCGAGGTAAATGTGGACTTTTTGATTCCACGATTTCCACGCCCGCCGCGGAGCCGCCGTTGAGACCGCTGCGTCGCTCATGCGGTTACGATGGCTCCCACGAGCAGGGCGACCGTCGCCGCGCCGCCGCCGACCAGCGCCCAGCCGATGGCCCGCTCCGCCTTGAGTTTCCACCAGAGGTAAAGGCCGGAGACGGTCAGAAACAGGATGCCATACACCACGCCGTCCACGGTGACGGCCCACCAGCTCATGTAGACCCAGTTGCCGCGGAAGCGGACATTGTGCGGGCCCGGCATCTTGTGGAGATAGTTGAGCGCGTCGCCGAGGCTGCGCGGCTCGTGTTCGATCGTCGCCGTCTTAGCCCGCAGATCGATATCGACGCGGGTGCTCTCGCCCGGTTTCGAAATGGGAATGAACAGCTTCTCGGCTTTGGCGTTGTGCCGCACGTAATCCATTTCGCCGGTCACACCGAGCTGCTGGAGAATTTCCCGCGCGTGCGGCACGGAGCCCGGCTCGCCAGCGGGAATTTCAATGGTCGCCTGCCGCTTCGGCCCCGGCTTCGCCGCCGTCGGACCGCTCGGATGATTCAGCAAAACCGTGCTGATCGCGAAGAGCAGCACGAACGGGCAAAGAAATAATCCGGCATACAGGTGCAGGTCACGAATGCGCGAATAGAGGTTTTTCACGTCGTCGAAGGCTCGGCCTGCGCCGCAGTGACACCTGCTTCCGCTTCCCGTGCAAGCCGACGTTCCCAATACCACGTGAAGAACACCGGCACGGAGAACAACGAAACGATGTCGAAGATCATCCCGCCGACGACGGGCAGCACCATCGGCGTCATCAATTCGGAGCCGCGACCCGTCGACCACAGCACCGGGATCAGAGAAAGCATCGCCGTCATGTTTGTCATGATGGCGGGACGGCGGCGCCGGAGGCCGGCGATGAAGACGCGACGATGCACTTCAGCCACGGTGCCGGGATGGGTCTTGAACTGCTCCTGGATATACGTGCCGAGGAGAATGCCGTCGTTGAACATCACGCCGAGCAGCACAAGGAAGCCCACCACGACCGCGGTCGTCATTTCGGCGCCCCACAGCCAGACGAAAAAGAATCCGCCCGCCGTCGTGACGGTGGCGTTGCAGAGGATGATGATGCTGGTGATCAGCCAGGACCGGGTGCCGATGTAGATCAGCATAATCATGACGAGCATCGACGCACTGATGATCCAGCGCAGCGTCTGGTCCGCTTTGATCTTTTGTTCGTAGCGACCGACCCAGCGATAGGTCGCGCCGGGGGGCAATTCGAGGCGCCCGTCAGCCAGCGCCGCGCGCACCCGCGCGTCGGCGTCGCGGACGACCTCGACCTCGCCGCGACCGCGCGCGTTGAGCAGCACGTATTGCGTGCGCTTGCCGCCTTCGGAACGGATCGCCATCGGCCCAATCGTGTAGGTGAGACCGGCTTCGCTTGGCCGTTCGCGCGAGATGCGGACCTGTTGTGCCGCGACGGCGTCACGCACTTCGCGTGGCAGCGGATCGCCCGCGGGCACCGTCAGCTCGGCGCGGCGCGCCGTGAGAATGGTGAAGTTGCGCTGCGCCGCGAGCGGCAGGCGGCCGAGCAACGCATCCGCGTTGGGGCCATTCTCCGCAAACTCCAAGGTGTGCACCGTCGGAATCGCGAGAAGGTTCGTGATGGGAATCGCCCCGTGTCCGGCGGCAGCGGGAATTTGCAGCTGGAGCAGTTCGTCGGGATCGTCACGCCGCTCGCGCAGGTAGCGGATGCGGATCGGGTAGCGGAGTGCGCCTTCGACCGAATACGTGACGGCCATGCCGCCGAACGCGGTCTCAACCGATTTCATGACCTGCTCGTTACTGAGGCCAAAGCGCGCAACTCTCGCCGGATCGAGCCGGATCTCGGCGTAGGGCTTGCCGCCTTCGCGCTGCATTTGGACATCGGCGGCGCCCGGGGTTGGCTGAATTACTTTTTCCGCCGCTTCCGCGAAACGTTCAAGCGCATCGGTGTCGTCCCCGAGAATCTGCAAGGCGATCAGGCTGCGAATGCCCGTCGAGAGCATCACCACGCGCGTCTCGATCGGTTGCAGCCAGCTCGGCGCGACGCCGGGAATGTCGCTGATCGCAGCGAGCGCAGCGCGCACTTCTGCGAGTGTGCGCGGCCGATGCTCCACCTTGCCGTCCGGTCGCGTGATTTCGTGGGTGGGCCACTCCGCGTAAGGCTTCAACAGCACCACGGTCTCGATCATCCCGATGGGCGCGGGATCGAGCGCGGTTTCCGCGCGTCCCATCTTGCCCATCACGCTTGCCACCTCCGGCACCGATTCGATGAGCCGGTTTTGCGCGAGCATGATGCGCTGCGTCTCCCCCAGGCCACCCGTCGCCGGGATGGAAGGCATGAACAAGAGCGAACCCTCGTCGAGGGGCGGCAGGAAGCTCGAACCCACGCCGGGGAACCATTTGGTCATCGCCGCATCGAGATGGGTCTCGGAAAAATCCGCGCCGGCGACCGTGAACATTTTTCGCAACGGCCAGCTCAGCGTCTGCCAGCCGGCCCCGAGCAGGTAACCGCCCAGTGCCATCGACACGATGGCGATGGTGAACGTCACCTTGTGCCGTTGAATTCGTTCGTAAGCCCACTCGTAGGCGACGTGAATCCCGCGGCTCATCGGATTCTCCTCGTAGTTCACCAGCCGCTCGCGACCGATTCGCCAGATCGCGGAGCCGACGAGCACCGCGAAGAGCGGCGCAAAAATCCAACCGGGAATCGTGATCGCCCAGCGTCCGTATTCCATCGGCAGCGTCCAGCCGTCGCGCACGAACCAGCCGAAGGCGAGTCCGCCCGCAACACCCGTGAGGGCGATGAGCAGCGGTTTGCGCACATGCCAAGGCGGCAGCAGTAGGCGGCAGAGGACGGGAACGAGTAGCGTGCCGAAAAGAACCGCGCCGCTGATCGCGAGCGACTTCGTGAGGGCCAACGGTTGAAAGAGCCGCCCAGCCTGATCCGTCAGCGCGAAAATCGGAAGGAAGCCGATGACCGTTGTCGCCGCGGACGTGAGCAGCGGTCGCGCGACCTCCTGCGCCGCGTGCACCACCGTGTCCGTGATTTCGGCATTGAACGGTGATGTCGGCATCGGCCGCCCCTCGCGTTTGCACTTCTCCTGCAGGTCTACGAGGTGCTGCGTGATATTTTCGGTCATGATGATGCCGAAATCGACCATCACGCCGATCGCGATCGCGATGCCGGCCAGGCTCATGATGTTCGCGCTCACCCCGAACAGATGCATCACGAGAAACGTGAAGAGCATGCCGAGCGGCAGGCTGACCGCGACCGCGAGGCTCGCGCGCACGTGCAATAGAAACGCCACGACCACGATGACCGTCGTGATGATCGCCTCAAGGAGCGTGTGCGTGACGGTGTCGGTCGTCTCGCGAATGAGCTGGGACCGATCGTAGAACGAGACCGCGCTGAGCTGCTCGCGCGCGAGCGTGGGAGCGAGATCGAGGAGCCGTTGCTTCACCGCGCCGATCACCGTCTTCGGGTCCTCCTGCACGCGCATTCCGATGACGGCGCCGACGTGCTCCTGATAGCCATCGGCCAGGAGGCCTTGGCGGAACTGGCCGCCGAGTTGCACGTCCGCGATATCGCCGAGCCGCAGGCCCGCTCCCTTCAACCGGTCGCCGCGAATGATGATGTTCTCCACGTCGGCCACGGAGCGGATGAATCCGACGCCGCGAATCATCGTCTCCACGCCGGTCTGCTCGACACTCATGGCGCCCACGTCACGGCCGGCGTTCTGCACCGCCATCATGAGCATCTCCAGGGTGACGCCCTGTTCCTCGAGCCGGGTGGGATCGACGTCGATTTGATACTCGCGCACGACGCCACCGGCGGGCGCGACTTCCGCGACGCCCCGCACGGACCGCAGCGCCGGGACGACAATCTGATCGAGAATGAAGCGCTTCTTTTCGATGCTCTGCGGGCCTTGCAGCGTGAAGGCGTAGACCTGTCCCATCGCGGTTGCATCCGGTCCGAGCCGCGGATTCACGCCGGCCGGCAAAACGCCTTGGAGCTGAGAAAGCCGCTCCAGCACCCGGGTGCGGCAGTCATACAAATCGCGGCGCTCTTCAAAAATCACGTAGATGTAGCTCGCGCCGTAGAGCGACATGCCGCGGACCGTCTGCACGCCGGGGAGTCCTTGCAGCTCGCGGGCGAGCCGCGACGTGACTTGCGCATCCATGTCCTGCGGGCTCTTGCCCGGCCACTCGGCCC
>CAZENI010000478.1:0-6655 GCA_964513055.1 uncultured Opitutus sp.
CTGTGCGAAGGAGTCGGGGTGGCGGCGACTCCGCGCAGCGCGGGCATCAACAACAGCGCGGCAAGACCAGCCGCTCGCGAAACGGAGGGGAAAGGGGTGGGCACGGGGTGGGAAACGATCGGCGTCAAACTCGACTGACGCGTCGGAGCAAAGATTGGTTCGCACCGCACCGCGGCGGGAAGGAATCATAAGGCATACCCCAACCTATGACCGGGGTCATAGTGGGACGCCGTGAAGCGATCAGCGTCTCCGGCCACGCGGCGCTCCCGACTGGCGTCAGGCCATCGGCTATGACTTTAGGAATAGCGACACGTAGCACTAATGTTGATTTGGATCGTCCCGGGAGCCCGCTCCTGCTCAGCCCGTTGCCCCACCCCCACCCCGCTCCGGACTTCCTGCCGCTCAATGACTGACGTGTGCTCGCCCACCCGCCGTTTCGCCCTCGCATTGCTAGCCGGCGCCGCGCTCGGTCGCGCGGCGGAACCTCCGCGCGGCGCGGCTCCCTTCATCGAGAAGCACTGCGCTGGCTGCCACAACGACGTCGACCGGGAGGCCAATCTGGATCTCACGCGTCTCGCCTACGGTCCGGATGACCCGGCCAATCTCGACCTCTGGATCAAGGTGCACGATCGCGTGAAGGCGGGCGAGATGCCGCCGAAAAAGAAGGCGCGACCCGAGGCGGAGGAGCTCACGGCCTTTGTCTCGTCCCTCTCGACGCAACTGGTCGATTCCGACCGGGCGCGCATCGCGCGGGAAGGCCGGGCGGTGCACCGGCGACTCAACCGCTACGAATACGAAAACGCGCTGCGCGATCTGCTGCACATCCCGTGGGCGCAGGTGAAGGACAAGCTGCCGCTCGAAGGTGAACGCCACGGCTTCAACAAGAGCGGTGAGGCGCTCGATGTTTCGTTCGTGCAGATGGAACGCTACCTGAGCGCGGCGGACTATGCGATGCGGCAGGCGATGTCGGCGGCGTTTGAGCGGCCGGCGAAGACCGTGCGGAAGATTTACGCGCGGGATGCAATCGGGGGTTATCAGCCGCGCGAAAACGGCACGCTGCCCGATCGCCTGGCGTTTCCGGTGCTCGATTCGCAGGCCCAGATCGACGTGCGCTACGGCCGCACGCCCACCTCCAGCCCGGAGACGCGCGAACGCGAGGCCGTCGGCAAGGTGTCCAGTATCTTCAGCGACGCGGGTGGCTACGCCTGGGGTTTCAGCGCGCCCACGTCCGGCCGCTACCGGATTCGCCTGAAGGGCTACAGCATCTGGGTCAGCGGCGGCGGGATCGGCCGGTGGATGTTTGACGGACAGGGGGCGGAGAAGGCGCCGACCTACTGGCTCCCCGTCTGGCACCGGCCCAACGCCGACGAGATCTGGCCGGGCCGCAATCGTGAGCCCATCGGTTTCTACGCCACGAGTTCCGGGCAGACGCGCCCGATTGGAGTCGGAGACTTTTCGCCGGATCCCTCGATCGTGGAAATCGAGGCGCAGCTCGCGGGCGGTGAGAGCGTTCGCACCGACGCCATGCGCTTTTTCCGCACGCGCGTGAACGGCACCGACGAACAATACGTCAACCCGCTCGCAACGGTCGACGGCATGCCGGGCTATGCGGTCCAATGGCTGGAAGTGGAAGGCCCCCTGGAGGACGCGTCCGTTGTCTCCGGATACAAGCTCCTTTTCGGCGACCTGCCCATGCGCCGCCTGGAGGCCGGACAGGCCGGCGGCGTGCCGCTGGAGGGCATCGCGCTTGGGGGCGCCCCGGGCGGACGCGGCGGATTCGGCCCCGGTGGACCGGTTCCAGCCGGAGGGCGCGGCGGCGGTCGCGGCGGACGCGGTGGCGGAGGAGGTGGCAGCCTGATGGTGGAGGTATTGTCCGAGAACCCGGAGCAGGACGCCGATCGATTGCTCCGCGCGTTCATGCAGACGGCCTACCGGCGATCCGTGCGCGACGTGGATGCGAAGCGTTTCCTGGGGCTGTTTCAAAAAGAGTTTGCGCAGGGCTCGGGTTTTGCGCGCTCGATGCTCGCGGCCTACACCGGCGTGCTGGCCTCGCCGGGCTTCGTGTTTGTCGACGAGTTGCCGGGACGTCTCAGCAACATGGCGCTGGCGACCCGCCTCTCGCTCTTCCTGTGGAATTCCACGCCCGACGCGACCCTGCGCGCGCTGGCCGCGAAGGGCGACCTGCACCGCCCGGAGGTGCTTCGCGCCGAGACCGAGCGGCTGCTGAAGGACGCGCGCGCCAATCGCTTCGTCGAAGCGTTCACGGACTACTGGCTCGATCTCCGCAAGATCGACGACAACTCGCCGTCCTCGACCCTCTACAACGACTACGAGATGGACGATCCCCTCAAGCTCGCCGCGCTTGACGAGACACGGATGTTCTTCGCCGAACTCGTGCGCGCCGACCTCCCCACGCGCAACATCGTGGATTCAAGTTTCACGTTCCTCAACGGCCGGCTTGCCGCGCACTACGCGATCCCGGGCGTCGACGGCGCGGCGATGCGTCGCGTCACCCTGCCGCCCGGCTCCGACCGCGGCGGCCTGATGACCATGGCGAGCGTCCTCAAAGTCACCGCCAACGGCACCACCACCTCGCCCGTCCTCCGCGGCCACTGGATCGCGCAGCACATCCTTGGCATCGAAATCCTGCCGCCACCCGCGGGCGTGAAGGCGGTCGAGCCGGACATCCGCGGCGCCGTGACCATCCGCCAGCAGCTCGCCAAGCATCGCGAGGATGTCTCGTGCGCTTCCTGCCACATCAAGATGGACCCGCCGGGCTTCGCCCTCGAGAGCTACGATGTGATGGGCGGCCGCCGGGAACGCTACCGCGCCGTGGCCGAAAATGTGCCGCCCGTGCGCGGCTTCGGCATGAGTGGGCAGGCCTTCGCGTTTCACTATGGCCTCCCGGTGGACTCGGCCGGCGAGCTGCCCGATGGCCGCGCCTTCAACGACGTCCGCGAGTTCAAGGCCCTCGTGCTCAAAGACGAGCTGTCCCTTGCCCGCAACCTCGCCCGGCAACTCGTGACCTTCGCCACGGGCGCTCCGATTGGTTTCTCCGACCGCGCCGCGCTGGAGCAGATTCTGCAACGCGCCGCGCCCGGCCACTACGGCGTCCGCACGCTCGTCCACGAAATTGTCCAGAGCGGGCTGTTCCAAAACAAGTGATCCACCCATGAGCCAAATCTTTGCCGCCGCCCAAGCCCCGTTCATTGTCACCCGTCGGGCCCTGTCGCGCCGGCGCTTCCTCCAGGGCGCCGGTGTCGCGTTGTCGCTGCCGCTGCTCGACGCGATGCTGCCGCCGTTCGCCCGCGCGGCCAGTTCGTCGTCGCCGCTCGCGCCGGGAGCGAAGCCGCGCCGGATGTTCGGCATCTGCAACAACCTCGGCCTGCGGCCCGATCTGTTTTTCCCCACGGACAGCGGCGCGAACTACACGCCCTCCCCCTACCTCAAGCTCCTGCAGGAACATCGCCAGGATTTCACCGTGTTCAGCGGCGTGTCGCACCCGAACGTCGACGGCGGACACCCCTCCGACATCGCCTTCCTCACCGCTGCACCGCACCCGGCGAGCAGTTCATTCCGCAACACCATCTCGCTCGATCAGCACATCGCCGAGCGCATCGGCACGCTCACGCGTTTCCCTTCCCTCACGCTGGCCGTCAACGGCGGCGGGCGCGGCCTCTCGTGGACCGGCACCGGGGTCGCCATCCCGCCCGAGCAGAGCGCCTCCGCGGTGTTCAACCAGCTCTTCCTGCAAGGCACCCCCGAGCAGGTGGCGGCCCAGATCCGCCGACTCGATTCCGGACGGAGCATCCTCGATGCGGTCGGCGAACAGGCCCGGGATTTTCAACGCGAGCTCGGCGCGCGCGACCGCAGCCGGCTCGAACAGTATTTCACCAGCGTGCGCGATCTGGAGCACCGTCTGCAGAAATCCAAAGGCTGGGAAAGCAAGCCCAAGCCCGTCGTCAATGTCGCGCCGCCCGTCGACCCGACCAACCCGGCGCAATACATGGCGAAGATCAAGGCGATGTATGACCTCGTGCGCCTGGCGTTCGAAACCGACTCGACGCGCGCCGTCACGCTGATGCTCAACAGCGTCGGCACGCCCGTCATCTCCGATACCGGCGAGACGCTCACCGACAGTTACCACAACCTCTCGCACCATGGAAAAGCCGACGAGAAACTCTCGCAGCTCAAGGTGATCGACGAGAGCCACATGAAGCTGCTCGCAGGCCTGTTCCGCGATCTCAAGGCCGTGCGCGAAGGCGAAGAGTCGCTGCTCGACCGCACGATGGTGCTTTACGGCTCCAATCTCGGCGACGCCAACGCCCACTCGACGATCAACATGCCGACGCTCTTCGCCGGCGGCGGCTTCCGTCATGGCCAGCACGTATCGCTCGATCCGGCCGGCGGCAGCTATCCGCTGCCCAATCTCTTTGTCTCCATGCTCCAGCGCCTGGGTTTCGAGGAGGATAAGTTCGCCTCCTCCACCGGCACGATGAAAGGCCTCGAGTCCAAGGGCGCGTGAGTCCGCGTGACTTCTCCTCACGCGCGATGATCCCGTCAAAAATCCCCATGCTTCCGCGAATCGCGATCGTTCTCTCCTGTGTCGCCGGATCCGCCGCCGTCGCCAAGGCTGCCACCTCCTTCACGCCCCCGCCGGGGCCGCTCGCCTCGCCGGCCGCCCTCGCGGCGCTCCTCGCCACCGTGCCGCCGCGCGCCGCTAGCGAGATCGTCGTCGATTTTGAAAAAGCGGAGATCGGCGCGCCCGTGCCGAAATGGGAGGACAAGGGCGTCGTCTTCGAGCTCGCCGGCCCGCTCCAACGCACGCCCGCGGCGAAACCGCGCGTGATGTTCTTTCCGCACCTCGCCACCGGCCACAAAGGCATTCTCAACGCCATGTCCACGGATCAGGTCGTGCCGCTCAAGATGACGCTGCCCGGTGCCGGCGCGTCTTCGGTCACACTCGTGCTCTGGGGTTCCACCGGTTGTCCGGCGGTCGTCGAGGCTTTCGACCGCGAGGGCAGGCGGGTCGATCAAATGTCGATTGCCGCCGTGCCCGGCCGCAAGGTGCCGGCCGACCCCGTCCCCTTTGTCACGGTCACGCTCAAGGGCCCGGCGATCGCCTCGGTCAATCTCAGCGGCCCGCGCAACGGTGAATTCCTCGCGGCCGACGAACTGCGCTTCGTGCCGCTGGCCGGGAAGTAGCAGCGACGCTTCGCCCACATCCCTCCCCCATTGAAAAAGGCCTCACGCATTCTGCTCGTCGCCGCGGCGCTCACCTTGGCGTCGCCCGCCTTCACGGCGCCCGATCCCGATTTCCACATCTTCCTCTGCTTCGGCCAGTCCAACATGGAGGGCGGAGGCGCGCTGCGGGAAAGCGACAAAACGGTCGATCCGCGCTTCCGGGTCCTGGCCGACTTCGACACTCCGGCGCGCGATCGCAAGATGGGCGAATGGTATGACGCCATCCCGCCGCTCACGAGACGCACGCGCGGCATCTCCATGATGGATTACTTCGGCCGCACGATGGTCGCCAACCTGCCGGCCAAATACCGTGTGGGCGTCGTGAAGCTGGGCGTTGCGGGCACGCGCATCGAGCTCTGGGACAAGGACGCCTTCCGCGCCTACCTCGACAGCCTGCCCCCTGACGGTCTTTGGAAGAAGGCCCTCGCCGAGCAGTATGATGGCAATCCCTATGCGTATCTCGTCAAGCTGGCCCGGATCGCCCAGCAATCGGGCGTCGTCAAAGGCATCCTGATACATCAAGGCGAGTCCAACTTCGAGGACCCGGAATGGCCCAGGAAGGTGAAGAAGGTTTACGACGATCTGATGAAGGACCTGAACCTTGATCCGAGGGACGTGCCGCTGCTCGCCGGCGAGGTGGTCCATGCCGATCAGAACGGCGAAAAGGCCAACGCCAACGTGATCATGAAAAATCTTCCCGGCACGCTGCCCAATTCCCATGTGATCTCGTCCGCCGGCGTCCCTGCCAATCGGGATCGCCTGCACTTCACGGCGGACGGCCAGCGCGAAATGGGCCGGCGCTATGCCGAAACGATGCTCAAGGTGATGGGCTATCCAGCGACGGCACCGACGGAGCCCTACGTGAAGGTCACGACCAGCGTTCCGGCTACTGCGCCCGCGGGCGCAACTCCCGCGCCCTGAGGGACGAACCCTCGCGCCGGACTGCAGCCAACCACCGCTCTATGATTCGTCTCACCGTCACCACGTCGGGCCTCGTGCTCGAACAAGGCGCCCGTCGCGTGCTGCCGCCGCCGGCCTTCTCGCTCGACGCGCTTTTCGGCTCGGAAGATCCGGTCGCGTTTGCGGGCGCCGCCTTCGCCTCCGGCACTGCGCTGCCGGCCGCGCCGGCCGCGCCGGTGCTGCGTGCACCGATCCAATCCCAGGAAGTCTGGGCGGCCGGCGTCACCTACCTGCGCAGCAAATCTGCGCGCATGGCCGAATCGAAGGACGCCGGGGGCGGCACGTTCTACGACAAGGTCTACGCGGCCGACCGGCCCGAGCTGTTCTTCAAGGCCACGCCGCATCGCGTCGTCGCACCCGGCGGCGCCGTGCGCATTCGCGCCGACTCGAAATGGAACGTCCCCGAGCCCGAGCTCACGCTCGCCATCAACTCCACCGGAAGAATCTTCGG
>CAZENI010000479.1:0-5362 GCA_964513055.1 uncultured Opitutus sp.
GGGGCGCACGCGCCCGACGAGTATTTCCTGATCGAGTCGACGAACCCGAAGGTGGAGGGCTACGACGGCGCGACGCTGTCGTATGTCGACTATCTGTTCGAACTGGCGAAGTAGGCGGCGGCAGGGCGAGCTGCTCTTGCCTGCGCACCTCAGGAGCGCGACGGCTCGGCGAGACGCCTCGTCCTGCCCACCCGCACGAGCACGGCTTAGAATGAGCCCGTGAGGCCGGCGGTGTAGGTGACGCCGAGGTTGTTCGCGATGTGGAACGTGCTCCACGCGGGCGCGTTCATCACGTCGCGGCGGCGGAGTTTCTGGGCGTCGGTGAGATTGCGGCCGGAGACGAAGAGGCGCGCCCATTTGGTTACGCCGTATTCGAGGCTGCAGTCGATTGTGGTATAGGGCGGATAGTAGCGGTGGCCCTCCATGCCGGCGGCGTCGTCGCGCTGGCGGTAGACCTTGCCGTTCTCGATCACGCCGACGTTGCCGCTGAACTTGCCGCGGCGGTAGGCGAGCGAGCCCTTGATCTGGCGCTGATAGAAGTTCTGGAAATCGGAGCCGATGTTGCCACCGGCGAAATTGAACTTCGACAGTTCGTTGTAGTTGAAGCTGCCGGTGATGGTGAAGCCGCGCAGCAGGCCGGGCAGATAGCGATCCACGAAACCGAGTCGCTCGAGCGGCTGGCGGATGGAGAACTCGGCGCCATCGATGCGGCCGACGCCTTCGTTGATCCACGTGGTGGATTGGAAGTTCAGGAACGAAGGCTCCAGGTCGAGCAGCGCGAGCTTTTCGGGCGTATCCAACAAGATGGTGCGCGACACCTGGACCTTGTCGATGTTCTTGCGGAAAAGGCCGGCGGTGATGACGCCGCCCTGGGCGGTGTAGAGCTCGAGGTTGCTCTCGAAGTTCTGCGCCTTCCACGGCTCCAGGTTCGGGTTCGGGCGATTGACAGTGCCCTGGGCGACGCCGGCGAAGGTGCCGGTCGTGACGGGGTTGAGGTCGAGGGTGGAGCTGGGAATGATGGCGCGGCCGAAGCGATTCTTCGCCTGCGTCTTCGCGTAGCCGGCGCGGAGGATGAGGTTCTCGGTGAAGTGGTAGTTGAGCTGAAGGCTGGGGAAGAAGCCGTGGTTCTCGCCTTCGCCGGCGGCGCCTTTGCGCACGTAGCGCTGCATCGCCTGCTGGACGGGATCGGTGATGCCGGCGACGGCGCGAGCGCCGCGATCGAGCACGCCGCGGCCCTCGGCTTCGGCCTTCTCGTAACGCATGCCGCCGATGTAGGTGAGGCGATTGCGCAGGAGTCCGCCGCTCAGCTCGACGTAGCCGGCGGTGGTGGTCTCGCGGACCTCATAGGGCTCGGTGACGGAGAAACGGTGCGACTCGGCGTCGCGATACTGGAACCACGACGGGTTGGCTTTGTAGAGGTCGTAGAGGCGGCGGAGGCTGATGCGGGGCACGGCGGGCGAGCCGTAGTAGGTGTCGCGCTCCGCGTTCTGATTCACGGCGGCGATCTGCGCGGCGCTGTCGTCCGGCGTGCCGGCGCGGCCGTCGGCGCCGACGAAAGTCCAGAGGCGCGCGTCGTAGCGCTGGTTGTTGCGGAACTGGTCGTTGACATCGAGGCCGAGCCGCACGGCGAACGGATCGCGCGTGCGGAAGGCGTGTTTCGCCCAGAGGCGCAGGGCGGCGATGCTCTCGTAACTCCGAGCCTGGCGCGACACGGCGCCGCCGACGTAGAGGTTGCGCAGATCCTGCCAGTTCACCTCGGGGCCGACGGCGGTCGCGCCGGTGGTGTGGGCGAAGGTGCGGACGGTGTGCGACATCTTGTAGTCGCGATCGAGGAGGTTGAGCGTGATGAGCTGCGGGTTGGCGGAGCCGGTGCCGATGCCGGTGTTGGGGAGTGAACTGCCGCTCATCGTGGTGCTCTGGAAGAAGCCGTCGTCGACGTCCTTGAACGTGTGCCTGGAAGTCGAATACGAGCCGCGCGCGCTGACGGTCCAGCCGCCGCGGCGCCACTCGGCCTCGACGGCGTTGGTGACGACGGGCTTGGTGCCGTTGCGCCAGCCCTCGCGCAGGTCGTAGCGGATGGTGCCGGTGCCGAGGTTGCCGTAGGTGGCGTAGCTGCCATCGGCGGTGAGGCCGTTGGTGCCGGGGGCGCCGAGCACGGAGGCGAGGTTGGCGTTGGTCTGGTTGCCGGCGTTCCAGGTGAAGCGCACCTCGTCGCCGGCGCGCTCCTGATAGCGGCTGCCCGCGAGCGAATAGGAGAGCTTCAGGTCGCGCACCGGCTTCCAGTCGAATTTCACCGAGGCGCTGTCGGTGATGTCCTGTTTCGGATTGTCGTGGAGGAGGTCCTGGGTGAGCTGCGGGTTGTAGACGCTGACGGTGGTGAGCGGCTGCCCGGCGGCGACGCGCGCGGCGGCGCTGGCGGCCTGCGCGGCGGAGCCGTAGTTCCAACTCGGAGACGACCAGTGCACGCGGGCGAGGACGTCGTTGTGGTTGAGGGTGACGGCGTAACCGAAGCTCTTCGACACCGGGTCGGTGTAGGTGAGTTTGAAATTGGGCCGCCAGCCCTGGATTTTGGTGTCGCGGATGCCCGGGCGCTCGCCGAACGAGAAATCCTCGGCGTGGGTCGTGAAGAGCACGTTGTAGGTGAGGCGGCGGCGGTCGGTCTCGAACGCGGAGCGGCGCACGAGATTGATCGAGCCACCGAGGGCGTTGGCGCTGTCCTCGGGCGTGCGCAGCTTGCGGATCTCGACGCGGGAGATGTCGGCGGAGGAGGCGCCCATCATCTCGAAATTCCGGTCGCGGCCGGTGGTGGACGACGAGGCGACGGGCATGCCGTCGTAGGCGATCTCGGTGCTGGCGGCGTCGAGGCCGCGCACGCTGACGCCGACGATGTTGTTGGCGAAATACTCCACGCTGACGCCGGGGAGCCACTTCATGAGCTCGCCGGGATTGCTGTCGGGAATCGTGCCGAACTGATCCGCGCTGATGACGCTCTTCTGGCCGAGGGCGACCCGCTGCTCGTTGACGGCGATGGCGGCGGCGTTGGTCTCGCGCGTGGACTGCACGGTGAAGGCGTCGAGCTGCACCGTGCCGTCGGCGGCCGCGCTGCCATAGCGCGACTTGCTGGTGAGCTTCACATCCTGTTGCGCGATCTGGCCGGCGGTGAGTGCGACGGCGATTTCCTGTTCATCGAGGCCGCTGAAGAGGACGCGCAGCGTGACCGGGCCGGCGGGCACGCCGGTCAGCCGGTAGGTGCCGCTCTCGTCGGTGAGCGCGACGAGGTTGGTGCCCTTGACGGAGACGCGGGCGTTGTTGAGGTAGTCGCCCGTGACGCGGTTCTGCACGCGGCCCTCGATGGCGCCGGTGGCGGGCTGGGAGAGGCCGGGCGACGCGAAGACGAGGGCGCAGAGCACCGTGAGGAAAAACGAACGCATGGGGAGAGGTGGGGTGGAGCGGCCGACGGCGGAATATAGGCCGCGACTGAGGCTGGGGCGCACGACGAAGCGCGCACAAGCGAGCCTGCAGTATATTCGTTAACTGCGGGCGCGCCCATGGATTATCTGCGCGCGGAACTGGATAAAGTCGGCCGCGGTGGGACGAAACGGTTCAGCCGCGGCCAGGGGAGGTTGCCCTCGACCGCCTTTTTGCGGGCGCCGGCCCGCCGTCGAGTAATCAGTCGCCGGAGCCGGGCCGGTCGAGGCCGCGGCGTATCAGCAAGGGCTTTACGTCCGGCATCGCGCCGCGGAAGGCGCGGAAGAGATCCATCGCCTCGGCGCTGCCGCCGCGGGAGAGCAGCGTCTTCCGGAAATGGTCGCCGTTCTTCCGGGTGAGGCCGCCGTTGACCTTGAACCACTCGACGCTGTCGGCATCGAGCACCTCGCTCCACAGATAGGAATAGTATCCGGCGGAGTAGGCGCCGGCGAAGACGTGCGAGAAATACGTGCTGCGGTAGCGCGGCGGCACCGGCGCGAAATCGACGCCGGCCTTTTTCAGTGCAGCCGCTTCGAACGCGAGGACGCCGTCGGCGGACGGCACGGCGGCGGGCTTGAGCTGGTGCCAGGCCTGATCGAGCAGCATGGCGGCGAGAATCTCGGTGGTGGCGAAGCCCTGGTTGAATTTCTCGGCGGCGGTCATCTTGGCCAGCAGCGCGGCGGGCAGGGGGGCGCCGGTCTGGTAGTGCTTCGCGTAGTTCTGCAGCACCTCGGGCCAGGTCATCCACATTTCGTTCACCTGCGACGGATACTCCACGAAGTCGCGCGGGACGTTCGTGCCGGCGAAGCGCGGATACTTCACGGCGGAGAACATGCCGTGCAGCGCGTGGCCGAACTCGTGGAAGAGCGTCTCCACCTCATCGGACGTCATCAGCGTGGGCTGGCCGGCGGGCGGCTTCGGGATGTTCAGGTGATTCGCGTAGACGGGGCGGGTGCCGAAAAGGCCGGACTGGAGGACGTAGGCGGAATTCCAGGCGCCGCCGCGCTTGGACGGGCGGGCGTAGTTGTCGGAGAGGAAAAGCGCGAGCGGGGTGCCGTCGGCTTCGAACACCTCAAAGACGCGCACGCTGGGCTCATACACGGGCAGGTCCTTCCTTTCCTTGAAGGTGATGCCGTAGAGCTTGGTGGCGGCGAAGAAGACGCCGTCGATCAGCACGCGGTTGAGTTCGAAGTAGGGCTTGAGCTCGGCGGCGTCGAACGCGTAGCGGGCCTTGCGGACTTTCTCGGCGTAGAAACTCCAGTCCCAGGGCGCCAGTTGGAAGCCGCCCTTCTCCTGATCGATCATCGCCTGGAGATCGGCGGCCTCGCGGCGGGCGTTGGCGACGGCGGCGGGCGCGAGGTCGGCGAGCAGCTTGTTCACGACGGCGACGGAGCCGGCGGTCTGCTCCTCGAGCTGGTAGGCGGCGTGGTCGGGATAGCCGAGGAGCGCGGCGCGCTCGGCGCGGAGCCGGGCGGCGCGCGCGAGGGCGGCGCGGTTGTCGAACTCGCCGCCGCGCAGGCCGCGGGAGACGGATGTCTCCTGCAGGCGTTGCCGGAGCGCGCGGTTTTCGAGCGAGGCAAGGGCGGGCTGGCCGCTGGTGTTGAGGAGGCGGAGGACGAACTTGCCCTCCTGCTTCGCGGCCTTGGCCGCGGCCTCGGCGGCGGCGATCTCGTTGGCGGAAAGCCCGGCGAGATCCTCGCGGCGGTCGACGACGATGGCGGCGGCGTTGACCTCCTTGAGCACGTTCTGGGCGAAGGTCGTGTTCAGCTCTGCCAACTCGGCGTTCATCGCCTTGAGGCGCGTCTTCTCCGCGTCGGAGAGCCGCGCGCCGGCGCGCACGAAATACTTGTGATAGCGATAGAGCAGCCGCTTAGACTCGGCGTCGAGGCCGAGC
>CAZENI010000479.1:5372-6638 GCA_964513055.1 uncultured Opitutus sp.
TCACTTCCTTCCCTGCCGCGGCAGCGCTCGCCGTTCGACTCGGCGTCGAGGCCGAGACGGTCGGCTTTCGTCTGGAGCGCGTCGATGCGGGCGAAGAGCGGCGCGTTCAGGCGGATGGCGTCGGAGTGCGCCGCGAGCTTGGGCGCGAGCTCCTTTTCCACCTGGCGGATCGCGTCGTTGCTGTGCGCGCTGGAGAGATTGGAGAAGAGGCGCTGCACGCGGCCGAGGAGCTGGCCCGAGCGTTCGAGGGCGACGATGGTGTTCTCGAAGGTGGGCGTCGCGGCGTCGCGGGCGATCGCCTCCACTTCGCGCAACTGCTCCTCCATGCCGCGCGCGTAGGCCGGCGCGAAGTGCTCGTCGCGGACGAGGTCGAAGCGTGGATAATGGTAGGGCAGGGTGCTTTCCTGCCACAGGGGATTGGCGGACGATTCGGCGGCAAACGCGGCGGCGGGGAGCAGCGGCGGCAACAGGGTGAGCAGGAGGCGGCGGATCGTGGATCCGGAGAGGCGGAGGCGCATGAGGTGTTTTTCCCATCACGCTGTGCGCCGGGTGGGACTTGGCAAGGCGCGGGCGACGGACGGCGGCCGCGCGGCGGTGCACGTTTCCGCCGGACGGTTGACTAATGTGTTTCCCTTCGCCCGCGGAGTGGTTTGTTTTCCGGAGTCATTTCCTCCCTTCTTCCATGACGCGCACTCTGCTGATCATCGATGACAACAAGTCCGTGCGTGATTCGCTCCAGCTCCTGTTCGAGCGCCGCGGATACACCGTGCTCTCCGCCGCCAACGGTTTCGAGGCCCTCGATCTCGGCGCGCGGCACGCGATCGATGGCGCGATCATCGATGTGAACATGCCCGGCATGAGCGGCCTCGCGGTGTGCCGCACGTTGCGGACGCGGGCGTCGGAGGCGGGCTGGAACCTGCCGGTTTGGATGATGACGGGCGCCCGGACGCCCGAGCTGGAACGCGCCGCGCGCGAGTCCGGCGCGCTCGCCGTGCTGACCAAGCCCTTCGACTACGCGGAGCTGTTCACCCGGTTCGACGAGCAGCTTGGCGGCCCGCCCACGCCCCCGCCGGCGGAGGCTTCCGCCGACACGCTGCCGGTGTGATGGCGGAGGGTGCGCGCGCCGCGTGACGGCGCGGCGACTGGACGAAAGGCGAATGTTGGGCACCGTGGGCGCATGCAACTCACCGGCTTCCACCATCTCACGGCGGTCACCGCCGACGCGCCGCGCAACCACGCCTTCTACACCCAGACCCTCGGGCTGCG
>CAZENI010000480.1:0-6614 GCA_964513055.1 uncultured Opitutus sp.
GCGCCGCGGCGAGACGTTCGTCACGCGCAAGATCACGCGCGCGGCGACCCGCATCAAGCTGGGCCTGCAGAGCGAACTCTACATGGGCAACCTCGACGCCCGGCGCGACTGGGGCTACGCGAAGGAATACGTCGAGATGATGTGGGTGATGCTCCAGCAGGACAAGGCCGACGACTACGTGGTGGCGACGAATGAAACGCACACCGTGCGCGAGTTCATCCAGGAGACCTTTGGCCGGCTGGACCTCGACTGGGAGAAATACGTGAAATACGACGCCCGTTACGAGCGCCCCGCGGAAGTGGAGTTGCTGATCGGCAATCCCGCGAAGGCCAAGCGGCAGCTCGGCTGGGAGCCGAAAGTGAAGTTCAAGGAACTCGTCCAGATCATGGTCGACGCCGACCTGGAGCTGGCCCGCCGCGAGGCGCAGATCGCCGCGCTGCCGAAGCTCTGAATTCCGGCCCGCGGCACACACGGAACCTACGGAAAAATGGCGGAGGCGGGTCTTCTTTCACTGGCTCCCGCGGGTGCTGTGGGCAACTCCTCATGAAGCTCTTCATTGCAGGACACAATGGCATGGTCGGAAGCGCGCTGGTGCGCCGCTTCGAAGGCGAGCCGGGCGTCACGCTCGTGCTGCGGACACGCCGCGAACTCGATCTCGGCGACCAGGCCGCGGTCGACGCCTTCTACGCGGCCGAGCGGCCAGACGTCGCGATCATCGCCGCGGCCCGGGTCGGCGGCATCCACGCCAACAATACCTATCCCGCCGACTTCCTCTTCGACAACCTCGCGATCGCCGCGAACTGCGTCCACGCCGCCTACCGCCACGGCACGCGGCGGCTCTTGTTTCTCGGCAGCTCGTGCATTTACCCGAAGCACGCGCCGCAGCCGATGCCCGAGGACTGCCTGCTCACGGGCCCGCTCGAGCCGACCAACGAGGCCTACGCCATCGCGAAGATCGCCGGCCTGAAGCTCTGCCAGTATTACCGGAAGCAGCACGGCGTGCTCTTCCACTCGGCGATGCCGACCAATCTCTACGGTCCGGGCGACAACTACCACCCGCAGAACTCGCACGTGTTGCCCGCGCTGATCCGGCGTTTTCACGAGGCACGCCTGGCCGGGCAGACCGGCGTGTCCGCCTGGGGCACGGGCGCGCCGCGGCGGGAGTTCCTCCACGTCGACGATCTGGCCGACGCCTGTGCGTTCCTGCTGCGGCAGGACAACCCGCCCGACTGGATCAACATCGGCACGGGCACGGACGTCACGATCCGCGAGCTGACCGAGACGGTGGCGACGGTCACGGGCTTCGGCGGCCGGATCAACTGGGACGCGAGCAAGCCGGACGGCACGCCGCGCAAGCTGATGGACGTGTCGCGGCTGACCGCGCTGGGCTGGCGCGCGCGGATCGCGTTGCGCGAGGGCATCGAGCGGACCTACGCGAGTTTCCTGGCGGAGCAGGCGGCGGGGACGCTGCGCGGCTGAGGACTTGAAGTCGCCGGCGCTCGCCCTACGCTGCCCGACAATGGAAGCCGCACGCACGCTCCCGATGTCGGTCGAGGATTATCTTGCGTTCGAGGAGTCGAGCGCGGTGCGTCACGAATACATCGCAGGGGAAATCCACGCGATGGCGGGCGAGAGTGTGGCGCACAACACGATTGTGGGAAATATTTTCGCGCAGTTCCGGAGCAAGCTCCGGGGTGGTTCGTGCCGCGTGTTTGTGGAGAACGTGAAGTTGCGCCTGCAGGCGGCGCGCGAGGAGATTTTCTATTACCCGGACGTCGTGGTGTCGTGTCATCCCACGGGCATCGAGCGCCTGTTCGTGCGCCTGCCGACGATCGTCGTCGAAGTGTTGTCACCCAGCACGGAGAACGTCGACCGCCGCGAGAAGAAGATGAGTTATCAACAGATCCCGACGCTGGACGAATACGTCATCGTCGCTCAGGAGCGGCGTGAAGTGACGATCTTCCGTCGGGCGGGCGGCTGGGTCGCGGAGACATTCACTGCGCCCGAGGCGGTCGTGGAATTTCGTTCGGTGAAGCAGTCCATGACCCTGGCGGAAATTTACGAGGACGTGGGTTGACGAACGAAGCGGCGGCGGGCGTCGCCGTTCCGTTCCTGTTTTCCTGCTTTCCACCTTCACCCCGGTTTGATCCGAAATTTTCCCGCCGAAAAAGCTTCCGGCGCGCGGTGGGGCTGAGCTTTCTTCAGCGTTTCGCAATTCGTGCCGGACTCCCGTTTCAAGCTCCCTCCGCCGCCCCGCTGGGCCTTTGTGGTCGTCGCGCTGGCGGCGTTCGCGTTTCTCCTGCGGGTCTACGCCGGCATCTACACGCCGGAGCACGGCATCACGAAGTTCCTGCGCGTGGGCCAGGAGTTCGACGACCGCGGCACCGCGGTCTTCCGGGCGACGCCGAAGTTCATCGACCCGTATCCGGCGCACCGCTGGGGCTTCGACGGCCAGCTCTACGCGGAGATGGCGCTCGATCCGCTGCTGCGCGATCCGCACCTGCACGTCGCCCTCGACGATCCGCCGTATCGCGGCCAGCGCATCCTGCTCTCGTGGATCGCGTGGGCGCTCGGGCTGGGAAAGCCCTTCTGGGTCATCAACGCCTACGCGGCGATCAATCTGATCTTCTGGGTCGGCTTCGCGTGGCTCACCGGCAGGTTGTTTGCGCCGCTCGGCTGGGGCGGGCTCGCGGGCTATGCGGCGATGCTGCTGACCTGCGGCGTCATCGAGTCGATGCAGGCTTCGCTCACCGACCTGCCGAGCTTCACGCTGATCCTCGCGGCGATCATGACGGGCGGCACGGCGGGCGCCGGCATCCTGGCGCTCGCGGCGCTCGTGCGGACGACCTCGCTGATCGGCTTCGTGGGGCTGGCGGAGTTTCCGCCGCCGTGGAAAGAGGCGATCAAGAAGAACCTCGTGCGCGGCCTGATCGCGACGGTGCCGGTGGCGCTGTGGGTGCTGTATGTGTTGTGGCGGTTTCGCGGGCGCGAGGTCGGTTTCGACGGCGGGAACCTCGCGCTACCGTTCCGCGGCATGATGGAGAAGCTCGGCGAGTTCAGCGTGACGGCGATCCACGGGCCGATCCGCTGGCACCGGCTCATCTTCGAATTCTACAAGAGCTACGACCTCCACGCGGTGCTCACCATCGTCGCGGTCGTGACGCAGAGCATCTTCATCGTGCTGCACCGGGAATGGAAGAACCCGCTCTGGCGCTGGGGCGCGGTGGTGGTCGTTTACTTTTCCTGCATCAGCTTCCTGTCGTGGGAAAGCCACTTCACGATCACGCGGCACGCGCTGCCGATGACGCTCGTGTTCAACCTCCTCCTGGCGGCGCGGCCGTCGAAGGCGTGGCTGATCTGGTTCCTGCTGGGCAACTGCTTCGTGCCCTTCGGCGTGCGGTATTTCGACGGCATGCGGGAGTTCCGGACGCCGCCGCCGCTGCCGGAGTTCGTGATTGCGGGCCCGGCGGCGGCGGCCGCGTCGGTGAGCGTCCGCTACGGCGAAGGCTGGTCGCCGCAGCAGTGGTGGCCGGACACGACGTGGCGCTGGGCGCGCGGCGAGTCGGCGAGCCTGGTCTTGCGGAACGACGGGCCGGGCGCGGTGCGCGCCGAGCTGCGTTTCATCACACGGACGCGGCGGGCGCGAACGCTCGCGGCGCAGATCGGTGGGGCGACGGTGGCGACGCGCGAACTGCCGGCGGGGCGCCAGGTGATCGTGCTCCCGGGGCTGGAGCTGCCGCCGGGGGAGACGCGGCTGGTGTTCACGACTGACGTGCCGGCGGATTCGGCGGGCGGCCCCGACGACTTCACGCCGGGCAAGGTGACCTTCAAGGTCGAGAACCCGCAGCTCGCGGTGACGCCGCGCTGATCGGGGCGCCCATCGCGGCGCAAAGCCGCTCCTACAGCTTGACGCGATGCCGCTGCCCGCGCGTTTGCGGCCTTGTGCTTTGCGGATTCCCTTGTTTCGTCACCCGCTCACTCCCTTTCCATGATCGCACCCGAGACTTTCAACCACATCGAGAACATCAAGAAGCGCGCCGGGCACTTGTGGAGGTTTCTTTGACTGCGATCAAAAGCAGCGGGAAATCGAGGCCATGGAGGCCGAGATGGGGGCGCCGACGTTCTGGGATAACAGCGAGCGCGCGCAGAAACACATCGGGAAACTCAACGGCCTGAAGAAGGCCGTGCTGCCGGTCGTCGCCTTCCAGCGGAAGGTCGACGATGTCGCGGTCATGGCCGAGCTGGTCGAGGCCGCGGAAGGCGCGGAGCGCGAGAGCTACGAAAAGGAACTCGTGGGCCAGGTGGCGGCGATGCTCGCGGAGCTCGACGAACTCGAGATCGCGTCGTTCCTGACCGGGCAGTTCGATCGCAACAACGCGATCTTCTCGATCCAGGCGGGCGCGGGCGGCACCGAGTCGAACGACTGGGCCGACATCCTGTTCCGCATGTATTCGCGCTGGTGCGAGCGCCGCGGTTTCGAAGTCGAGCTGATGGACGTGCAGCCGGGCGACACCGCCGGCATCTCCAAGGCGACGATCCTGATCAAGGGCGAGAACGCCTACGGCTACGCCAAGGCCGAGCGCGGCGTGCACCGGCTCGTGCGCATCAGCCCCTTCGACTCGAACAAGCGGCGGCACACCTCGTTTTGCGCGGTGGATGTCGTCGCGGAGGTCACCGACGAGATCGAAATCGAAATCCCCGAGGCCGAGATCCGCGTGGATGTCTACCGGTCGTCGGGCAAGGGCGGCCAGGGCGTCAACACGACGGACTCCGCCGTGCGCCTGACGCACATCCCGTCGGGCATCGTCGTCGTCTGCCAGAACGAGCGCTCGCAGATCAAGAACCGCGCCGCGGCGCTGAACGTGCTGAAGGCGCGCCTCTACGAAAAGAAGCAGGACGAGCAGCGCGCCGAGATGGACAAGTTCTACGGCGAGAAGGGCGAGATCGGGTTTGGCGCGCAGATCCGCAGCTACGTCCTGCAGCCGTATCAGATGGTCAAGGACCTGCGGACGGGCGTGAGCACGAGCGACACGCAGGGCGTGCTCGACGGCGATCTCGATCGCTTCGTGAACGCGTGGCTCCGCGCGGGCTGTCCGCGGCACCGGAACAAGGAAATCCAGATGGAGGAGTAAATTCAGAAGCCATGAAGCCATGAATCAAACCGTCCCGTTTTGCTCTTCCTGGTTTTCTGGCTTCTGAATTCGTTCCCATGTCCGGCCTGACTTACGAATCGATCAAGAGCGCCCTCGCGGCGCAGCCGTTGTTCGAGGACAAGACGTGGCAGCTTTCGCCCGAGGCGTGGCCGCTCACGGCGGCGCAGGTCGCGGAGCTCGAGGCGATCGGGGCGGCGTGTTTCGAATTCCAGCAGGCGCTGGAGACGCTCTACCTGCGATCGGTGGCGGGGAAGAATCTCCTGCGCAACAAGCCGCTCGTCGCGCCGTGGATCGCCGACTACCTCGACCGGGGCAAGCCCGCCAGTCTCGTCGCGCACGCGCGCGATCCGAAGAACCGCGGTGCGTTTCCGCTCGTGCTGCGGCCGGACCTGCTGCTGACCGATGAGGGCTTCGTGCTGACCGAGCTCGACTCGGTGCCGGGCGGGATCGGGCTGACGGCGTTTCTGAACCGGCTTTATGCCCCGGGCGGCGGCGTGCTCGGCAGCGGCGATGCGATGATCGCGAATTTCCACGCCGCGCTCGCCGCCCTGCGGCCGGACGCGCGCAATCCGCTCATCGCGCTCGTGGTGAGCGACGAGGCGGCGACCTACCGGCCCGAGATGCAGTGGCTCGCGCACCAGCTTCAGTTGCTGGGCAAGCGCGTGTTCTGCCTGAAGCCGGAGGATATTTTTCCGCTGGAGAACGCGCTCTTCTTCGACGCGGAGGGCAACCCGGAGAAGATCGACGTGCTCTATCGTTTCTTCGAACTCTTCGATCTGGAGAACATCCGGACGCAGAAGTTCATCTTCGAGGCGTGGCAGGCGGGCGAGGTGGCGATCGCGCCGCCGATGCGGCCGTTTCAGGAGGAGAAGCTCACGCTGGCGCTCTTTCATCATCATCTGCTGCAGGACTACTGGGCGGAGGCGTTGAGCGGCCGGTCGCTAAAGCTGTTGCGCGCATTGATCCCGGCGTCGTGGATCATCGACCCGGCGCCGCTGCCCCCCGGCGCGGTGCTCGACGGTCCGCGCGTGGGCGGTCGCGCCCTCAACGACTGGCGCGAACTCGGGCAGGCCTCGCAGAAGGAACGCGATCTGATCGTGAAAATCAGCGGCTACCACGAGACGGCATGGGGCGCGCGCAGCGTGGTGCTCGGAAGCGATTGCTCGCGGGAGGAGTGGCAGCAGGGCGTCGAGCGGGCGATCGCGCTGGCCAAGCGCGTGGAGCATCCGCTCAGCCTGGCGAACGTACTCCTGCACGTGGCCGTCCACCACGTCGAGCGTCGCCAGCCCGAGCGCGCGCTGGCGCTCGGTGAGGAGCTCGTGGGTCTCGCCGAGCCCCTCGGCTTCCCCATGTTCGTGGGCGCGGGCCGCTTCTTCTGCGGCTGCGCGCGATTCGACTCGGGCGAGCGCGAGTCGGGTATCGCCGAGATGCAGATCGCCCTGGCCGAGCTGGCGCAGATCG
>CAZENI010000481.1:0-6588 GCA_964513055.1 uncultured Opitutus sp.
ACCCAATAGGTCGCGCGGGTGGTGCCGACGTTTTTGACGGCGTGCGCGTCGTTCGAGGCGTAGAACATCGTTGAGCCCGGGCCGACCACCTGGGTCCGGCCGTTGAGGTGCACCTCGATGGTGCCCTCCTTGACGATGATCAGTTCCTCCTGTGCGTGGCGGTGCGGGGCGTGCGATTCGCGGCCGGGATTCAGGGTCGTGATGTGACACTCGAAGATGGCGAGGTTGGCGGTGGGATTGTCGGCGATGTCGCGGCGCTCGCCGTTGGGCGTGGGGCGGATGGCCATCTGGTCCCAGTGATAAACCTTGGAGCCGATCATGGGTTTGGGGGGCTGCTTCGCCTTGGCGGCGGGCTGCGCCGCGACGGGCAGCAATGACAACGCGAACAAGCCGGCAAGCGCAGCGAACAGCGGACGTTGGGGGACACGCATGGGGAAGGGGGAGCGGAGCGCGAACCGGGCGGCCGGGTCGTGGATGCCCGCAGGACGTGCAAAATCCCAAAGGGTCGCGAGAGTCCAACGGTATTCTTTCGGTCGCTCCGAAAGCGGGGGCGAACCGAGGAGTTTCGAGGTGACATCGCGAATCCGAGCACGCACCTTGCCCGCCCCCCTGTGACGCTCTTCGCCTTCTACGTCGTCGTAATCACCCTCGGCATCCTGAGCATGGGTTTCCAACTGCTCGCCTCGCGGCTGCTGAACCCGCACTTCGGCTCGTCGATCATCGTGTGGGCGTGGCTGATCTCGACGTTTCTCGCGGCCTTCAGCATCGGCTCGATGGTGGGCGGTTGGATCAGCAGCCTCGGGGCGGAGCAGCGCCGGCGCGGCCAACTCTACGGGCTGATCCTCACCGTCGTCTCGCTCGCCGTCGTCGCGGTCTTCGGCCGCGCCCTGCTCAACCAAATCGAAGTGGCCTTCACCGACATGAGCACGGCGCTGTTCGTCTCGTGCTTCGGCATCTTTTTCCTGCCGGTGACGGCGCTTTCCACCTTCGGCCCGCAGTGTGTCCAGTTTCTGGCGACGCGCGGGACGCCGCCGGGCAAGGCGTCGGGCATCGTCTACGGCGTGAGCACGCTGGGCAACATCGCGGGCGTGATGCTCACGGCCTTCGCGCTCATCCCGCATCTGCGGGTGTCAACGCTGCTGTATCTCTGGCTCGGCGTGGCGGTCGTGAGTTTGTTGAGTCTGCTCCGCCTGCTCCGGATCCCCGCTCCCTCGTCACCGTCATGAAGTCACTTCGCCTCGCCCTCCTGTTGATCGCCCTCGTCGGACGCGCCGCCGCCGCCGATTTCGTCGAGAGCTACGACACGATCTATCAGCGGCTGATGGTCGAACGGCGCGGCGACATCGTGGAGCTGCGCGCACGCGCGCGCGGCAGCGAGGCGCTCGAGTCGGCGGTCGACCTGAGCGACCCGCTCAAGCTCGTGGTGCCCTACACGCGCTCGCTCTTCGGCGCGCTCTTCATCCAGCCGAAGCCGCAGCGCGTGCTGATGATCGGTCTCGGCGGGGCGGGGTTTCACCGGATGTTTGCGGCGGCCTATCCGGAGGCGCTGCTCCAGACGGTCGAACTCGACGCGAAGGTGTTCGAACTCACCCGCACGCGGATGGAATTCAAGCCGACGGACAAGACGCCGGTGGCGATCATGGACGGCCGGATCTTCGTGAAGCGGGACAAGCAGCAGTGGGACTGGCTCATCCTCGATGCCTTCCAGGGCGGATACGTGCCGCCGCACCTGAAGACGGAGGAGTTTTACCGCGAATGCGCGGCGCGGCTGAGCGACCGCGGCGTGTTCGTCAGCAACCTGCACGCGACGAGCGAACTCTATTATTCGGATTTGAAGACGATCCAGGCGGTGTTTCCGCAGGTCGTGCTGTTCGGCGTCGATGGCCGCGGCAATGTCATCGCGTGCGGCGTGAAATACCGCACGCCGGTCATCACCGATCCCTCGAAGTGGACGTCGCCCGACATGCTGGTGGTCCCGCCGTTTCTCGGCCGGCTCAGCATGGCGGACATCAAGCGCGAGGTGATTCCGATGCCGACGGCACGGCTGCGCAACGCGAAGGTGCTGAGCGACGACTTCGCGCCAGTGGAGTATCTCGACGCGATCAAGGTCCACAATTCAGAGGAGAAGAAGAAGTAGCCCGGCGGGCGGCGGCGGTGCGAGGTGACCCCCGACGGACGGTGGCGAGATGCCGCCGCGCGCTTGATCGCTGGTTTCGAGCATTGACGCGCCGCCGGACTCGCGGAGCCTCTGAGCACCCCGCGGCATTCGTCCGCCTCCACGATGAGTCTTTCCCCAGCTCCTGTCATTGCACCGGTCGATCGCGCGCGGCGAAAGGCCTACTGGCGGCTGCTGCCGATTCTGTTCCTGGCTTATGTGATCGCGTTCGTCGATCGGGCGAACGTGGCGTTCGCGAAGCTGACGATGATCGATGATCTCCCGGGTTTCGACAATGCGGTGATCGGCTTCGGCGCGGGCGTTTTCTTCATCGGGTATTTCCTCCTCGAGATTCCCGGCTCGCTCATCGTGGAACGCTGGAGCGCGCGGCTGTGGATCTCGCGCATCATGATCACGTGGGGCTTCATGGCGGCGCTCACGGCGTTCATCGGTCATCACCTGGCCGTTTCAAACTGGTTTGTCGGCGTGTGGAACTCTGCGTTCAACGCGAAGCTCGGCGTCACCGAGTTTCAGTTCTATGCCGTGCGTTTTCTGCTCGGGCTGGCCGAGGCCGGCTTTTTCCCGGGAGTGGTCGTTTACCTCACACACTGGTTTCCGGCGCGGGATCGGGCGAGGGCGCTGGCGCTGTTCTTCATGGCGACACCGATCGCGCAGATCATCGGGCCGGTGTTGTCGTCGTATATCGTCAGGATTGGCACCGACGTGAAAGTAAACGGCGTGGTGGTGCATCACCACCCGGAGATCCTCGGGCTCGAGGGCTGGCAGTGGGTGTATATCGTGTGGGGCCTGCCGGCCGTGATTCTTGGCATCGTGATTCTGTTCATGCTGCCGGACAAACCGCACCAGGCGAAGTGGCTGACCAAGGAGGAATGCACCGCGCTCGAAGACGAGCTGGCGCGGGACAAGCCGAAGGAAAAGGTGCACATGACGCTCTGGCAGGGGCTGCGCCATCCCAAGGTCGTCGCGCTGTCGTTCGCGTATTTCTGCACGGTGACCGGGAGCTACGGCATCGTGTTCTTCCTGCCGAGCATCCTCAAGGCGTGGTATGACTTGAATTACGCGCAGCTCGGCTGGCTGTCGACGCTGCCGGCGTTGATGGCGCTCGCCGGCCAGTGGTTCGTGGGCTGGAACTCGGATCGCACGAAAGAGCGGCGCTGGCACACGGTGCTGCCGATCTTGATCGGAGCTGCCGCGATCGCGGTGGCGCCGATGACGCGCGGCAACCTCCCGCTCACGATCATCTGCTTCATGCTGGCGCTCGGCGGCCTGAAGGCCTACCTGCCGGCATTCTGGACGATGCCTTATCTCTTCCTCACGAGTTCCGCCGCCGCCGCGAGCATCGGCATGATCAACTCGGTGGGAAATCTCGGGGGCCAGCTCGGGCCTTGGGTGATTGGCAAGGTGGAGTCGCTGACCGGGTCCTTCGTCGGCGGGCTCTACTTCCTGGCGCTGTCGATGATGGTGTGTGCGATGATCGTCTTCCTGCTCGGGCTGGGCAACCGGGAGAAACCGGCGGCAAAGTCGGAATGAGTCGGTGAGTTTTGTTTTTAGCAGGAAGCCAGGAGACCAGGAAGCGGTCGGTCGCGGGGCCTTTTTCATGGCTTCCTGGCTTCGGAATGATCCCTGTTCGAATGATCGACGGGATTTGATTTTGAATTCGGAAGCCAGAAAGCCATGAAGGAGGCGGTCTTTCTTTTTTCCTGACTCCCTGGCCTCCTGCTTCACCTCCATGTCCCTCTTCATCGGCATCGATTCCGGCACGCAAAGCGTCAAGGCGGTCGTCCTCGACCTCGACACCCGCAAGGTGATCGCCGAGGCGCGCGCGCCGCACCGCCTCATCGAGGGGCTCCCCGTCGGCCACATGGAGCAGCACCCGCAGGAGTGGGCCGACGCGATGGACGCGGTGATCCTCGAAGTCGTCGGGAAGATCGACCGTGCGCGCGTGCGCGGCATCGGGGTGTCGGGGCAGCAGCACGGGTTCGTGCCGCTCGACGCCGACGGCAAGGTGATCCGCCCCGCCAAGCTTTGGTGCGACACGAGCACGACCGCGGAGTGCGCGATCATCACGAAGAAGCTCGGCGGCCCGAAGGCGGCGATCCGGCAGACGGGCAATCTGATCCTGCCGGGTTTCACGGCGCCGAAGATCCTCTGGCTGAAACGCCATGAGCCGGCGAACTACCGGCGGCTGCGCCACGTGCTGCTGCCGCACGACTACCTGAATTTCCACCTGACGGGGAATTACTTCATGGAGTTCGGTGACGCGTCGGGCACGGCGTTGATGGACGTGCGCCGGCGCCAGTGGAGCCGCGCGGCGATCGCGGCGATCGATCGGAAGCTCGCGGACTGGCTGCCGCCGTTGAGCGAATCGCACGAGGCGGCGGGCGCGTTGCGGCCCGAGATCGCGCAGCGCTACGGGCTGAACGCGGATGTCGTCGTGAGCGCGGGCGGCGGCGACAACATGATGGGCGCGATCGGCACGGGCAATGTCTCGCCCGGCGTGATCTCGGCGAGCTTCGGCACGAGCGGGACGATCTACGCGTTTGCGAGCAAGCCGGTGGTCGACCCCGCCGGGGAGATCGCGGCGTTCTGCTCGTCGACCGGCGGCTGGCTGCCGCTGTTGTGCACGATGAACGTCACGACGGTCACCGAACAGATGCGGGCGCTGTTCGGTTTCGATCATGCCGCGCTGGAAGGTGCCGTGGCCTCGGTGCCCGCGGGGGCGAACGGCCTCGTGCTGCTGCCGTATTTCGCCGGCGAGCGGACGCCGAACGTGCCGGAGGGCACGGGCGTGCTGCTCGGGCTGAACCAGGCGTCGCTGCACCGCGGGCCGCTCGCGCGCGCTGCGATGGAGGGCGTGACGATGGGGATGAACTACGGCCTGCGCCGGCTCGCCACGCTCGGCGTGAAGGCGAAGGAGATCCGCGTGACGGGCGGCGGCGCGAAGTCCGCCGTGTGGCGCCAGATCATGGCGGACATCTTCGGCGTGCCGGTGGTCGGCATGGTCGAGGACGAGGGCGCGGCGCTCGGCGGCGCGCTGCAGGCGGCGTGGTGCGTGGCGCGCCGCGACGGAAAGCGCACAGCGAAGATCAGCGATTTCACGGATGGCGTCGTCGCGCTCAACGAGGCGACGCGCTGCCTGCCGGACAAGGCGAACGTCGCGCGCTACCGGGCGCAGCAGGCGCTGCAGGACGAGTTGAGCATGGCGCTGCGCGGGGTGTTTGCGCGGCACCGGACCCTCGTGACGCGGGCGTAGTGCGGCCGTGACGATGCGATCGATTCTGGCGATTCTGGGCGCGGCGGGCTTGGCGGGCTGCGCTGCGGCGGCGGCGCCGTTGCCGGCGTTCCCCGGAGCGGAGGGGTTTGGCGCGAGCACGCCCGGGGGGCGCGGCGGGCGCGTGCTGGCGGTGACGACGCTGGCACCCGAAGGCCCCGGTAGTCTGGCGGAGGCCCTCGCGGCGAAGGGGCCGCGGATCGTGGTGTTTCGGGTCGGTGGCGTGATCGAGGCGCGGCGTGATTTCCGCGTCACGGAGCCGTTCCTCACGATCGCGGGGCAGACGGCGCCCGGCGACGGCATTTGCATCAAGGGCGCCGGCCTCGTCATCGGGACGCACGATGTGGTGGTGCGTTTCCTCCGGGTGCGCGTCGGTGACGATCCGCAGGGCGGCAATCCGGAGAACCGCGATGGCATCGGCATCGCGAATCGCGCGGCGCCGCCGCATCACATCGTGCTCGACCACTGTTCGGTAAGCTGGGCGATCGATGAGAACCTGCAGCTCTGGTATCCGTGCCACGACATCACGATCCAGTGGTGCATCACGAGTGAGGCGCTCGAGCGCAGCCTGCATCCGAAGGGCGCGCACGGCATGGGGCTGCTCGTGGGCGATCACGCGCGGCGGGTGTCGGTGCATCACACGCTGTTTGCGCATAACATGGACCGCAATCCGCTCATGAAGGGGGACACAGTGGTCGAGGTGCTGAACAACGTCGTCTACAACTGGCGGCACAACAGCACGTGGTTCGGCGATCTCGAGGGCGCGGGACCGCACCGTGCGAACGTGATCGGCAACGTCTATCTGCCCGGGCCGCAGACGCGCGCGACGCAGCGTGGCATTGCGGTCGGCAAGGATGCGAAGCCGGGTTCGGAGCTCTACGTGCGAGGGAACCTCGGTCCGGGCCGCGAGCGCGACGTCGGCGACGACTGGTCGGCGGTGATGATCCGCGGCACGACAGGGCATCGGGTGGATCGCCCGGCGATCGAGGGTGAGCGCGTGACGCTCACGCCGCTGGCCGACGTGCAGGAACTCGTGCTGGCGCGAGCGGGGGCGACTGTGCCCCGGCGCGATGCGGTCGACGCGCGCGTGGTGACGGCGGTGCGCAACCGCGGCGGTCGGATCATCGACTCGCCGAGGGAT
>CAZENI010000482.1:0-6563 GCA_964513055.1 uncultured Opitutus sp.
ATGGCAGCAAGGACGCCGCGCTGCTCCTCAACCTCGAGGCCGGCAGCTACACCCTCCAAGTGAGCGGCGTCGCCAACACCACCGGCGCCGCCCTCGTCGAGGTCTACGACCTCACGCCCGCCAATCAGACCGGCGCGCGCCCCAACGCCTCGCTCTACCTCGCGTCGCTTCGCCCCGATCCCACCGCCACCGGCTCGCTCGCCTCCGGCTACGCCACAATCCTCATCAACCCCGACGGCACCGCGACGGTGAACGTCACCTTCAGCAATCTCTCCTCGGCACAGACCAGCGCGCACCTCCAGCTCGGCGCGTCGCGCGACTACGTGCTCAATCTGCCCCGCGGCCAGGTCAACGGCATCACGTGGTCGTTCACGCCCAGCGGCGCCTTCACCACCAACGACCTCATCAACGCCCTCAACACCGGCAACCTCGCCGTCGGCCTCGACTCCGCGAGATTCCCCGCTGGCGAACTCCGCGGAAACTTCATCCGTGCGGCCGGCTCGCAATCCTTCACGCCCCCGCCCGCCCCGCCGCCGCTGCCCGCCGGTGCGCTCACGTCGCCCTCGCAGACCGACGCCGCGCGCTTCCTCACCCAAGCCACCTTTGGCCCGACCCCGGCGACGATCTCCGCCCTCATGGCCCGCGGCATCAACGGCTGGATCGACGACCAGATGGCGCTGCCGGCGACCAGCCTCTATTCGGCACTCCGCACCGATATGGCGCTGTTTCCAAACCCCGAAAGACCTCCCCCGGGTGAAAGCAATCGGGTGTATGTCACTATTCATAACATGAGCGCCGCATGGTGGAAGAACGCGATCACCGGTCCTGACCAACTGCGGCAGCGTGTAGCGTTTGCCCTGAGCGAAATCCTCGTCGTGGGCGACCTCTCCGAGAGCCCTGCGAAGTCGAAATATTACGACATTCTAGTCAATCGAGCCTTCGGAAACTACCGCCAAATATTGGAAGAGGTGACACTCAACCCTCTTATGGGCTTCTGGCTGACTCACGTGATGAATCAAAAGGCCAACCCGACTACGGGCACCGCCCCAGATGAGAACTATGCGCGTGAGGTCCAGCAGCTTTTTAGCATCGGCCTAGTCCAGCTCCAACCGGACGGCACCCTCCTCCTCGATTCCACGGGGCAGCCGATTCCCACCTACGATCAGGCGATTGTTTCCGACACCGCCAAGATTCTCACCGGTTGGAGCTATGCGGTGGCTCCGGCCAACACGACGAGTATCGCGGGCTATACGGGCACGAAACCACCCAGCACGGTCTATACGGTCTATAGTGAAGACAACGGCTGGATGGTGCCGATGCGTTACTTCGATGCCTTCCATGACAAGACCGAGAAACGCATCGTCAGTCTTCAGCAAGTGCCGCTGTCTGACGCGAATCGCACCGTGGTCCCCGCCAACCAGACGGGTCCACAGGATTTGAAAGTTTTGCTCGATACGCTCTTCAACCATCCCAACACCGGACCGTTCATCAGCCGGCACTTGATTAAATTTCTCGTCACCAGCAACCCAAGTCCGGGCTATGTTTACCGCGTAGCTCGGGTCTTTGCTAACGACGGCACCGGCATCCGGGGGAATCTTGGCGCGGTTGTTCGTGCCATCCTCACCGACTACGAGGCCCGGTCGCCCGATGTCCTTGGCAACAGCGGCTACGGAAAGATCAAAGAGCCCATCATCCGCGTCACCGCGTTTTTGCGCGCTCTCAATGGCGCCGCTCCGAATGGCCGCTACATGGATAGCTATTTCGAGGATCCAAGGGCAAGCAGGCCGTGGGCGCCCGTCGGGATGATGCCTTATCCACAAGGCGGACTCGCCCAAGGGCCGATGACCTCGCCTACGGTCTTTAACTTCTTCTCTTCGCATTACTCTCCGCCGGGCCCAATGGCGACGGCGGGCTTGGTGGCGCCGGAAATGGAGATCGTCGACTCCGTCTATTCCCTCCGGGTGCCCAACGAGCTCTTGAATTTTATGTATCGCGACGCGGCCTCGTTGCCGCAACCGCCGACCGGCCTCTCGCCCTTCATCACGCTCGACTATGCGGCCTTCCTTGCCAACGCGCGTAATCCCACCGCGCTCGTCGATCAAGTTAACCTGATTTTTTGCGCCAATCAGATGCTGCCCGCCACGCGAACGCGGATCATCAATACCCTAAACGGCCTGCCCGCGACCCGGACCGACACCCAGCGTGTGCAAGCCGCCATTCAGCTCACGGTCATCTCGCCCTCTGGCGCCGTGCAACGTTAGCGCGCCCGGCTATTTCCATTCCCATGAATCAAAGCGACGCTCTCTCTCGCCGCGCCTTCATGCGGCAAGCGTGCTGTGCCGCTGTCGGCACCACCGGCATGCTCTCCGCACTCGGCCAGCTCCGCGTCATTGGCGCGGTCGCCGGTGACGGCCTGCCCGGACGCGCCGCCGCGCTACCGGCCGACTACAAGGCGTTGGTTTGCATTTTTCTCAGCGGCGGCAACGACGCGAACAACCTCATCATTCCCGCCGATGCCGCGAGCTACGCCGCCTACGCCCGAGCCCGCGCTGAACTGTCCATCCGCCAGACCGACCTCCTCCCGCTCACGTTGAAGAAATACTCGGACGGACGCGCCTACGGCCTGCACCCTTCTGTTCCCGGGCTGCAAGCGCTCTACGGCCAAGGCAAAGTCGCGGTGCTTGCCAATGTCGGGACTCTCGTCCGGCCCACCACGCTGCCCGACTACAAATCTGGGCGGAATCTGCCGCCGCAGCTCTTCTCGCACAACGACCAGACGATGCAGTGGCAAAGCAGCGTCCCCGATCAACCCTTCGAGACCGGTTGGGGAGGGCGCCTCGCCGACCTGCTGGATGCGATGAACTCGAACAACCAGGTCTCAATGTCGATCACGCTGAGCGGCTCCAACTCCTTCCAGCGAGGCAACAAGGTCACGCAATTCGCGACCACTTCGGGCGGTCCGGGTAGACTGCAAACCGGATCGAGCATTGGCGTCGCTGCCGACGTAGCGGGCATAGTGAAGGGCATATTCGCCGACGCGGAACCGAATGCGTTGGCCGCGGCCTTCGGGAACATCATGCTCGAAACCCTTACCGACGGCGAGGTGCTCGGTGCCGCTCTCGGCACCGCCTCGCCGCTGACGACGGTTTTCCCCGGATCGTCGATGGCTTCCTCCCTCTCCATGGTGGCCAAACTCATCTCCGTATCGCAGAATTTGGGCCTGAAGCGGCAAATTTTTTATGTGTCTGCCAATGGCTACGACCTTCACGGCGGCCAGACCACCGGCCATGGCCCGCTACTCGCCGAATTGAGCGCCGCGATGAAGGCTTTCTACGATGCCACGGTTGAGCTCGGCGTTGCCAATCAAGTCACGACGTTCACTGCCTCGGACTTCGGCCGCACTTATATCCCGAATTCTGGCGGCACCGACCATGGCTGGGGCAACCACCAGCTTATCATGGGTGGCGCCGTGCAGGGCGGCGACATCTACGGCCGCATGCCCAGCCTCACCGTCAACGCCGACGACGATGTCGGCCGCGGTCGTTGGATTCCCACGACGAGCGTGGACGAATACAACGCCACGCTCGCCACCTGGTTTGGCGTGAGCGCCACCGATCTCCCTGTCGTGCTCCCCAACATCGGCCGCTTCGCGAAACCCAATCTCGGCTTCATGGGCTGATCCCCGCGCCGCTCTCCGGTAGTTTCTCGTTCCGCTTTCGTCACAGCATTGCTGGCTTCAACGGTCGCAGTCGCGCCCCGCGCCCGAAAAAAAACATTTCCCGCGCATTGCGCTTCCGTCGCCCGCAGCCACCGTCGCGCCCTTCATGCGACTCTGTCCCGCCTTTCCGACCCGCCTCCTCACTCTCCCCGCGCTCACCTTCGCCACAGTCGCGCTCGCACTCGCGCTCACCGCCACCCTCCGCGCCCAAACCCCACTTACCCCGCCCGCGCAGACTCACGTCGCCGCCATCGGCTCCGCGCCGCTCCGCGCCCCCGTCGGGAGCGACTTCACCGCCAGCGGGCGATTCACGCTCGAAGGCTGGTTCTACCTCACTGCGCCCACGCCGTTCGGCTTCATCATGGGCAAGGGCCTGGCCATCGCCGGCACCGATCCCTTCCTCGCCTACGCCTTGATGCTGAACAGCGATGGCAGCCGCGTCAGCTTCGTGGCCTCAACCGGCGCCGCCGGCACCTACCGCGACATCACGGCCCCCGCCCCGCTGCCCCTCAACACCTGGACCCACCTCGCCGCGGTCGTCGACGGCACGGTCACCCGCCTGCTCGTCAACGGTCAGGTCGTCGCCACCGGCACTCTCGCCGGCCCGGTCGCCACGCCCGACGTTTCGTTCGGCCTCGGCACCGCTTACCTTGCCAACGGCACCCCCAACTACCCGGCCTTCGCCGGCCTCGCCCGCCAGGTGCGCCTCTGGTCCATCGCGCGCACCGCCGCGCAGCTCGCCGCCGATGCCGCGGTCGCCACCCCCGTCGATCGCGGCGGCCTCTACGCCGCCTGGGCCCTCGACCAGTCCAGCGGTAGTGGAGCTCCGGATACCAGCGGCAACCTCCGCGCCCTCACCGGCGGCGGCGTCTGGACGCGCGTCGCCATCCTCGATTCGGGCGGCTTCTTCAGCGTCACGACCACGACGCCCGCCGGCAACGTCCTCGCCGACGCCGACGACGGTATCCTCATCGATTTCGACTCCGACGGCGACCTCGACCTCGTCACGTTCCATATCACCGTGCCCGCGACGGTGCCGGAAACGCGCCGCCGCCTCCGCGCCTTCCGCAACACCAACGGCGCCTACGCCGACGCCACCGACGCCGTCCTCGGCACCGTCACCATGGTGCATCCCCGCGACCGCCACGTGGGCGACTTCAACGGCGATGGCCGCGTCGATCTCCTCGTCGTCGGTCACGGCACCGACACCCCGCCTTTCCCCGGCGAGCAGGCCAGACTCCTCATCCAGTCCGCCGACGGCCGGCTCGTCGACGAAACTGCCACCCGCCTTCCCGCGCGCACCAGCTTCACGCACAATCTCGCGGTCGGCGACATCGATGGAGACGGCGACCTGGATTTCTACGTCGCGAATGTCTTCGGCGGCGACGTCGGCCCGCGCCTCCTGATCAACAACGGCTCCGGCGTCTTCACCGAGGCCACCGATCGCCTCCCCGCCGACTTCGCGAATCGCGGCCAGACCGCGCCCAATACCTTCGCGGTCTTCACCGCGGCCGCTCTGGTCGACGTCAACGGCGACAACCGCCCCGACCTCATCCTCGGCGCCGAAAACACGTTCGCGACCAACGAACTCCTCCTCAACGACGGCACCGGCCGCTTCACGCGCAATCCCGCCTTCACGCTCCCGCCCAAGCTCTTCGGCGCGACGGCCGTCACCGTCGCCATCACCGGCGCGGATCTCAACGGCGACGGCGCGCAGGACCTCCTCATCTCCACCACCGGCGGCAGCATCCTCATGCCCGACGGCCGCACGATTTTCGGCTACAGCCTCCCGGGCCTGCAACTGCTGCTGAATCGCGGCAACGGCACGTTCTACGACGCCACCGCGCAGCTGAATCTCGCCTTCAACGCCTCCTCCGACACGTGGATCGAGTGGATCCGCGTCACCGACCTCGACAACGACGGCCGGCCCGATCTCGTCCTCCAGGGCGCGCCCAGCGCCACCGGTCAGGCCTTCTCGCGCACGCTCCTCCTCAACCGCGGCGCCGCCGTCTTCGTTGATGCCTCCGAAGCCTACGCCGGCGGCAGCGTCACGTATCTGCAACCCGGAGACGTCAATCGCGATGGCCTCGTCGACCTCGTCGGCCTGACCGGCAACGCCATCGTCGTCTCGCGCGCGCTCAGGCCCCTCAACCGCGCGCTCTTCCAGTCCACGCCCGACGATCCCGGCCGCCTCGCCAATCTCTCCGTGCGCACCCAGGCCGGCACCGGCGACCAGACGCTCATCACCGGCTTCGCCCTCAGCGGCGGCACCGCCGCGAAACCACTCCTCGTCCGCGCGATCGGCCCGGCCCTCTCCGTCTTCGGCGTCGGCGGCACGCTCGTCGATCCCCTCGTCGAGATCGCCCCGCTCGGCGCGGCGACCATCGCCACCAACGACAATTGGACCGGCGCGCGCCCGAGCCCCTCCGCGGCCGAACTCAGCGCGGTCTTCGACTCCGTCGGGGCCTTCCGCCTCACCGTCGGCAGTCTCGACGCCGCGCTCCTCTTCTCCCCCACGCCCGGCTCCTACACCGCGAAAGTCACCGGCGCCAGCAACGGCACCGGCGTCGCCCTCGTCGAGGTCTACGACGCCGGCACCGGCAACGCCCCGCGCCTCACCAACGTCTCCGCCCGCACCCAGGTCGGCACCGGCGGCGACGTCCTGATCGTCGGCTTCGTCGTGAACGGCAACGTCCCGAAGAAACTGCTCATCCGCGCCGTCGGCCCGACCCTCGGCGTCTTCGGCGTCGGCGGCACGCTCGCGGATCCCGTCCTCGAAGTCCGCCCGCTCGGCAGCGAGACCCTCGTCGCGATCAACGACGACTGGCGCGGCACGGCGGCGCTC
>CAZENI010000483.1:0-6557 GCA_964513055.1 uncultured Opitutus sp.
GGAGCACCACGCGCCGCAGCGCGGCCTCGGGCTCCGCGGGTGCGGCGAACCAGCGCCCGACGAGGCGGGCCTGCTCCTCACCTGTGAGTGGACGCCGGAACGCCGCCGCCACGAACCGCGCCGCGAAGGCCTCGGTCTTTTTCGCGCGTTCGGGATCTCCGGCGCGGGTGCCGGCGAGGCGGTTGAGGCGTTTCTCGACGTGGTCGGCGACCTCGAGCGCGGCGGAGGTCGTGGCCTCGTCCCACGTCTTGGAGACGGCCGTGCCGCGTTCGTAACCGAAGCTGGAGTCGTCCGCAGGAAAACGCGTGGCGACGACAAAGGTGGGCGCGACCTGCGCGGTGGAGAGATTGCGCGCGGGGATCGGGTGCTCGCTGCGGTGCGGCGGTTTCCAGCGCAGCGCGATGGCGGGGACGACCGGCGAGCCGGCTTTCTCCGCCAGCGCCCACCAGTCGATCGCGATGGGATAGCGCCGGCCGCCGAGGAGGCGCACGGTCACACGGTGGTCGGGCTCCGTGGGCGTCGAGACGTTGATGTCCAGCGTGGGCGGCGAGCCGGCACGCACATCCGGCTCGGCGTTGATCCAGACGCGGACGCTGTTGGGCGTGCGGATGACGAACTCGTGGTCGCCCGTCTCCTCGGCCAGGATCGTGCCACGCCACTGCGCGGAAAAGCCGGCGGGCTCGCGCGAGTTGGGCGTGGGCGGGCGGTCAATCGGCGGGAGCGCGAGGCGCGCGCGCAACTCGCCGTTTTCCGGGAAAGCAAAATCGATCACGGGGTCGGTGCCGCGGTGCGCGAGCTTCGCGGGATCGAAGCGGCCGCGCTGCGCGACGTTGTAGTAGGTGGCAGCGAGCCCGGGAGAATCCGGCGCGGGCGGCGCGGCGGTCGCCTCCGTGGCGGTCGGCGCGACCTGCTGCAACAAGTCGGCGACCGCGACGGCGTATTGACGGTTGGTGAGCCGCGCCAACTCGGTGCGCACCGGCTGATTCCGCGCCTGCGCCACCGGCGAGTAGAACGCGTCGTAGATGTAACCCGTCACCGCTTCCGCCTCTGCAGGTGTCAGCGTCTCCGGCTTGTCCTCCGGCATGTTGGCCGCGATGTAGCGCGCCAGTTTCGTCTTCGACCAGTCGCCGTAGAGTGCGTCCGCATATTTGCCTTCGACGCCCTCGCCTTTCGCCCCATGGCAATTCGCGCATTTGTCGGCGTAAATCCTGCCCCCCTGCCCCGCGATCGAACTCGAGGGTCCGCTGCACGCCGCGAAAATACCCAGCGCCGCCAGAGCGGTCAGAGGCATCCAGCGAACATGAGGGCGGGTCGGCATCGCGGTTTGCGGCGTGTGATACCCGTCAATCCCCCGCGAGCAAGGCAAACGCGCAGGCAAGTGCTCTGAAAAATCCCTGCCTTGAATCCTGTAAATCCTGTCTCCGCCTTCCTGTCCGTCCTGTCCAAAAAACAAACCGTCCCGTTCTCCAAAACTCACCCTGACGCCTTCCGTGCTGCCGCCTCCAGCGCCGCGAAACTCTTCTTCGCTGCCGCAATCGCGTCAAAGCACGGCTGCCGGAAAAGCTGGCTGCTCACCTCCACCACGATCGGCCCGCGCCACTTCGCCCGCGCCAGCGCCCGGAAATACGCGCCGTAGTCGATCATGCCCTCACCCGGCAGCAGGAACTGGGGCTTCGCCAGATCGCCTGAGGCATCCTTCACATGAATGAACCTCGTGCGCGCCACCAAAGCCGCCAGCGTATCCTCCAGCTTCCAGCCGTGCAGCGCGAAGTGACTGTAGTCATACGCCGCGCAGAGGTGCGGGCTCTCCACCTGCTGCAGCAGCCACAACAGCCGCTCCGGCGAGTTCACCGCCGAACTCACGTGCGCCTTGATCGCGATCACGATGTCCGCGCGCTTCGCCTCCTCCGCCCACGCCTGCAGCCGGTCGCGCATCCGCTCCTTGATCGCATCCCACTCCGCGGGCCGCCCCCCGAGCACCGTTTCGAGCAGCGGTGGCGCCGCCGGCTGCAAGTCATGCGAAAGCTGCGCCGCCACTCGAATCGCCTCTGGATGCTTCGCGGCCGCTTCCGCCGTCGCCGCCAGGCGGATGTCGATCATCGCGCCCGAGACCGTCAGCCCCCGTCCCTTGAGTTCGTCGCGCAACGCCCGCCGCCCTCCCGCCGAAATCGTCTCCGGCGCCGTCGGATACCCCGGCAGCAGGCACACCTCCACGTTGCGGTATCCGATCTCCGCGCACACTCGCAACGCGTCCGTCAGCGCCAGTTCTTTCATCGCGTAGAGGCTGAAGCCGAGATCCGGCTTCGGTCCCGCCGCGCCCGCCCGCGCCGACGGCGGCAGCGCCGCCCACGCCGCGCCGCCGGCCAGCGCGCCCAGGAAGGTTCGACGCGTGGGGTTCATCACGCCGTCCCAGTCCGCCGGCGCCGCTCTTCGTTCAAGAGCTTCATCCACGCTCCCATGTAGTGCCCGTGATCGTGAAACGTCCGGCCGCTCACCAGATTGCCGTCCACCACGCAGGGTTCATTCACAAAAATCCCGCCGCACACTTCGAGGTCAAAGCGGCATTTGCCCACCGTCGCCATCCGCCGGCCCTGCACGCAGCCGGCCCGCGCGGGAATCTCGACGCCATGACACACACTCGCGATCGGCCGGTTCTGCGCAAAAAACCAGCGCGTCACCCGCAGCAGGTCCTCGTTGTCGCGGATGTATTCCGGCGCCCGCCCGCCGCTGAAGAAGATGCCGCAATACTCCTCCGGCACGATCTCCGCGAAAATGATGTCCGCGTTGATCGTGTAGCCCTCCCACTCCTTCGTGATCGTCCAGCCCGGTTTCACCTCGTGCATCACCATCTGGTAGCGCCGCTTCTCCGGCGCCGCGACGACCGGCTGAAACCCGTCCTCCTGGAGGCGATAATAAGGATAGAGCGTGTCGACGGTCTCCGACGCGTCGCCGACGATGATCAGGACTTTTTCCATGGGGATTGAGGATGAAGTCTCGCCACCCTGCGTCCGCCCGTGCGTGCTGTCACGCCAGATACGGAATCGTCATCGGCCCCTCCGGCAGCACCGCGATCGGCGCATCCGGCCCGAGCCGCGCCAGCTCCGCCTGCACGCGCGCCGCGAGATCCGCCACCGGCTCGAGATGCGCGCGCCGGATCTCCTCCGGCGCGATCCGGCTGAACACCCCGACGCGCGCGCGCACGAGAATCAACGCCAGCAACTGCACCTGCCATTGGTCCTCCATCGGCTCCGGCGCCCGATTGATCGTGTCGAGCATCGCCTGCGCCGAGCCGTGCGAAAACAGGAAACGCTTGAAACTCCCGTGCTCCGGAAACCCATCGCCGCACTCCGCCGCCGCCAGGATCAAACCGCCTTCCGCCACGACCTGCGCCGCGGCCGACATCCCTTTCACCGTCTGGTAGAGATTCTGGTCGAGCGGAAACCCGCTGTTCGAAGTCACCACGATGGGAAACGCCCGTGGGCAAGCCACCATCGCCGTCTGCTTCGCAAACGCGCACCCGGCTTCGTGCGCCGCAATCACGTCGCCACAGAAAAAACCGGTGATTTCGCGCCGCCGGTTCTGCGTCACGTTGATCAGAAAATCCACCGGCAGCAGCGCACCGTTAGCCCGCACCTGCGCCTGGGTCGGATTATTCGCCAGCACGCCCCAAGTGCTGAGCGGGTCTCCGATCACCTGCGCGCGATGGTAGTGCTTGATCGCCGCAAGATCAGCCACCGCGGGAAACACGCCCTTGTAGCCGCCGGAGAAACCCGCCATGAAATGCGGCTCGATGAACCCCATCACGATCCGCCGGTCGGCCTCGACGTAGTCACGGTTCATCCAGACCGGACGCCCGTCGACCGTCGTGCCCGCCCGCGCGAGCGTGGCCGGATCGCGCGAGTCGTGGTTGATTACCCGATACCGCGCGAACACCGCGTCGCCCACCATCTGCCGCAGTTCCGCCGGGGTGTTCGCGCGATGCGAGCCGGTGCCGTTGATGATGGTGAAATTTTCTGCCGGCACGTGCGCCAGCTCCTCGAACAGCCACGGCAGCAGCCGCTCCCGCGGCAGGGGACGCGTGTGATCGGGGATCAGGATCGCAACACGCTCGTGCGCCTGCACAATCTCCCGCAGCGGCCGCGTGCCAAACGGCGACCGCACCGCCGCGCGGAATCCCGCCGCCTCGCCCACGATCCCCGGCACGAACCGCGGCTCGACGACGGTCAGATTCTCCGCCGGCAGCTCGAGCAACAGCTCACCACGGCCATACTGAAGGGCAACGCGACGGGTTTTCATGTTCCGCAGACTTCGAGGATATGAAGATGATCAATAGGACGAACTTGGAGCAGGAAACCATGAAACCAAGGAACGAACCAAGGAAACAACAGGCGAGAATTCAGAAGCCAGAAAACCATGAATCGCGCCAGCTTTCTGCCGGCTCCATTGAGCCGGCCGCATTAGCGTCCTTTAGCGGTTTCCAACTCCGATCTTCCTCTCCCTGTCCAAAAACTTCACCGCAACGGCGTCGGCAGAAAATCCCAGTCGAGCACCATCTTCTCCGTCAGCGCCTGTTTCAGCGCGTGCTCTATTTCCCGATACTTCGGTTGCCCGGCCAGATTCGTCAGCTCGCCGGGGTCCGCCTCGAGATCGTAGAGTTCAAACGTCGCGCGCGGCGTCGTGAAGTAGGCCGTCACGAAGGGCGCGGCCAGTTTCCCCGCCGCCTGCGCCGCCTTCATCGCCTGCCAGCCGGGATTGCCCTGGCTGTCCACCGGCGCGACCGCCTGGTGCGGCGTGCAGTTGTAGATCAGTTTGAAGCGATCTGACCGCACGCAACGCGCCAGATCGAAGGTCGCGGCGAGGATGTCCGGCTTCATCGCCCCATCGCCGCCATGCGGGCCGCGCTCCGCGAAGATGTGTTTTCGCGGCGTGAATTTTTCCCCGCGCAGGAGCGGCAGGTAGCTCACGCCGCTCATCGCCGCCGGCGGCTGCACCCCCGCCGCCGCGAGCAGCGTGGGCGCGAAATCCTCGCCCGAGACCAACGCGCGCGTGACGCCGCCCGGCTGCACCACGCCCGGCCAGCGCACGATCAACGGCACCGCGATGCCCGGATCGTGCAGCGCTCCCTTGCCGTGCGGCAGCGCCATGCCGTTGTCGCCCATGAACACGACGAGTGTCTTCTCCGCGAGCCCTCGCGCAGCAAGCAGGTCGATCACGCTTTGCACGTCGGTATCCAGATGCTCGATCTCCGCCAGATACGCCGCGAGATCCTCCCGCACGCCCGGCAGATCCGGCAGGTGCGGCGGCAGCGTGAGCTTCGCCGGATCGATCGCGCCGCGCGCGCCCTTCGTGCTCCAGGGATGGTGGGGATCGGAGAACCCGAGCCAGAAGAACCACGGCTGTCCCTTCGGTGCCTTGTCCAGAAACGCCGCAAGTTTCCCGCCGAAGTTTGTCATGCCCCCGCCGCTCCCGGGCGCCTCGACGTAGTCGACGCGGTTCTTGAACGTCCGCAGCCCGTGCCGATCCATCGCACCTCCAATTTCCGGCGCCGGCCGCGCTCCGCCGGTCGCCGGGCCATCGAGGTGATAGCTGCGGCCCGCCACCCCGGTGAAATATCCCGCTCCCCCGCGCAGCAGATCCGGCAGCGCCGGCACGTCCGCCGGCAGCGCGGAGGTAAACCGCACCATCCGCACCGCCACCGCCGAACGCCCGGTCATCAGCGTCGCGCGCGATGGCACGCACTGCGGGCACCCGACGAACATCCGGTCGAAGCGCATCCCCTGGCTCGCCAGCCGATCGAGATTCGGCGTGCGCACGTCCGGGTTCCCATAGCAGCCGAGATACGGGTAGCTGTGATCGTCCGAGAGCAGGAAGAGGATGTTGGGCCGGTCCGCGCCGCGGACGGTCGCAGCCAGAAGGGGCAAAACAAACAGCAGGACAAGGCGGAGCATCGGTTGGATTGGTTGCGGCGGGCGTTTGCAACGCGGAGTGAGCAACGCCGTTTTGCTTCCGGTCGGCAAGCCCGCCGCACGAACGCGCGCATCCCGACACTCGACACCGGCCGACCAGGCATGGCATCGGTTGCGCCTGTGATCGAATCGACGCTGCCATCCTCCATTGCCGGTCTGCCGGGGCGCACGCCGGAACTGGGAGCCCTGCTCACCACGTGGGCCAACATCAATTCGGGCTCCGGCCACCTCGCGGGGCTCGATCGGATGCGCGCCGCCCTGCGCGTGGAGTTCGCTCGCTTCGCCGGCGCCCAGGTCGAGGAGATTCCCTGCCCCGGCACGGCGGCGGGCCTGCGCATCCGGCTGCGACCGCAGGCTCCGGTGCGCATCGCGTTGAGCGGACATTTCGACACGGTCTACGAGGCCAACGATCCGTTCCAGGAATGCCGCTGGCTCGACGCCGCGCGGCTCAACGGTCCCGGCGTCGCCGACATGAAGGGCGGCCTCGTGACGATGCTCGCCGCGCTGCAGGCCTTCGAGCAGACGCCGCACGCCGCGCAGCTCGGCTGGGAGGTGCTGCTCAATCCCGACGAAGAGACTGGCTCGCACGGC
>CAZENI010000484.1:0-6554 GCA_964513055.1 uncultured Opitutus sp.
GCCGGGATTGTTGCGCAGGTCGATGATGAGACTGCTCGCACCCTGCGTCAGGAGGCTCTCCAGCGCGCGGCGAAACTGGCTCGCGGTGTGATCGGAAAACTCGGTGAGCTGCACGTAGCCGATCCCGGCCTCAAGCACGCGGGCGGCCCGGACGCTCTCGATTTTGATGATCTCACGCACGAGCGAGAGGTTGAGCGTGGCCTGCGTGGACGGGCGGAAAAGGCCGACCAGGACCTTCGTCTTCGGCTTGCCGCGCAGCCGGCCGACGACGCTGTCGCCATTGCCGCCGGCATCGACGGGCTTGCCGTCGATGCTGACGATCTCGTCGCCCCGCTGGATCCCGGCCCGCTCGCCCGGCGTTCCGGCCAGCGGCGCGATGACGACGATCCGGTTGTTGCGGGTCTCGACGGTGACGCCGATGCCGCCGAATTCCCCCGTGAGATCCTCCTCGAAATCCTCGTTGTCCTTCTTCTCGAGGAACTCGGAGTGCGGATCAAGGGTTTCGACCATGCCGTGCAACGCACTGCGCGCGAGCTGGTCGTAGGCGACGGCCTTCTCGTCGACGTAGTTTTCGTTCACGAGCCGCATCACGTCCTTCACGTAGCCGGCCGACCGCGAGAGGTCGCGGCTGGGCCAGAGATTCCACGCGACCGCGACGCGCAGGCCCGCGACCGCCAGCGCAAGCCCCAGCACGGCCCCCGCGGCCAGTGTGAGAATGCGTTTGAACATGCCGGCCACTGTGGGCATCCGCATCGGTTTGTAAATGGGTTCGTCGCCTGAGTCCCTGCCGGAGCCGGTTTCACCGGAATTTCTCGCGGCCTTTCGCGCCCGCGCCGGCGCCGGCAGCACGCTGACGTTTGCCGAGTTCATGGCCCTCGCGCTCTACCACCCCGAAGTCGGCTATTATCGCCGCGACCGGCGTCGCGTCGGCTACGGCGCCAGCACGGATTTTTTCACGGCCAGTTCGAGCGGCACGATCTTCGGCGAACTGGTCAGCGCCGCGTGCACGCAACTACTTCGCGCCGCCGGACGCGCCCCGGAGCGCCACACGTTCGTCGAGATCGGCGCGGAGCCGGGCGGCGGCATCCTGCAGGGTGTGGCGCATCCGTTTGCGGGTGTCCGCACGGTGCAGGTCGGCGACCGGCTGGAGGTCGCAGGCGACTGCGTGGTCTTTTCCAACGAACTCTTCGACGCGCAGCCGTGCGTGCGCACCGTGCGCCGCGGCGGGACCTGGCGCGAACTCGGCGTCGAACTCGTCGGCGAACGTCTCCGCGAGATCGAGCTGCCCTCCCCGTTCACCGAACCGGGCTGCGCCGAAGGGTATCATTTCGATCGACCGCTCGCCGCGGCCGCGCTGGCCGCGGAGATTGCGCGCCAGCCGTGGCGCGGGCTCTTCGTGGCATTCGACTACGGCAAGACGCTGCGCGGTCTCACGGAGGAAACGCCCGGCGGCACCGTGCGCGCCTACTACCGGCACACGCAGTCCAACGATGTGCTCGCGCGGCCGGGCGAACAGGATCTCACGTGCCATATCTGCTGGGACTGGCTGAGCGAGGCCCTGGCGCAGGGCGGTTTCGCGAGCCCGTCGCTCGAATCGCAGGAGGCGTTCCTGATCCGGCACGCGGCCGAGTTCACGGCGGCGACAATCGCGGCGGAGGCGAGCCGGCTCAGCCCGCGCAAGCTCGCGCTGATGCAGCTCCTGCACCCCTCGCACCTGGGGCAGAAATTCCAGGTGCTGCACGCGCTGCGTTGAACCAAAATTCACCTTGCTTCGCCCCGGGCCCGCCGTTTTCTTCTGACCCTTTAACCAACTCGAAACCATCATGGCCAGAATCTGTGCAATCACCGGTCGCCGTCCCGTCAAGGGGTCGATCATCAACCGCAAGGGTCAATCGAAGAAGAGCGGCGGCATCGGAACGCACGTGACCAGCATCACGAAGCGCAAATTCCGGCCCAACCTGCAGCGCATCCGGATCAAGACCCCCAACGGTGGCACCAAGCGCGTCTGGGTGTCGGTCAAGGCGATCAAGGCCGGCCTCGTCGAGAAGGCCTGAGTTCCGTCGGAGCGTTCGAGCGCCCTTTTTTCAAGCCCGCGTCCCTCTTGGGATCGCGGGCTTTTTCGTCGCTTGGAATCCGGTTTCGGCTGCGCGCCTCATAGGCCTGAATAGGCTTTCGCCGCACGCCCAGCCCCGCCATCCTCCCTCTCCGCATGGTCCCAGCCTCCCCGCCCCCGACGGTCGCCTCCGGCACACCGGGCGAGCACGATCGCAAGGTCGAGGCGGAGATGACGCGCCTGCTCTACCGCTCGGCGGGATTCGGGCTCTTCTCCAATTTCGTGCTCGGAGTGGTGCTCGTCGCCGGGACTTTCACCGTCCATCCGATGACCCTGCACGGTCCGTGGCTCGGCGCGCTGTTGCTGGTCTCGCTCGGCCGCCTCGGGCTCAACATGGCGTTCGCGCGGGCCAACCCGCCCGCCGCCGAACTGCACGTCTGGCGCCGGCTCTTCATCGGCGGACTCGTGGTTGCCGGCCTGATCTGGGGTGCGGCGGGCTGGCTTTATTTCGAGGCCGACGGGCTGCTGCCACGGCTCCTGCTGATGATGATCCTCGCGGGCCTGAATGCCGGCGCCGCACGTTCCCTCGCGTCGGTGGCGCTCTGCTACCGCCTCTACGTCTTCACGACGCTCACGCCCCTTGCGATCCGCTATCTCACGCTGCCGGAGACCGGCGGCTGGACGCTGTGCCTCGCCACCATCACCTACGCGCTGTTCCTGATCAACACCGCCAAGCTCCACCAGGCCGACCTGCGCCAGTTGTGGCGGCTGATCTTCGAGCACGAAGTGCTGGTGCGCACCATGAGCGAGGCGAAGGAAGAGGCGGAGGCGGCGAGCCAGTCCAAGAGCGAGTTCCTCGCCACGATGAGCCATGAGATCCGCACGCCCATGAACGGAATCATGGGCATGCTGCAGGTCCTGGAGCACTCGCCGCTCAACCCCGAGCAGCGCGCGCAGATCGATATCGCCGCCGGTTCGGCTGACACCCTGATGCGGTTGCTGAACGACATCCTCGATTTCTCCAAAATCGAGAGCGGCAAACTCGACTTCGAGTCCATCACCTTCGCGTTGCCGTCGACCATCACCGAAGTGGTCGCGCTGCTCCGGGCCCGCGCCAACGAAAAACACCTGGAACTCACGGTCCGGCTCCCACCCGACCTCCCGGGTCACGTGATCGGCGATGCGGTCCGGCTCAAACAGGTCCTGCTCAATCTTACGGGCAATGCCATCAAGTTCACCGAACAGGGTGGGATTGAAATCGCGGTCCAGGTCATCCGCCGCGACGAACAGGTCGCGACGATGCGCTTCACCGTGCGCGACACCGGCATCGGGATCGATGCGGCGACGCAGGCGAGGCTCTTCCAGGTTTTTTCCCAGGGCGACAGCTCCATGACCCGGCGTTTCGGCGGGACCGGACTCGGGCTGGCCATTTCGCAGCGACTGGTAAACCGCATGGGCGGCCACATCACCGTCGAAAGCGAGCCGGGCGCCGGCTCGGTCTTCAGTTTCGATCTCACCCTGCCGGTCAGCGTCCCCGCCAAGCGCACCTCGAAGAGCCCGTTTCCGGTCATCCCGCGGACCCTGTCCGGCCGGCTGCTCGTGGTGGAGGACGACCGCGTCAATCAGCGCGTCATCGAGCTGCTGCTGCAGAAATTCGGCCTGGAGGCGGTGATTGTCGCTGATGGCTCGTCTGCCGTCGAAGTGGCGACCTTCGAGCGCTGGGATGCCGTGCTCATGGACTGCCAGATGCCCGGCATGGATGGGTTCGAGGCCACCCGGCAGATTCGGAGCCGGCTGCAAGGCCGCCCGCTGCCAATCATCGCGCTCACGGCCAATGCCATGAGCGGCGACCGCGAGGCGTGCGTGGCGGCGGGCATGGACGATTTCATCGCCAAACCGGTGCGCCAGGAGGAACTGCGCGCCTGTCTCGAACGCTGGCTGCGCCTCGACGCCAAGGGCGCCGCCTAAAGGGCGCGGAACACCACCGCCGCGTTCTGTCCGCCGAAGCCGAGGTTGTTGCTCAACACCGTGCGCACTGGCGCGGCACGGGCCACATTCGGGACATAGTCGAGGTCGCAGTCTGGATCCGGGTCCAGGAGATTGATCGTCGGCGCGATCGTCTGCGTCTGGATCGTCTTTACCGCGATCACCGACTCGATGCCGCCTGCCGCGCCGAGCAGATGCCCTGTCATCGATTTCGTCGAGCTGATGGCCACCGTGCGCGCGTGGTCACCGAAAACCTTCTTAATCGCCAGCGTCTCGAACTTGTCGTTGTAGGGCGTCGAGGTGCCGTGAGCGTTGATGTAGTCGATTTGCTCCGGGCGGACCTCGGCGCTCGCGAGCGCCCGTTTCATCGCCATCGAGAGCCCCTTCCCTTCCGGATCAGGCTGCGTGATATGGAACGCATCGCACGTGGCGGCATACCCCGCCAGTTCGCAGTAGATCCGTGCGCCGCGCGCCTGGGCGTGCTCGAGCGACTCCAGCACCAGCACGCCGGCCCCCTCGCCCATGATGAAACCGTCGCGCCCCTTGTCGAAGGGCCGGCACGCGGTCTCCGGCGTGTCGTTGCGCGTGCTCATCGCCTTCATCGCGCAGAAGCTGGCGTAGGCAAACGGCGTGATCGCCGCCTCGCTGCCTCCCGCGATCATCACATCGGCGTCGCCGCGCCGGATCGTGTGGGCCGCCTCGCCCAGCGCGTGCGTGCCCGTCGCGCAGGCGGAGACGACGCCGAAATTGGGCCCGCGCGCGCCATACTCGATCGCCACGAGGCCGGAGCACATGTTGCCGATCAGCGAGGGAATCGTGAACGGCGAGACCTTCCGCGGCCCCCGCTCCGCCAGCACCTTGAGCTGGGACTCGTAGGTATACATGCCGCCGATCCCAGAGCCGATGATCACGCCGACGCGGTCGCCATCCTCGCGCGCCATGTCGAGGCCCGAGTCGGCAAACGCCTGCTTGGCGGCGACGAAGCCGAAATGCGTGTAACGGTCGTTCCGGCGCGCCTCCTTCGGGTCCATGTGCTGCGCCGGATCCCAGTCGCGCACCTCGGCGCCAATCTGGCTGGCATACTCCGCCGGATCGAAAAGCGTGATGCGGTGAATGCCGCCGCGGCCCGCCACCAGGCTGGACCAGAATGCCTCCACGGTGTGCCCGATCGAAGCGACCACGCCGAGACCGGTGATCACGACACGACGGGACGACGAAGGAGATGACATGGGCGGCACGGTGAACCGCTAAGTCGAAAAAACAAAAAGGCGTTCTGCCAGATATTTCCTCAACGGAAACAGGCAGAACGCCGAAATTTTTTCGAGAACTCGCTTAGGACTGACCGGCCTTGGCCTTGATGTAGTCGATCACCTGGCCGACCGTCTGCAGTTTTTCCGCATCGGACTCCGGGATCTCGCCCTTGATCTCGTCCTTGAATTCCTCCTCGAACGCCATGATCAGCTCGACGGTGTCGAGGGAATCAGCGCCAAGGTCGTCGAGAAAAGAGGCGGTCGGCGTGATCTGCTCCTCATTCACGTTGAGCTGATTCACGATGATCTCTTTGACCCGCTGTTCGATGGTTTTTTGGTCAGCCATTTTGCAAAATTTTAGAGGGAAAACTTGTCTTGCGCAGGGTTCACATCGCCATCCCACCGTCAACGTTAAAAACTTGTCCCGTGATGTAGCCGGCCTCTTCGGAGCAGAGATACGCGGTCATGTTGGCGATGTCGGCCGCCTCGCCGAAGCGCTTCAGCGGGACCACTTCCAGGATCTTCGCGGACGCCTCCGGATTGTTGACGAACTCGGTCGTCATGTCGGTCTTGATGAAGCCCGGCGCGACCGCGTTCACGGTGACACTCCGGCCCGCGAACTCGCGCGCGAGGGTCTTGGTCAGCCCGATCATGCCCGCCTTCGCCGCGGAGTAGTTTGCCTGGCCGGCGTTGCCCATCACGCCGCTGACCGAAGCCATGTTGACGATGCGTCCCCACCGGGCGCGGGTCATCGGGCGGCCGATCAGCTTCGTCCAGTGGAAGCAGCTCGTGAGGTTGGTGGTGAGCACGTCGTTCCAGTCGGTCTCGCTCATGCGGAACAGCAGGCCGTCGCGTGTGATGCCGGCATTGTTCACGAGGATGTCGATCGTCGGGAATTCCTTCAGCAGCTCCTCAGCCGCCTTCGCGATCGCCGCACCGTGGATGGCCTGGCTTGCCAGTGGCGACGCATGGCACGATTGCCTGCCAGCCATGGAGCCACAGCACGCGCTCCTGGTGCGCCGGCGGTTTGGCCTTGATGGCGCACCGCCCGCCACCGTGGAAGAGCTGGTGACATAGGGATAGGTTCCATGCAGAAGATCCAAAAGCGTCCCTTGGGCGCCTTCGAAAAGAACTTTTTTTCCAGATTTCAGCTGCTTGTGCACGATGGAAGACACGTCACGGGAACGATAGGGCGCCAGCTCGTCAGCCAGTTTCGCCAAGTTTTTCAGAATCTCGTCCACGTTGTGAGTTTTTTCCCCGTACAT
>CAZENI010000485.1:0-6546 GCA_964513055.1 uncultured Opitutus sp.
GGTGGCCGCCGAGCGCGGCGTGGTGGAGCGGCGTGTAGCCGGCGTCGTTCTTGAGCGTGAGGTTCGCGACGCTGAGCTGATCGGCGGTGAGGGCGCGGAGCCGGCCATGCTTGGCGGCGAGGTGGAGGGCCGTATTGCCGGAAGCATTGCGCGCGAGGAGGCGCGCCGTGGTGAGGGCACCGGCGGGCAGCGTCGCCAGCGTGTCATTGCGAATGGCGGCAGTCAGATCGAGGGATTCCATCGCGTCGCGGCCGACAATGTCGTTCCAATCCCGCAGACCAAGCAAAACATGGTCGTAGTAACACGAACCGGAATTGGTTTCAGTTTGCCATCACTTGTGCCGAAAAACACATTCCGCCCGATGAATCCCACCGAGCCGAAGACCGCAGGGACCGACGTGCCGAAGAAGGACGCCGTGTTGCTCGTGGATGACGAGAAACCCCTGCTGGACGTGTATTCGGCCGCGCTCTCGGGCAGCTTCGAGGTCACGACGGCGTCGAACGCGCGCGAGGCGGATTTCATCCTGCAGAAGAAGACGTTCAAGGTGGTGGTGGCTGATCACCTGATGCCGGGTGGCAACGGCATGAATTTCCTCGTGCGGGCGCGCGAGGAGTTTCCGCATATGCAGCGGGTGCTGGTCACCGGCTACATGAAGCCGGAGATGCTCCTGCGGAGCGTCAACGAGGCCGCGCTTTTCCGCTACCTGCTGAAGCCGGTCTCGATGGGCGAGCTGATCAAGGTCGTCCAGGATGCGGCGAAAGCGCACGACGCCAGCCTCGCCGCCGCCCGCTGATGCCGCCGCGTCCGCCACCGCCCCGTCCCGCCGTCCTGCTGGTCGATGACGAGGCGGCGATTCGCGAGGTGCTGGAGACGGTGCTGAAGGAGCATTTCGACGTGGAGTGCGCGCGATCCGCGCACGAGGCCGAGCTGATGCTCGCGACGCGGAGCTTCGACGTGATCGTATGCGATCACCTGATGCCGGACGAGGAGGGGCTGCCCTTCCTCACGCGGGTGCGGGAACAGTTTCCGAAGGTGCAGCGGATTCTCATGACGGGCTACATCAACCCCGAACTGCTGTCGCGCAGCACGGGGGTGGCGGGCCTCTCGGGCTGCCTGATGAAACCGGTCAGCAATGCGGTGCTGATCGACGCGATCCGGCTGGCGCTGCCGCGGTGAGAGCGGGGACGGGACGCGCGGCGGGGTCCATCCGGTCCGGCGCTACCGCTTCAACTTCGCGCGGAGATATGGCGCGGTGGGGCTGCGTTTCGTTTTGAGGAGGCCGGCGAGCTCGCCCTGATAGAGGAGCTCGCCGCCGTCCGGTCCGCCGACGGGGCCGAGTTCGACGATGTAGTCCGCCTCGGCGAGCAGATCGAGGTGGTGCTCGATCACGACGACGGTGTGGCCCTGGTCGACGAGCGAGTGCAGGACGCGGATCAGTTTTTCGCAGTCGCTGAGGTGCAGGCCGATGGTCGGTTCCTCGAGGAGGTAGAGGTTGCGCGGGAGCTCGCCGCGGCTGCGCTCGCGATAGGTGGCGAGGCCGGCGGAGAGTTCGGTGACGAGCTTGAGGCGCTGGGCCTCGCCGCCGGACAGCGTGGGCGAGCTCTGGCCGAGGGTGAGGTAGCCGAGGCCGCAATCGACCATGAGCTGGCAGACCTGCGCGAGCTGGGAATGGAAGTCGAAGAACGCGGCGGCCTCCTCGAACGTGAGCTGGAGGACCTGGCCGATGTTCCGGCCCTTCCAGGCGATGTCGGACAGCTCGGCGCTGTAGCGCGAGCCGCGACAGTCGTCGCAGGGCAGATAGGTGTCGGGCATGAACGCCATCTCGAGCTTGATCCGGCCGGCGCCCTCGCAGGCGGGACAGCGGCCGCCCGCGGTGTTGAAGGAGAAGCGCGACGCGGTGTAACCACGAATCTTGGACTCGGGCAGCGCGGCGAAGAACTGACGGATGAGATCGAAGATGCCGAGGTAGGTGGCGGGCGTGGAGCGCGGGGTTTTGCCGATCGGCGACTGGTCGACCTCGATGACGGACTTGAAGGCGCTGGCGCCGCGCAACTCGTCGAAGGAGAGCGTGCCGGCGTCGGACACGAGATCGTCGTTGGTGAAGCCAGTGGCCGTGACGAACTCCCGGCCGGTGAGGCGCGCCTTGCGCGTCTGGATCGCGTGCGTGACGGCAGGGTGGAGCAGGTCGCGGAAGAGCGTGGACTTGCCCGCGCCGCTCGGCCCGGCGGCCATGATGAGGCGGCCGAGCGGCAGGCGCAGATCGAAGTTCTTGAGATTGCGGAAGCGGGCGCCGGTGAGTTCGAGCCAGCCGTGGTGGAGCGCGTGGTCCTTGTCGCGCTTGGCCCGGGCGCCGCTTCCGGTTCGGAGCAACGCGTTGGGGACAACGCGTTCCACCTTCCGATATTCGCCGCGCAACGGGTGCGTGATGCCCTTGGCGAGGAAGAGGCCGGTGAGCGAGCGGGCGTTGGCCTTGATCTCGGCGGGCGTGCCGTTGGCGAGCAGCTCGCCGCCGTGAATGCCGGCGGCGGGCCCGAGGTCGATGATGCGATCGGCCTGGGCCATCAGCTCGTCGTCGTGCTCGACGACGAGGAGAGTGTTGCCCTTGTCGCGGAGAGCCTTGAGCGTCTCGATCAGGCGGTCGTTGTCGCGCGCGTGCAGGCCGATCGACGGCTCGTCGAGCACGTAGAGGACGCCGGAGAGATTGGAACCGAGCTGCGCGGCGAGCCGGATGCGCTGCGCCTCGCCGCCGGAGAGCGTCTCGGTCGGGCGATCGAGCGCGAGGTAGCCGAGCCCGACGTGGTCGAGGAACTTGAGGCGCTCCTCGATCTGCGGGACGATGTCCTGGACGATGAGTTTGCCGCGGGCGTCGAGGTCGAGATTGCGGAGGTGCGCGAGGAGCAGGGAGGGCGTGTGGCGGAGCAGCGCGGGCAACGAGAGCGGCGGCTGCTTGCCGCGCAGGTGCAGCTTCACGGCGCGGCCGATGCGGTTGAGGCGGGCGCCGTGGCAGTCGGGACAGGGCTGGCCCTGATCCGCCAGATCGGCGGCCGAATCGATGCCGAATTCGCGGAGGCGTTTCGCGGGATCGTCCTGATCTTCTTCGTCGGCAAACTCGATCATCCACGGGAAGACCCGGCCGTGCCCGCGACAGGTCGGGCACCAGCCGCGCACGGAGTTGAAGGAGAAATTTTTCGGATCGAGTTCGGGGAAGGACTCGCCGGTCTCGATGTCGGTGCGCGTGGTGGAGAACCACGAGAGGACGGCGCCGTCGGGCGTGGCGAGGAAGCAGGCGCCCTTGCCGAGGCGCAGCGCGGTGTCGAGGACGGCGCCGGGGCGCGCCTCGTGTTTCAGGTCGCCGACGACGACCTCGATGTCGTGCTCCTTGTAGCGATCGAGTTTCCGGAAGGTGTCGACGCGCACGAGCTGGCCGTCGGCGCGCATGAGTTCGTAGCCCTGGTTGGCGATCCAGGTGGCGATGGGCTGATGGTGGCCTTTGCGGCCGCGGATCAGCGGGGCGCAGAGATAGAGGTGTTTCGCTTTTTTCGCCTTGGGCGTGGCGAACAGGACGCGGCCGAGCAGCGCCTTGAGGGCGCCGGGCGAGAGCGGTTTCACCGGCTTGTCGGTGTCGGGGTGGTGCTGGATGCCGAGGCGCGCGTAGAGGAGGCGCAGATACTGCGCGACCTCGGTGATGGTCGCGACGGTGGACTTGCGGGAGCCGCGCGTGACGCGCTGCTCAATCGCGACGGTGGGCGGGATGCCGGTGAGGCGGTCGATGGCGGGGCGGGGGAGCTGCTCGACGAACTGCCGCGCGTAGGGCGACATCGACTCCATGAAGCGGCGCTGGCCCTCGGCGAACACGATGTCGAACGCGAGCGTGGACTTGCCGGAGCCGGAGACGCCGGTGACGACGTTGAGCTGGCGGTGGGGGATCGAGAGGGTGAGGTTCTTGAGGTTGTTCTCGCGGGCGCCGACGATTTCCAATTGCGGATGGCGGATACCGGATTGCGGATCGGCGTTATAGTCGGACGGCGCTTCGGCGGCTTGTAATCCGAAATCCGGGATCCGGAATCTGGAATCTTCGAGCGCGGTGCGGAGGAAGGGCGAGGTCTCGGTCGCGGCGGCGGCGACTTGTTCGGGTGTGCCTTCGGCCACGATTTTGCCGCCGTTGGCGCCGGCGTCGGGGCCGATCTCGAGGAGCCAGTCGGCGGATTTGAGGACGTCGAGATTGTGCTCGATGACGACGACGCTGTGGCCGCGGTCGACGAGGGCCTGGAGCACGCCGAGGAGGCGCTTCACGTCGTGGCGGTGGAGGCCGGTGGTGGGCTCGTCGAGGAGGAGGAGGGCGCCGTGCGTGGTCGGGGAGGGCCAACCGTCCCCGGTGAGCCGCGGCTCGGCGGGGACACCTCGCCCTGCCTCACTGGCGAAGGTGCCCAAGTAGCGGACGAGTTTGAGGCGCTGCGATTCGCCGCCGCTGAGGGTGTTGAGGGGCTGGCCGAGCGTGAGGTAGCCGAGGCCGACGGAATCGAGGGACGAGAGACGGCGGAAGATCTCGGGGTGGGCGGCGAAGAGCGGCAGCGCCTCCGTCACGCTGGTGGCGAGCAGGTCCGCGATAGAGCGGCCGTTCCACTGGATGGCGAGGACCTCGGGCTTGAAGCGCCGGGCCTCGCACACGGGACAGGGCACGAAGACGTCGGAGAGGAACTGCATCTCGACGCGCTCGTAGCCGAGGCCGAGGCAGTGGTCGCAGCGGCCCTCGCCGCTGTTGAAGGAGAAGCTCGACGGGCTGAAGCCCGCGGCCTGCGCGGCGGGCGTGTCCGCGTAGAGTTCGCGGACGAGATCCCAGGCCTCGGTGTAGAGCGCGGGATTGGAGCGCGGCGTGCGCGAGAGCGGGGATTGGTCGACGAGGACGATCTCGCTGAACTCGAGGTCGCTCTTGATGGCGGCGAAGGTGGCGGGGTCCTCGGTGAGCTGCAGGCGCTGCGTGAGGAGGCCCTGGTAGATGACGTTGTCGAGGAGCGTGGACTTGCCGGAGCCGGAAACGCCGCTGAGGCAGACGAGGCGCTGGAGCGGGAGGCGGAAGGAGAGGTGGGCGAGGTTGTGCTTGGAGACGTCGGTGAACGTGAGCCACGCAGTGGGCAGAACGCTAGGCGCGGCCACCGGCCGGCGCGTGGCGGGCGTATCCACGGACTCGCGACCGGAGAGATAGGCGCCGGTGATGCTCCGCGGCGAGGCGAGGAGGCCGGGGAGAGTGCCTTGAAATACGATGTGGCCGCCGCGCGCGCCCGGTTCGGGGCCGACCTCGATGACGTGATCGGCGGCGCGGATCATGGCCTCGTCGTGCTCGACGACGACGACGGTGTTGCCGGCGTCGGTGAGCGTGCGGATGATCGCGATGAGACGGTCGATGTCGCGCGGGTGCAGGCCGACGCTGGGCTCATCGAGCACGAAGAGCGTGTCGATGAGCGAGGTGCCGAGGCAGCTCGTGAGGTTGACGCGTTCGACCTCGCCGCCGGAGAGCGTCTTCGACGGGCGGTCGAGCGTGAGGTAGCCGAGGCCGACCTGCTGGAGATAGCGGAGGCGCGACTGGAGCGAGTCGTAGGCGAGGGAGGCGCTGCGGCCGTCGGGCGCGGCGTCGTCGACGCGGCTGGACGCGAGAAGCGAGAGGAGGTCGGAGACCGGGAGTTGGTAGAGTTCGGGGAGGGTGCGGCCCTGCCACTTCCAGCAAAGCGCCTCGGGCTGGAGGCGCTGGCCGCCGCAGGCGGGGCACGGGTTGTAGGCCCGGTAGCGCGAGAGGAAGACGCGCACGTGCATCTTGTAGGTGTTCTTCTCGAGCCAGCGGAAGAAGCCCTTCAGGCCATACCAATATTTCGGCCACGGCTTGCCGTTCTCCTCGCCGTAGCCGGGCTCGCCGTCGACGACGTAGCGCTGTTGCTCCGGCGGGAGCGAGGCGAAGGGCACGTCGGTGCGGATCTTTTTCTTCTTCGCGAAGACGAGGAGGTCCTTCTTCGAGTCGCCGTAGACCTCGCTCTCCCAGCACTTGATCGCGCCGTCGTCGATCGAGAGCGAGTGGTCGGGCATGGCCAGGCGGTAGTCGATCTCGATCACGCGGCCGAAGCCGCGGCACTGCGGGCACGCGCCGAGCGGGGAGTTGAAGGAAAAGAGGGCGGGCGTGGCGGCGCGGAAGGTGCGTCCGGATTTCGGCGAATGCAGTCCGCGCGAGTAGTGGCCGAGCTCTTCGGATTGCGGATGGGCGATTTCGGATTTCGGATTTCCGAAGAGAAACACCTCGTTCTGGCCGAAGTGCAGCGCGGTCTCGACGGCTTCGAGGAAGCGGGGCTTTTGATCCGGGCTGAGGGCAACGCGGTCCTGTGCGACGAAGAGGTGGGCGACTTTCGCGAGCGGCTTCGGGTCCGTCAGCAGGTCGTCGATACGGTGGACGTGGCCGTCGATGAGGACGCGGACGTAGGACTGGCCCTTCAGGCTCTGGAGGATTTCGGGCCAGGTGAGATTCTCGGGGCGCTTCACCTTGAAGCCGACGATCGCGGTGCG
>CAZENI010000486.1:0-6529 GCA_964513055.1 uncultured Opitutus sp.
GTGCGAGGAGAATCCGGAGCGGGCGATTCATGTCTGGGAGATTGGATCGAGGGAGAGGCGGTTGTCCCGACCGCCCTGGTCGGAGAGGCAGGAGTTCAACCAGGTAACGGAGGAAGCGCGCCCCCTGCCCTTCAGTAGCTCCAGCTCGAGGTGAGCGAGAGCTTGCGCGGGGCGTTGAACCATTGCGCGTAGCGGTAGGCGCCGTTGCTCGAGCTGCGCAGCATGACCACGCGGTTCGCGTCGAAGAGATTGCCGACGTTCATCTGCACCGAGGAACGGATGCGGCGGTGCGGCGTGAAGCGGTAGATCAGGCTGAGGTCGTTGAGGAAGCGGTCGGGAAAATAGAACATCTTCCGTTTGTTGGCATCGAGCATGTCGTTATACATCCAGGCGCGATAGCCCTGCTGGTAGCTCGTGCTGAGGCTGACGATCACGCCGCGAAGCCGCCCTTCGGTGAACTGATAGCGGTTGATGATGCTGTAGCTGCGCTCGGCGTAGCCGACCGTCTTCTCCCCGGCGCGCCGGACGATGAAGCCGCCGCCGCTCGGTGACGTGAAGCCGAGCTGATGGTCGGTGATGGGCAGGCCCGTGACGCCGGTGCCGACGCCGGGCGTGCGCATTCCGAGTTGCTCCGCATTGATGATGTATCCGGACTCCGGATCGAGGCGGGCGCGGTGCGGATTGGTCTCGGTTTGATCCCGGAGCATCGCCAGCGAGAGCGGAATCATCGCGGACGTGGGGTCACCCGGAACGGACAGCACCATCAACGGCGTGACCGCGGCTGTGGCGTTGGCCTTCACTCCGACGACGGTCTGCCCGCCGACCGTCGTGGTGTGGAACTGATCGTTGTAGAACTGCGGCAGGCTGACGTCGCTTTTCTCGAGACCGTCGGCCGTGGCGAGGTTGAAACGCACCTCCCAGCCGCGCACGGGACGGGCGCTGAGGGTGATGTTGAAGCCGTCGGAGGTCTTGCTGTAGGTGTAGGAATTGCCGCCGTTGCGGCCGTTGATGCCGGGCGGATCAACATCATCGCGGCCGCCGATCGTCGCGATGAAGTTGCGCCCCTCGGACTGGTAGTAGTTGACGTTGCCCGAGACGCGGCCGCCGAAGAGGTCGACCTTGAAACCGACGTCCTTGCTGACGCCTTTGCCGGAGGGCAGCGGCTGATTGTAGATGTCGCGGTTCGTGTCGAAGTTGATCTTCGCGTTCGTGGCGAAGTTGGCGGAGAGGCGGAGGCCGCGCACCGGCGTGTCGATCACCGTGCCCAGCGTGAGGCTGTCGTAGGAGTTGGCGAGTCGGCGCGCGCCGGTGTGATTGCGGAAACCGGCCGCCTCCTCGATGCGGTAACCGGCCATCGTGTCGATGCGGCCCTTCCACCATTCACTGAAGAGCGACGCGCCGGTGCTGGTCTCGCGCGTGTCGTCCATGGTGTAGGTCGTGTTGGAGGGGTTGCCAGTGGTGGCGTTCACCGCGCCGGAGAGTCCCATGGGATTACCCGCGGTGGGCGCGACTGCGCCGGAATAAATCTGGGGCTCGTAGTGGTAGGTGCGGCCGTTGGGGTGGACGACGTAGTAGTTGCGCCAGTCCTTGCCGCCGAGAATCTGCTTCGGGAAGATCGGCAGCCAGGTCGCCGGCATCACGTTGCGGCCGGATTCGGCGTTGGTGATGTTGGCCGGGTTCTGGATGGTCTTCCCATCGGCGCCGACCTCGTAGAAGCGCCACGGCTGCTGGTTGGTCCACGAGTCCATGTCCTGGTGAAATACGCTGGTCTGGTGACGCCCCCAGCCGCGCAGGTCCTTCTGGTAGGCGACCGCGGCCCGATAGCCGCGCGCGCCGGTCCAGAACGGCGTGGCTGTCATGGACGTGTTGAACGCCCAGTCCTGGCCGGTGAGGCCGGTCAGGGGATTGGTGTAGAGATTATTCGCCGCGCCCGGGGAGAAGACATTGGTGCTGCTGGCGCGGAGCGCGTCGTTGATGCGGGCGTCGTGGCCGTAGCGGACCTGCACGGCGAGTCCCTCCGCGAGCGTGGCCTCGGCGACGACCGAGCGGATGGTATTCACGTAGGCATCACGGTGAAACGGGCCGATCGCCGAATCGACCTTGGTGACGTCGAAGACACCGTTGAGGAAGGACTGCGCCGCCGGCAGGCCGACGAGGTAGCGGACGTTGGTGCCGTTGATCTGGAGATTGGTCTTGTTGGAGTTGATCGTCGGGTAGCCGAAAGGATCGGTCGTCGGCAGCAGCAGACTGGTGGGCGCGGTGACGGTCACGGCCTGGGCGAAAATCGTGTCGCGCGAGTAGTGCCGGAACTCGCCGCGGATCTGGAGCCGCTTCCAGGGCTGCACCGTGGCGGAGACCTGCAGGCCTTCGGCCTGCTGGCGGAGGCCGGGACGGAAATTCCGGATGTCGCTCTTCACCGCGTTGGCGCGGAGCGCAAAATACTTTCCGCCCGCCTGCGCATCGAACGTGAAGCGGCGCGAGCCTTCGGAGTCGCCCATCGCCGCGAACGACGCAGTGGGCCGCCGGTTGATGTAGGCGCGCTTCGAGGCACTCGTGATCACGCCGCCGGCGTCGCCCGAGCCGAAGAGCAGCGAGTTCGAACCGCCGATTGCCTCGACGCGCTCGATGTCGAAGGAATCCAGCAGCGTCGTGTCCGAGCGGAGGAAGCCATCGCGGCGCGGATTGTTAATCTGCAGTCCGCGCATCGTCATGCTCTTCGGATCCTGGCGATCGCCCTCGAGCATGCCGCGCACGTCGTCGCCGGCGTTGATCACCGCCGGCCCGAGGCCGCCGAACTTCCAGAGCATCTCGGTCATGTCGACCACGCCGAGTTCATCCATCATCTGCCGGTTGAAAACCTTCGCATCGAGCGCCGTCTTGTTGAGGGCGGTGTTGGTGCCGGTGACGGAATTGGTGTTGGTCGCCTCGTAGGTGTCGTTCGGATCCGCCGTCACTTCAAAGACCGTGAGCGTGACGGTCTCGGCCGACTTCGCCTCGTCCGCGCTGAGCTGGGCGAGCTCCGCGGGGTCGAGTTTGCCGTTCTTATTGGCGTCGTATTTCGCCAGTTGGGCCGGCGTGGGCGCAGCGGTCTGGGCGCGAAGCAGGGACGGGGATGCGCCGGCAAAAAGCACAAGCGCACCTAACAACAGACGGACGGGGGTTTGCATTGGGGAGGGGAAGGAAACGCTGCAGTTCAACTGGGTTTTGTCGCCAATGCCGCCACATAACACAGCGAAGACGATTTATTTTCCGAATCGTGTGTTGCGGGGCCCGGCTCGGAACAACTCTCTTGACAGACATGAACCCGGACGCGGAGGAACGGCAGTGGGCGCTCGCCGCCCAGCGCGGCGACGACCACGCGTTTGCCGCGTTGGTCGAGCGGCACCACCGCGCGGTGCGCGCCTGCCTCGTCGCCCGCATGAACGATCCGCACGAGGCCGAGGATCTGGCGCAGGAGGTCTTCGTCACCGCGTTTCGCAAGATCGCTGACTTCGATCCGGCGCGGCCGATGGCCCCGTGGCTGCGGAGCATCGCGCTGAATCTGCTGCGCAACCACTGGCGGAAATTTCGCGCGCAGGCGATCGGCGGCAACGCGGAGCTGGCGGAGCTGCTCGATCAACAGATCGCCGCCGACTGCACCTCCGAACGTGAGCCGCTGCTCCACGCGGCCCTGCACGACTGCCTGGAGCGGATGGATGGCCCGGCGCGCGAGCTGCTGCACCGGCGCTATGGCGACGAGGAATCCGTTCGCGAGTTGTCCGACCGCCTGCAGCGCGGCTATTCGGCGCTGACCATGCAGCTCCACCGGCTGCGCGAGGTGCTGGCGGAGTGCATCGGCCGCAAGATGGAGAAAGTCGAGGCTTCGCCGTGACGCACGAGGAGCAACAAAGGCTGCTGGCCCGCGCCGGTGCGGGTGATCTCACGCCCGAGGATGCAGCGCGCCTGCTCGAGGCGTGCCGGGCCGATCCCGCGCTGTTGCGCAAGCTCAGTCAGCTCACGCTCGTGGAGCGACTGCTGGCGCACGGGCACCTTTATCCGGAGGACGGCGCGTTCGTGCGCGAGGTGCAGGTGCGGCTCCAGGTCGCGCGCGCGGGAATCTCTCCGCCGCCCAACGCCCTGATCCGCTTCACGCGACACTGGGCGTGGGCCGCGGCCGCGGCTCTGCTCCTCGGCGCGATCGCGTGGTGGACGGTCCGCCTCGCCCCGCCCAACGCCCAGATCGTGCGCATGGAGTCCGCCACGTGGGACGCGAGCCACGTGCCGCTGAAGGTCGGCGACGACGTCGAGTCGGTGCGGCTGCAACTCGCCAGCGGGCTCGTCGAGCTGAAGTTTGCGCGCGGCGCGACCATGATCGTCGAGGGCCCGGCCGACTTCGAGGTGCGCGGACCGGAGCGCGCGTTTCTCCACCAGGGACGCGCCGTGACGCGCCTGCCAAAAGGGACAAAGGGCTTCATCCTCGACAGTCCGCGGGGCCGCCTCGTCGACCAAGGCACTGAGTTCGGCGTCAGCGTCGGGCCGTCCGGCGACACCGAGGTCCACGTGCTGGAGGGCAAGGTCGATGCCGTGCCCAACAACCGGCAGCAAACCGTGCAGCTCTCCGTGAACCAGGCGGCGCGGCTCACGCCCGGGCGTGTCGAACAGTTCACCGCCGATGCCGTCGGTTTCATCACCGATCTTCCGCCAGCCAACGTCGGCGCGATCGGATATCTCCACTGGTCGTTCGACGAAGGCCAGGGCGCCGCGTCGCACAATCGCGGCGCGGGTCTCGGCCTGCCGACCGCGCGCGCTCTCATGCGCGCCTATCCCGAGACCGCGCCCGGTCCGCAGTGGATCGCGGGCCAGTTCGGCGGCGGCCTCGCCTTCGATGGCCGCGGCGATTTCGTGGAATGCGAGTTTCCGGGCATCTCCGGCAGCGAGCCGCGCACCGTCGCGTTCTGGGTGAAGGTCCCGCGGGACTCCACGATCGAGGAAGGCTACGGCATCATCAACTGGGGCACGTCCGCGCCAGGCCTGGCGTGGCAGATTTCGGTGAATCCGAATGAACGCGAAGGCCCGCTCGGGCGCCTGCGCCTCGGCGTGCATGAAGGCTGGGTCGTCGGCACGACCGATCTGCGCGACGACCGCTGGCACCACTGCGCCGTCGTCATGTATGGCGGCCACCGGCCGGACTCGGGCACGCACATCCTCCTTTATCTCGACGGTGAACTCGAACCGGCGGCGCGGAAGGCCGTGCGCGAGATCCGCACGCAGATCACCGGCGACGAGGCGCACAACATGTGGCTCGGCCGCAACCTCAGTCATCGCCGCCTCGAGCAGCGCCACTCGCAGGGCAGTTTCTTCCGCGGCAGCGTCGACGAAGTCTTCGTCTTCAACGCCTCGCTGAACCAGGAGCAGATTCGCTCGCTGATGAAGTTCAACCGGCTCGAGCCCCCTGCCCGGTCGCTCGCGCAGCATTCGCCGCCGTAGCTTCCGGAAACGGACCGCGCGAAGCCGGTGGGGATGTCCGCCACCAACCGCCAACCAGGATGTGGAAGTCCTCTCACCGTTTCAGCGCCGCGACCGCGGTTGCGCCGGGCGCGGCCCGAGGAGCCGCACGACGGCGTCGAGCAGCGCGTCGCCATTTTTCTCGGCGTCCGCGGCATTGGGATGCTCGAGTTCGGACGCCGTGTCGGTTTTCCAACTAAAGCCTGGCGCGGCACGACGCCGGCAAGCGAGTCCTGCCTGCGCAAAGTGATCGGGTTGTTCAGCGGCGCGGAGCCGCCGAGGCCGGTGATGCAGGCGGGCGACTGGTTGTCCATCGTGACGTGGTCAGCGCTACAAACACTCTCGAACCGCTGGCTGGCGCCGGCTGCGAGCGCCCGCCGCCGGACGTGATTCCCCTTCCCGCGCGCCCCGCCCTCCCTCACGGCCGCGTTTGCGACTGGAAGAACTTCACGATCGCCGGCCGCGCCGCCGCGGGAAATTCGTGCCCGCCCGGATGCAGCCACACCACCACCGGCGCACCGATCTTGGAATCATGCCACTGGCCGCTGGGCGTCCAAGGACGGCCCGGGCCGCACTCGTTCAGTTTCAAGACCGCCGCGATCATCTGCTGCTGCCACGCGTATTTCACGAGCGGGTCCGCCTCCCCGGCGACATGCAGTGCAGGCTTCGGCTTGAGTTTGCCGGCGACCGCGGCGGCGGCCGCGCCCGACGGCGCCACCGCCGCGAAGGTGTCGCCCCGCGTCGACCACAAGAGATAGGTGAACCCGCCGCCGTTCGAGTGCCCGGTGGCGTAGATGCGCCGGTCGTCGACCTTTAACTCGCGCCGCAAGTCCGCCAGCACGGCATCGAAGAACTTCAGGTCGCGATCGCCCTGCGCGCCGGCGCCGTGCTGCCAGCCGGGCTTCTTGCCCTCGGGATCGGTCAGGCGGCCGGGCGTGTTAAGCCCCTGCAGGTAGACCACGACCGCCTCGGGCCAGAGCGTGTGATAGGAAAACGAGCGCGCCGCCTGGCGCATGTTGCCCCCGTGTCCATGGAATGCGAATAC
>CAZENI010000487.1:0-6500 GCA_964513055.1 uncultured Opitutus sp.
GGGGGGCGGCGGGGGGGGGGGCGGGGGGGGGGGCCGCGCGCGGTCGCGCCCCGGGGGGGCGAAACGTTGAGAGTTGAGTGATGAGAGTTGAGCGATCGGTGCTGACCGCTTATCGCTGATTGCTGACTGCTCAGGCCTTGGCGAGGGCGCTATTGCGGGCGACGCCGAGGGTGGCGTCGAGGGCGGCGCTCTCGATGTGCTGGGCGACGCCGGCGACGATCTCGCTGACCTTGAAGGTGAGGCCGTCGGTCTTGGTGACGCTGACGATGGCGGGGTTCGCGTAGCGGGCGCGGAGCATCATCGCGAACTGGCCGAAGCCGTAGAGGCCCTCGTCGTTGATCTCGGCGACGACGACCTTGTGGTAGCGCTTGAACGTCTCCTCGAGGCCGTTGGGCAGCGGATGGAGATGGCGCAGGTGCAGGTGGCCGGCCTTCACGCCGGCATTGCGGATGCGGCCGATGGCTTCGCGACCGGGGCCCCAGGTGGAGCCCCAGGTGACGAGCAGCACTTCGCCGGCGGTGTCACCGGTGTGCTCGGGCGCGGGGAGCGAGGCACCGAGGGCCTTGATTTTCTCGCGGCGCTTGGCGGTCATTTGCGTGTGCAGCTTGGAGCTGCCCGTGGGGTGGCCCATCTCGTCGTGCTCGAGGCCGGTGACGGTGGGATACTTGCCGGAGAGAACCTTGGAGCCGGCCGGCGCGTGCTGCGTGATACGGTCGAGCGGGTAGGGTTTGAAATCAGCGCCGCGGTCCGAGAGGTCGGGCTTCGGGTCGACCATGAGCTTCGGGAGGTCGGGCTCGTCGAAGGCCTCGATGCGGCTGGCGAGCGCCATGTCGGTGAGGATGAGGACGGGCGTGGAGTAGGTGCGGGCGATGCGCGCGGCCTCGAACGCGATGTAGAAACAATCCTCGACGTTGCGCGGCGCGAGGACGACGCGCTGGGTGTCGCCGTGCGAGCCGTAGATCGCCTGCATAAGGTCGGACTGCTCAACGTTGGTCGGCATGCCGGTGGAGGGGCCGCCGCGCTGGACGTTGATGACGATGAGGGGCATCTCGGCCATGGTGGCCCAACCGAGGGCCTCCATCTTCAGCGAGAGGCCGGGGCCGGCGCTGCCGGTGATGGCGAGCTGGCCGGTGTAGGAAAAGCCGATGGCGGTGGAGATGGCGGCGATCTCGTCTTCGCATTGCACGAAGAGGCCGCCGTATTTCGGAAACTCGGCGCGGAGCGTCTCCATGATGGAGGACCACGGTGTGATCGGGTAACCGGCGCCGTGGCGGACGCCCGCGGCGATGAGGCCGTAGGCGAGCGCGGTGTTGCCATCGAGCGTGACCTGCGGACGGCCGGAGACGGCGGCGCGGTCGACGGCCTCGAAGCGGAAGAAGAGATCGCGGAGATTGTTCTGCGGCCAGGCGTAGCCGGCATCGAAGGCCAGCATGGAGTTGCGCACGATGCTCTCATCCTTCCCACCGAAGCGCTCCTTGATGAGTGCGGTGAGCTTCTGGACGTCGAGGTCGAAGATGCGGGCGATGAGGCCCATCACGTAGATGTTCTTGCCCTTGTCCTTCGAGGTGCCGCCGACGGCTTCGACGGTGCCGGTGGTGATCGGCACGGGGACGTGCGTGAAACGGTTGTCGTCGGCCGCGGGCTTCACGTGGTCGCTGTCGTAAACGAGCACGCCGCCGGGGCGGAGCGAACTGATGTGGGCGTCGTAGCTGTGTTGATAGAAGGCCACGAGCATGTCGGCGCGATCGCCCGCGGAGAGGATGTCGCCGGTGCCCATGCGGACCTGGAAGATCGACGGTCCGCCCGAGATGGTGGACGGGATCGTCATGTAGGTCATGATGTCCTGATCGCTGCGCCCGGCGAGCCGGGCGAGGAAGCCGCCGATGGACTGAATGCCATCCTGCGAGTTGCCCGCGAGTCGGATGACGACGTCGTGGATTGAGCGGGGCGCGACAGCGGGACTGACAGCGCCGACCGGGGTTTCGGGAGTGTTTGGGCTGACCATGAGAGGGGTTGGGAGGGCAGACCGTGTCAGGGATGTCCGGCGAGTCAACGGGGTGAAATTCGCGCCGTCGCGTGATAAGAAGCCATCCGGGGCGGGCCGCCGGGCAGAAGCGGGGGTTATGCGGGCGGCGCGCCGGGAGGTGAATGCCAAGGTCAAAACAAGCCAGAAAGCCCGGAATGCGGGATCAGGGGGAAACGAAGATATCGAGGTTCGAACCCAACCGTGCATGAACTCGCTCGAACTGAACTTGCGACTCGCCCAATCCCCCGCTTCCTCTCTGGGCAAGATGCCCCTCGTTGCTTCCGACCCCGCGGCCGCCCCGTGCCGCCCCTCGCTCCCGCGTTTGTTCGCCGGCCTGGGTGGGTTCGGACTTGCGGTCGCGTCGCTGGGCGCGGCCGAGGCGATCGACTACAACCGCGACATCCGGCCCATCCTCTCCGAGAACTGTTTCGCGTGTCATGGTTTTGACGAAAAGGGCCGCAAGGGAAAACTCCGGCTCGACGTCGCGGAATCGGCCTATGCCGAGCGCGAAGGCGTGGTGCGGATCAAGCCGGGCGATCCCGCCGGCAGCGAAGTGTGGCAGCGGATCACCAGCGCGCACGCGGACGAGGTGATGCCGCCGCCCGAGTCGCACTCCAAGCTCAGCGACGCGCAGAAGCAGAAAATCAGGATGTGGATTGAGCAGGGCGCGAAGTATGCGTCGCACTGGTCGCTGGTGCCGCCGCGGAAGGCGGCGATCCCGGCAATCAGTCGGTCAGTCATCAGTGATCCGTCATCAGGCGCGAATAGGTCGCCGACGACTGCGCCACTGATTGCTGATTCCACGTCTCCGATCGACGCTTTCGTCCGCGCGCACCTCGCCGAGAAGGGAATGAAGCCCTCACCCGAAGCGGATCGCGCGATGCTGATCCGGCGTGTCTCGCTCGATCTCACCGGGCTCCCGCCGTCGGCCGAGGAGGTGGCGGCGTTTGTGGACGATCGCGATCCGCAGGCCTACGCAAAACTGGTCGATCGGTTGCTCGCGAGTCCGCACTTCGGCGAGCGGATGGCGGTCGATTGGCTGGATGCGGCGCGCTACGCGGACACGAACGGTTTCTCAATCGATGGCGGCCGGCACATGTGGCTGTGGCGCGACTGGGTGATCCAGGCCTTCAACGACAACCTGCCCTACGATCGCTTCCTCGTGGAGCAACTCGCGGGCGATCTGCTGCCGAACCGCACGGAGGCGCAGCTCATCGCGACAGGGTTCCAGCGGAACAACATGGTCACGCACGAGGGCGGCACGATCCCCGAGGAGAATCTGACAAACTACAACGTCGACCGCGTGAAAACGCTGGGCGAGGCGGTGCTCGGGCTCACGCTCGGATGCGCGCAGTGTCACGACCACAAGTTCGATCCGATCACGCAGAAGGACTATTTCGGGATCTACGCGTTCTTCAATACGCTCAGCGACAAGGGACTCGACGGCAACGCCGGCGTGAATCCCGGCCCGGTGGTGAACGCGAAGACGGTGCTGCGCACGACGGAGGAACCGAAACTGCGCGAGCAGATCGCGGCGTTGCAGGCTTCGCTCGCCCAGCCGGATGCGGGCGTGCTGGCGCGCTGGGAAAAACAACAGCGCGAGATCCTCGCCACGCGCGGCAAGGGGTTCGCGTTGCACCCGATCAAGGTGAACACCGTTTCCACGCCGAACCGCGGCTCCGGCTTCGAACGGGAGGGGGAAAACGGCGTGAAGCTGGTCGACGCCGCGGCCCTCGCGGCGTATGACATCGCGACCACGCTGCCGAAGACGTCCGAGCCGATCACCGGCGTGCGCATCGTCTTCCATCCGTTGCCGGGGGAGCCGGGCGGCGGCTGGGGCTACGGCCCGACCGCCCCGGGGCGGCCGAAACCGAAGTCGAAGCAGGCGGCCGCCGCGTCCGAGATCGGCGATGACGGCAAGCCGAAGAAGGGGACGTTCATGGTCACGGCGATCGCGGCGACCGCGGATGCGGTGGCGGGAGATCAGGTGAATCTGCACAAGCTGCTGCCGATCGCGCGCGTGACGGCGAATTCATGGAAGAAGGCGAACCCTCCGGCGGGCTGTATCGATCCGCGCCCCGAGGACGGCTGGTCACCGGATCTCGCGACCGAGGGCCCGGTGCACCTCACGGTGACGTTTGCGCAGCCGATCCGTCCCGAGGCGACGCCGCATTTCGCGGTGCAGGTGAATTTCGGCTTTGGAAGGGGGCTCATCGCGGGACATCTGGAGTTCTTCGCGGTGACCGGCACGGACGACGGCACCGATTTGCCGGCGGAGGTGCTGGCAGCGATCGGCACGTCGCCGTGGCAACGGAGCGCGGAGAGCGCGGCGCAGGTGTGGGCGCACTGCGCGGCGGTCGCGCCGGAGCTGGAGTCGAAGCGGGTGGAGCTGGCGAATCTGCAGGAGCGGCTGGCGGTGCTGACGGAGACGTTTCCGACGATGGTGATGGATGTGGCGGCGAAACCGCGTGACACGTTCCTGCTCAATCGCGGCGACTATGCGCAGCCGACGGTGAAGATTGACGCGGCCACGCCGGCGTCGCTGCCGCCGATGCCGGCCGGTGCGTCGCCGGATCGGCTCGGCCTGGCGCAGTGGATCGTGATGAAGGAGCATCCGCTCACGGCGCGGGTGGCGGTGAATCGCCTGTGGAAGCTGTGTTTTGGCACCGGCATTGTGGCGACGAGCGCGGACTTCGGCTCGCAGGGCGAGTGGCCGACGCATCCGGAACTGCTGGACTGGCTGGCGGTGGAGTTTGTCGAGCGCGGCTGGGATGTGAAGGCGCTGCTGCGGCAGATCGTGCTGTCGCAGACCTATCGCCAGACGTCGGCCTCCAGCGCGGAGGCGATCGAGCGCGATCCGCAGAACCGGCTGCTGGCGCGCGGGCCGCGCTTCCGGCTGCCCGCGGAGGCGATTCGCGACGCGGCGCTGAAAGTCAGCGGGCTGCTCGTGCCGCGCATCGGTGGTCCGGGCGTGAATCCCTACACGCCGGGCGATCTCTGGCGCGAGGTCAGCCACTACGGCAGCACTCCCGCGACGGCGCAGACCTTCGTGCAGGATCACGGCGAGAAACTCTACCGGCGCTCGATGTATACCTATTGGAAGCGCACGGCGCCGCCGCCGAACATGATGGCGTTTGACGCGCCGAATCGCGAGGTGTGCACCGTGGCGCGCGCCGATACGACCACGCCGCTGCAGGCGTTGGTGACGCTGAACGACCCGCAATTTGTGGAGGCAGCGCGGGTGTTTGCGGAGCGGATCCTGGCGCGCGGCGGGGATGAGGCGGCGCGGCTGCGCTGGGCGGTCACCGAATGCACGTCGCGCGAGCCGCGGGCCGGCGAGCTGGCGGTGCTGCAGAAAGCCCTGGCGCGCGAGCGGACGCGCTATGCCGCCCAGCCCGTGGACGCCGCGAAGTTCCTCGCCATCGGCGAAGCGCCGCGCGATCCCAAGTGGCCGTCCGCCGAGCACGCGGCCTGGGCGCAGGTGGCGACGTTGTTGCTCAATCTCAGCGAAACCGTGACGCGGAACTGACCAGCCTTCTTCAATCAATTTCACCGCGTCATCCGCGCAATCCGCGGTTAAAAAATAGAAATCCCAGCGATGCACACGCCCATTCACCAACGCCTCCAACACCTGACGCGCCGCACGTTTCTCGGCGACGTGACGCGCGGCATCGGCTCGATGGCGTTGGGATCGATGCTGTTTCCCGGGCTCGCGCGCGCGGCGGAGAATGCGGCCGGCGGCGTGATTGGCCCTGCCAAGCTCCCGCACTTCGCGCCGAAGGCGAAGCGCGTGCTCTGCCTGTTTCAGAGCGAGGGTTTCTCCCACGTGGATTTGTTCGACGACAAGCCGACGCTGCAGCGCTTCGCGGGCCAGGAGCTGCCCGCTTCGATCAAGGGCACGCAACGCCTCACCGGCATGACGTCCGGCCAGAAGGGTTACCCGGTGGTGCCGCCGCTGATGAGCGGGAAGAAATGTGGCAAGCACGGGACATGGATCAGCGACATGATCCCGCACATCCAGACGATCGCGGACGACATCTGCATCATCAAGAGCATGTATACGGAGGCCATCAATCACGACCCGGCCGTCACGTATATGAACACCGGCAACCAGCAGCCCGGCTACGCCAGCATGGGCGCATGGGTGAGCTACGGGCTCGGGAGCGAGAACAAGAATCTGCCGGCGTTCATTGCGATGGTGTCGCAGGGCACGGGCAAGAATCCGGGCCAGCCGATCTTCTCGCGGCTGTGGGGCAGCGGCTTCCTGCCGTCGTCGCACCAGGGCGTGGGCCTGCGGCCGGGCGCGAACCCGGTCCTGTATCTGAATAACCCGGACGGGGTGGACCGGGCGCAGCGGCGGGCGTTGCTCGACGATCTCGCGCAGCTCAACCAGCAGCGCGCCGCCGAGCTCGGCGATCCGGAGACCCTCACGCGAATCAGCGCCTACGAGATGGCGTATCGGATGCAGATGTCG
>CAZENI010000488.1:0-6479 GCA_964513055.1 uncultured Opitutus sp.
CCGCGGCCTCGTCGGGCTCGACGAGGCGGGCGGCGGCTTCTACGTGCGCGGCGGCGACGATCCGCGCGAAGTGCACGTGTGGAAGTTCCCGCTCGCCGGCGGCGCGGGCGTCCGGCTCACGCGCGAGCGCGGTCAGCACAACGCATCCTTCTTCCCGGAGTCGCGCCAGCTCGTGCGCACGATCGACAACTTCGACGGCTCCTACCGCAGCGAGGTCATCTCCGCCGACGACGCACGCGTGCTCGCCACGCTGCCCTCGATCGCGGAGTCGCCCGCGCAATGGCCGCGCACCGAGCTCACGCGCACGCTGAGCGGCTTCGACGCCACGGTCACGCGCCCGCGCAATTTCGATCCGAAGAAAAAATACCGCACCATCCTCTCCGTCTACGCCGGCCCCACGAGCAAGGTCGTCAGCGCCAACATCCGCGGCTACTTCACCGACCAGTGGATGGCCGATCAGGGTTACGTCGTTGTGCGCCTCGACGGCCGCGGCACCCCGTGGCGCGGCCGCGACTGGGAGCGCGTGATCAAGGGCAACTTCATCGACATCGCGCTCGAGGATCAAATCGCCGGTCTCCAGGCGCTGGCCGCGCAGTATCCCGAGATCGATCTGAAGCGCGTGGCCGTGAGCGGGTGGTCGTTCGGCGGCTACTTTTCCGCCATGGCCGCGATCCGCCGGCCGGATATTTTCCAGGCCGCCGTCGTCGGCGCGCCCGTCATCACCTGGGAAAACTACGACACTCACTACACCGAGCGCTACCTCGGCCTCCCGGACAAATCGCCGGAAGCCTACCGCGTCAGCAACGTCACGACCTACGCCAGCCAGTCGTCCCGCCCCCTGCTCCTCATTCACGGCATGACGGACGACAACGTCTACTTCCAGCACACCCTACAGCTCGCAGACGCGCTCTTCCAGGCCGGCAAGCCCTACGAACTGTTGCCCATGATGGGCACGCACATGATCAGCGACCCGCTGATCCGCCTGCGGCAGCAGACTCGCATCATGGACTTCCTGAATCGCGAAGTCCGCCCCGACTGACCGTGCAGGCTGGAACGGCTTGAACTCAAGCCGCTCCCCCTTTCAGCACAGGATTCGGCAGAGGGCGGAACCGCTAATCTTCGCTAATTTTCGCTGATGAAAATCTTGGGCTTCGATTCACTTTGCCGGTTGAGTCACCCCCTTGGTGGCTCTGAACCATGCCAATCAACCCATGGCAGGTTTCTGATTAGCGTGGATTAGCGGTTTCTTCAGCTGCCGTTTTTAAGGTCAGTCCCCCTCTCGCCCGCACCCGAAAAATTCGTCGGCGACAATGGCGGGTTTCCGGGATAGCTTTGTCATGATGCTTAGCTGTGAAACCCGGACTCTCTTCCCCCAGCCTGAGCTTCGCCGACCCGGCGGACCGGACCTCCTGTGCCGCCATGGCTGAGGAACCGCCAGTCCGCCGCGACTTTGCCGCGCTCTACCGCGCGACTGTCGCTCCGCTGCGCCGCTACCTCACCCGCCTCCTCGGCAACAGCGCGGAGGCCCAGGACATCGCCCACGACGCCTACCTTCGCGTCTACCCGCACGCCGACAATCCGGAGATCCAGCAACCGGAGGCGGTGCTCTACACCACCGCCCGCCGGCTCGCCATCAACCGCCTCAAGCGCCGGAGCATCTCGCCCATCGCCCACGATGCGACGCGTTTCGAGACCGCCGCGTCCGCCGCGCCGGGCGTCGCCCAGCAGGTGATGGCCCGCCAGGAATTGCGCCTGCTCGAAGCCGCCATCGCGCAACTCCCGCCCGGCTGCCGCAACGTTCTCCTGCTCCGCAAAGTCGACCTCCTCTCCCATCGCGAGATCGCCGACCGCCTCGGCATCTCCATCAGCACCGTCGAAAAACAACACGTGCGCGCCCTCCGTCTGCTGCGGGCCGCGCTGTCCGCCGAGTCCTCACCCCGCGACGCCGCGCCCTCCGCTCTGCCGAAGGCAAAGGCCAGCCCATGAAACCGTCACTCATCCGCTCCGATTCCGCCGTCGACGAGCAGGCCGCCTTCTGGGCCGCCCGGCTGGACGGCGATGTGCTCGAAGCCGGCGAACGCGCCGCCCTCGATGCCTGGCTCGCCGAGTCGCCCGCCCACCGCGCGGCGCTTTCCAGCTATTGCCAGCTTTCCGCCGACCTCGAGGAACAGCTCCCCGCGCTCGTCGCCAGCGGCGCCGTCCAGATGCCCGCCCCCGCGGAACCTCGTGGCAAAGTCCTTACCTTCCCTCGTGTCATGAGCCTCGCCCTCGCCACCGCCGCGGTCGTCGCCGTCGGCCTGTGGGCCGTCCGTCCCGCTCCGCCGGTGCAGAACATCGCGATCGGCGTTGCCCAGCGCACCGCGCAAACCCTGGCCGACGGCACCCGCGTCGAGCTCAATGCCAACACGAGCCTGCGCTTCGAGAATCTCGCGAACGAGCGCCGCGTGCATTTCGCCGGCGGCGAAGCCATCTTCATGGTCGCGAAGGATCCCGCGAAACCCTTCATCATCCTGACGCCTACTGGCTCCGTGCGCGTCACCGGCACGACATTCAACGTCCGCGCCGACGGCACCGACGCCGTGCTCGAGGTCACCGTCACCGAAGGCTCCGTCGAAGTGCGTCCGCGCGATGGCACCGACGGCCCCATCTCACTCAAAGCAAACGACCGCCTTCTCGCGCGCGGCAAGCACATCGACGTGAAGCAGGCGCTCTCGCAATCCGAGCTCGACGACCTCCTCGCCTGGCGCCACGGCCAGATCGTCTTCAACGAAGTGCCGCTCGCCGACGCCGTCGCCCGCTTCGCCCGCTATCACGGCCGCAGTTACCACGTCGATCCGTCGCTCGCGGCCGAGACCGTGGGCGGACTCCACCGCATCGACGACCTGAGTGGCTTCATGCAGTTCATCGACTCCGCCTACGCTCCCGCCCGGGCCACTTACGATCAGAACGGCAGCCTTATCATCCGGTAAACTGTGCGTCGTTTCTTCGCCATTTTCCGCCTCCTGATCGTCGCGGCGTGCAGTGCCCTGTGGCTCTGCGCGTCGTCGTTCGGCCAAGGCAAGCCCGCGGCGGACACGAACCCGGAAAAGGAAATCGAGTTCAAACTCCCGGCCCAATCCGCGGCCAACGCGCTGCTCACGTTCTCGAAGCAGACCAACATCGAGGTCCTGTTTTCGTTCAGCGCGCTGCGCAAGGTGCAATCGAAGGAGGTCAACGGTCGCTTCGAGCCCGCGGACGCGTTGAGAAAACTCCTCGAGGGCACCGGCTTCATCGCGAAACCCAACGGCGGGAAATTCATCATCGCGCCCGACAATCGCAAAACCGGCACCGTCGAAGGCCGCCTCCTCACGCCCGACGGCTCGCCCGCCGCCGGCATCCGCGTCGGCATCCCCCTCTCGCGCCACAGCGTCGTCACGGATGAGCGCGGCGGCTTCACCTTCTCGCTTCCCCCCGGCACCTACCGCGTCGCCGCCAACGTCCCCGGCATGCAGCCGTTCCTCGTCGGCGGCATCCTGCTCGAAGCCGACCGCACCGTCGCTCTCCCCGCGCATCAGCTCCACGAGGCCGGCGAACCCGCCCGACTCGCGCCGTTTTTCGTCACCGATCGCGCCCGCACCGATCCCTTCGACCGCAGCGATGCCCTCTTCGCGCCCCGCGTCGCCGGCGGCAACCTCGACCTCGCGCGCACCCACAACGACGCGCTCCCGTTCAACATCTTCAACCGCGACCAGATCGCCCGCAGCGGCGTCGTCAGCCTCAACGAGTTTCTCCAGCGAGAGATCCTCGACGCCGACGCCGCCACGCCTCCGCCCGAGCAGAACGGCCTCGCCGAGACGTTCACCGCCGGCAGCACCAACCTCAACCTCCGCGGCTTCGGCGCCGACCAGACCATCATCCTCGTCAACGGCCGCCGCCTCCCCGAAGCCCTCGTCAGCGGCTCCGTCAGCCAGACACCTGACGTCAACTTCATCCCCCTCAGCCTCGTCCAGCAGGTCGAAGTCCTCCCCATCTCCGCCGCCTCGCTCTACAGCGGCAACGCCGTCGGCGGCGTCATCAACATCGTCCTCCGCCCCGGCGTCGACGCCGAGGCCACCGAAGTCGCGCTCACCTACACCAACGCGCTCGGCGGCTACGACGCCCCCCAGACCTCCGCGTCGATCCTCCACAGCCGCACGCTGCTCGGCGGCTCCCTACGCGTCCGCTTCAACGCCAGCCTCACCAAAACGATCCCGCCCACCGAGGCCGAGCTCGGCTTCCGCCAGGCCCACGCCGCCCGCACCGTCGCGAACAACATCTCCGTCTACCGCGCCACGCCCAACCTCCGCGGCTTCCAGGCCCGGCCGGAAAACGAGGACGACCCTCCACCGCCGCAGCTCCCACTCTTCGGACCAGCCACGGCCACCGTGACCTCTGTTCCGCCCGGCGCCTCTGGCACGGGCGGAATTGCTGCATTCAGGGGCCGTGAAGGCGTCCGCAACTACGATCTCCTCGACAGCCCCGGCGGCTTCGCCACGTCGCCCGAAAGCGTCGACTACCCCTACGGCCGCAAGCAACAACGCTCCGCCTACTTCACCTCCGTCGTCTTCGACGTCACCCCCTGGCTTCAGCTCGGCTTCGATGGCACCTACACGCGCAGCGTCATGCATCGGGGCTTCGACGTCATGGCTGCCGATCTCCGGCTGCGCGAGGGCGCACCCGGCAACCCGTTCAGTTCCGAAGCCATCGTCTCGCTCAACGAAATGGCCCCCGCCCTCGGCGAGAACTACAGCGAAGCCCGCCTCGAGTTCGGCTCCGGCGTCCTCAGCGCCCTGCTGTTTCTCCCGAACAAATGGCGCCTCCTGATCGACGGCCAATACGGTCGCAACCTCGCCAAATATCGCGGCCTGGTCGGCGCCGATTTCATCCGCTGGCAGCAACTCATCGATCAGGGCCTCTACCAGCCGCTCCGCGACACCCAGGTCTTCGGCCCGCCACGGGAGTTCTACGACCGTGTCCTCGTCTACCGCGGTGGCGTCGGCCGTTTCGTCACGCTCGGCGACTACACCACCATCGACGGCGCCGTCCGCCTCACCCACCACGATCTCTCACTCCCCACGGGCCAGGCCGTGCTCAACCTCGGAGCCGACTATCGTCACAACGCGCTCGGAAAATTCACCGACGAACGCGTCTTCGCTCACGGCGAGCTCGCCGCCGAGCCCATCCGCTATCTCGGCCGCACGCTCGAACGCTACAGCCTCTTCGGCGAAATCCAGGCCCCGCTCGTGCCCAAGTCCTGGCTGCCGCGCTGGATTCACCGGCTCGAAACCGATGCTGCCGTCCGCTACATCGCGTCCAACCAGGGCGACGAAACGGCGATCGCGCCCACCTTCGCCTTCAAGGCCGACCTGCCCGCCGGCTTCACGCTCCGCGGCAGCGTCAGCACCTCGAGCCGCTTCCCCACCCCGCAGATGAGCCGCACCGCCCTGCCCACCGGCCAGGGCCCGGGCACGATCGTCGGCGGCGATCTGAAGGAGGTCTTCGACCCCCTCGCTCAAGACACCTACAAGGTCGAGGAGCGGGCGATCATCAATCCCACGCTCATCCCCGAGGAAACGCTCACCCAGACCGCCGGCCTCGTCTACCGGACGGGCAAGACCCACCGCCTCCGCGCCAGCATCGACTTTGTGGACACGCGCAAGGTCGCCGAGGTCGTCGACCTCGATCCCCAGGACATCCTCAACCTCGAGCACCTCTTCCCCGAGCGTGTCATCCGCTTTCCCCTCGTCCCCGGCGACGCCAAGAGCGGCCAGGTCGACAGTGTCGTCACGGGCGCCATCAACTCGGAGTGGCGCCGCTCCCACCACTGGAGCACGTCGTTGGACTACGCCTGGACCGAAGCCTTCGGCGGCACGCTCGATCTCTACAGCCGCCTGCTCATCTTCTCGCGCTACCAGCGTCTCCTCATCCCCGGCGCCGACGTCGTCGACGAGCTCAACGCCCCGGCCGGCGCGAGCGCCAATCTGCTCAGGTATCGCGCCAAGTTCGGCGCCGGCTGGTCCAGCCGCCGCCACGGCTTCGGCCTCGACGGCCACTACTTCCACTCGCGGATTCTCCCCGTGAAGGAGCGCCTCAGCCAGGGCCGCGACCGGATCAGCCCCTACTGGCAGTTCGACGTGTTCGCCCAGAGTGAAGTGGGGCAATGGATACGCTGGGCCCCGCGCAACCTCCGCCTCCAGGCCCGCGTGAACAACGTTTTTTCGGCCTCCTTTCCGCGCTACGCCAACGCCGGCACCGGCGCCGGCGTCCAGGCCTACGGCGACTGGCGCGGCCGCGTGTATTCACTTTCCCTGACGACGACGTTCTGACGACCGGCCGGCGGCGCAATTATCGTGATCCCAAATGGCGGGTTTTCGCGCGTGAAGTGTCATTGCAGACAAAACCCGTGACCTCCTCCACCGCCTCCCTCCCCGACGACGACCCGGTCCTCCGCGAAGCGCTCA
>CAZENI010000489.1:0-6476 GCA_964513055.1 uncultured Opitutus sp.
CGCGATGCGCTGCCTCGAGAAGGACCGCGATCGCCGCTACGGCACCGCGCAGGAACTCGCCGACGACGTGCGCCGCCATTTGCGCTCAGAGCCGGTCGAGGCGCGCCCGCCGAGCACGCTTTACCGCAGCCAGCGCTTCGTTGCGCGCCACCGTCTCGCCTGCGCGAGCGCCGCGGCGATCGCGCTCACGCTCATCGTCGGCACGGTGGTCAGCGTGCGCCAGGCCGTGCGCGCCAATCGCGAGCGCGACGCCGCCAACATCGCCCGCACCGATGCGCAGCAGCGCCAGCAACAGGCGGAGAAACTCCTTTCCTTCATGCTCGGCGATTTGAGTCCCGAGTTGAAGAAATTCAGCAGCGTCACCCTCCGCGGCAGCCTCGGCGACAAGGCGATGGACTACTTCGCCGCCGTCCCACCCGAAAAGCTCACCGACACCGAGGTCGCGCGCCAGTCGAAGGCGCTCACCCAGATCGGCGAGATCAAACTGGACGAGGCGAACTACGCGGAGGCCGCCGATGCGTTTGCCAAGGCTTACCAGAGCGCCGCCGCCCTCACCGCCCGTCACCCAAAGAATGCCGACATGCTCTTTGAGCGCGCGCAGGCGGAATACTGGATCGGGTTCGTGGCGCTCCAACGCGGCGATCGTTCCACGGTGCGCGAGTGGTTCACGCGTTATCGCGACTCGGCCGTTGGTCTGGTCGCGATCGAAGGGAAGAAATTGCGCGCGCAACGCGAACTCACGTCGGGCCATCACAACCTCGCGGTCCTTGAACTTGAACTCGGGAACCTCGCGAGAGCGCAAAGCGGGTTTCTGGCCGAACGAACGGCGGTCGAGGAGCTGATCGCCGGAAACCCCGCCGATCCTTCGCTCCGGTTCCGCCTGGCCGATGTCGCGTCATGGCTTGGCACGGTCGCCGAACGCGACGGACGCTACGCCGAAGCGCTGGAGCGACTGTCGGAGTATGCGGCTCTCTTGGAGGCACTGGTGAGGTCTGAGCCGGCGGTGGCCCGCTGGCGGTTGCGGCTGGCCGATGCCTCGGGGTATTCCGGCGAGTTGTTGGCCTTGATCGGCCGCCGGAGCGACGCGGCCGTGGCTTACAACCGGGCGAAAACGTTGCGTGACGATCTGGTCGCCCAGGATCCGAAAAACCGTCAATGGCAGCAGGCGGCGCTGAATGGCCAGCTTAGGCGGATCGCATTCCTCCTGGGCGAGAGCGACTCGCGCGCCGAGATGCCGATCCTCGCGGGGATTCGCGATCAGCTCGAAGCGCTGGTCAAAGCGGAGCCGTCGTCCCGGCTGTTCTCGGCCACCCTGGCGAATGCGTGGCGGCTGGAGGCTCGCTTGCGCCTGGCGGCCCGGCGCCCCGACGCGAGCGACGCGGTCGCTCGCGCCCTCGAGCTGGGCGAGCCGCTCGTCAAGGACGCCCGCGCCGACGACGGCGCCACGGGCGAGTTCGCGCAATCATGCCTCCTCGCCGGCCGGATCGCCCTAGCCCAAGACCAGCCCGAGGAAGCGCGACGCCAGTGGGATCGCGTGGTCGGCGTGCTCGCGCCACGCCTCGCGAATTCGAACCACTGGCGGCTCCTCGATCCCGCCGCGCAGGCGCTCGTGCTCCTCGGAAAAGCCGACGAGGCGCGCCCGCTCATCGAGCGACTGCGGAGCTTCGGCTACCGTCCCATCGACCCTTTGGCGGCCTCCATTTTGGAGGCCGCACCGTCCCACGCCAGTTCAGCAAAAACGCACTAAACCAGAAGCAACATGAGCAAACCGATCACAATGGTAGCCGTCCAGGTTGAGGTTACGGCCTGGACCCCGCCGCCCAGCAGTTCGAGCACCGCTTCCGCCTATGCCGTGGCTCCCTATACTGCCGCTGCCACGATGGTCGTGGGCAACGACACCAAGGACATCAGCATCACCAATAACGTCATCACGATCACGGCGCCCGTGGGCTCTCCCGTTCAAATCAACTTCAACGCCTGGACGGCCCTGCCCGGACTGACGTTCGTCGTTGGGGCCCCGTTCAAGGAGATCGCCCCGAGTGGCGCGGGCACCGCCGAATACTCGATCGTGCTGGTCGACCGCTCCGGATTGCTGACGGGGAAGGGCGGTGCGCAGTGGACCTACAACGGCGTCGCCTACACCCTTGCGCCGATTCCCACCAACGGCATGGCCGTGATCGACGTCAACGACTCCGCGGGACAGGGGCAGGACTACGCATTCAATCTCACGCTGATGGATAGCAACGGCCGCTGGGGCGTTTTCGATCCCGATGTCGAAAACCAGGAGCCGACCTGACACGTCCACTCGCCGCAACTCCCCTATGAGCCACGCCCCCGTCGTTTTTTCCGCCACCGGAACGGTGCAGTCCTACCACGTTCCGGCCGCCGGCACTTACGTGATCGAAGCGACGGGTGCGCAGGGCGGGGCCGGCGACACCCCGGGCCGCAAGGGCTCCCGGGTCCGGGGGATGTTTTCTCTGAAACGGGGCGACGTGCTGAAGATTGTCGCCGGGAGTCAGGGCACGCCCGCCGCACCGCCGCTGCATCTCTCCGGCGGCGCCGGCGGCTCGTCGATGGTCTGGACGGGATCCTCGGACTTGCCCTCGCCGATCAAGCTCATGCTCTCCGCCCGCGGTGGCCGCGGCGGGGGGCCGTTGGCGGCCGGTGGTGACGCCGCCGGCAGCCCGGCGACCGACGCGCACGCGATTCCCCTCGCCGCCGGGGCGGTGGATCCGTCCACGGTGGACGCGCTCATCACCCAATGGACGGGCGGCGCCGGGGCGACGAAGCCGGGCAGCGCCGGTGGCGCAGGGCGGGTCGACCACGGCGGCTACAATGTCGGTTCGTTTCGGAGTAGCACGCCGGACGTGCAGGAGGGCGACGGGCATGTCTCCATCGCGCCGGTCCCCGTGCCCTCGGTTGCCGGAGCGAAAGACCCGCTTCCCGGGGGCGAAACGACCTCTGCGCCCGCGGGCGAACCGGCGGTCGAAGCGCCCTCGCAGACGATGCTGCCCTTGGTGACGCCGCGGCTGAAATCGTGGAAGAGCCTGTTGCGCGGACGTCGCCGGCCTTGAGTCCTCGGGCCTTCGGCTCCGATTCCTGCTGGTAGGGCGAGGCGTCCCCGCCGAGCCGTGTTACCCTTGATCCGCGACGGCTCGGCGGGGACGCCTCGCCCTACCAAGAGTCGAAACCGAGTTGAACACGGGATAAACCCGGCGCGGCCGCACGGGGTTCATGCCGCGGAATCACAAGGCTGGCCCGGCAGGGTCACGCGGAATTCGCAGCCGCGCGTCGGCAGGTTTTCCGCGGTGATGCTGCCGCGGTGCGCCTCGACGATCTTCCGGCAGATCACGAGGCCCAGTCCGGTGCTGCTTTCGCCGCCGGTGGGCCGCACCGAGAGGCGGCCGAAATCCTTGAACAGCTTCGCGCGCTCCTTTTCCGGAATGCCGGTGCCTTGATCCCGCACGCAGATCGCGCAGGTGCCAGCCGCCGGATCGGGGCGGACGAGGACCGTCACGGTGGAGCCGGGCGGCGAATATTTCACGGCGTTGCTCAGCAGATTGGCGACGACCTGCTTCATCTTGGCGGCGTCGAGCGGCAGCACCGGCCCTGCGCCGGGCGCGTCGAAGACGACGCGGGTTTTCTTCTTCGCGGCGTCCATCTCCGCCAGCGCCACGCAATCCTCGAGCAACTCGAAGAGGCGGCACGGGGCGAGCGCGAGCCGCAGTTCGCCCGCATCGATGGTCGCGACATCGAGGAGCTGGTTGACGAGTTCCAGCGCCTGCTGGCTCGTCGTGCCGATCATGTCGACCAGCTCGAGCTGCTCCGGCGAGAGGGAACCGCCCTCGCCCTCGCGCAGGAACTCGGCGACGCCGCGGATGGCGCCGAGTGGACCGCGCAGGTCGTGCGCGGCCATGCCGAGAAACCGGTTCTTCGCGGCATTCGCCTGCGTGAGCTGCTCGGAGAGGCTCCGGTGCCGGAGGTGCAGGCGGAGGCGAGCGACGACCTCCTTCGGCCGGAACGGCTTCGTCAGGTAGTCCGCGCCGCCCGCGTCGAGCCGGTCGATGGCGGCGTCGAGCTCGTTGCCGGCCGAGGTGAAAAGGATCGGGGCGCACGCGTCGCCGTGAATTTCCTGCAACGCGCGGCCGGCGGCCACGCCGTCGAAGCCCGGCAGCGTCGTGGAAAGCAGGACGAGGTCGGGGCGGACCGACGCATAGGCCTCGCACAACTGCTCCGCCGAGCCGGCCCCGGCCAGCGTGCCGCCTTCGCTCCGCAGCAGGTCGCCGAGCAGGCGGAGGCCCGCTTCGTCGTCGACGACGAGGAGGGTTTTCCCCTCGAAAGCCAAAGCCCGGGGTGTGGCCGACGGTTCCATGGGCGCCACTGTGGCGTCGGCGTCGGGCGCTGCAACGGCAAGTTGCCCGGCGCGCCTACAGCCGCAGGAAAATCTGCCGACGATACAGGAAGCGCGCGAGCCATAGCATCAGCGCGATGGCGACGAGCCCGATCACGAGGTCGCCGGCGCGCGGCGCGAGGCCATCGAAAAACGTCTTCACGTCGCCGCCCGCGAGGCGGGCCGCGACGCGCCGGTAGCCGAGGAGGTTCGAGGCGACGTAGAGCGTGATGGCGTTCATGCCGACCCAGACGAACGGCTGGCACCAGCCGCGGGCGCGGCGCACGTCGACGATGTAGTAAAACAACGCGAGCAGCAGGAGGCTCCAGCCGCCGGCGACGAGGACGAAGGTCGAGGTCCAGATTTTCTTCACGACCGGGAACTGCAGGCCCCACAGATGGCCGACGACGAGCGCCGCCACGCCGGCGCCGGCGAGCCAGGCGACTTTCTTCAGGTCGGGGACGTCCCGGCGGCGCAACAGCAGGCCGGCGAACGCGCCGAGGAGGCACGTGGCGATCGCCGGCAGCGTGCTGAGCAGGCCCTCGGGATCGAAGTAGAGATCGTATTTGCGGCCGGGCAGGTATTCGAAATCGAGGTGGTTCGAGAGATTGTGGCCGGGGCCGTAGGTGCCGGTGACGCGCGTGGTGGCGGCATCGTAGAAGGCGCGGGCCTGTTCGAGCGTGGGCTTGGCGACGCCCATCTGCGCGGGCAGCGCGGTGCGTTCGAGGTGCACGTCGCGGATCGGCACGAACGTGAGTAGCGCCCAGTAGCCGACCAGGATCGCCGCAGTCACGCCGGCGAGCGCGCGCGGCTTCAGGAAGCAGAAGAGCAGCCCGGCGCCGGTGTAGGCGAGGGCGATGCGCTGGAGCACGCCGAGCAGGCGGATGTCGGGCCAGGCGTTGGTGACGCCGCCGCTGTAGAACAGGCCGAGGAGGAAGATCGCCGCGCCGCGCCAGAGCACGCGTTTCACCGCGCCGGCGCGGCCCTCGCGCGCGACGAGGCGCTGAAGGGAGAACACCATCGAGGTGCCGGAGATGAAGACGAAGAGCGGGAAGATCAGGTCGTAGAACGCGAAGCCGGCCCACGCCTTGTGGTCGAACTGATCGGCGAGCCATTTCAGCGGGCTCGAGGGGCCGCCGGTCATCGCCCCGACGACCTGCATCACGAAGTCGCCGCCGAGGATCCAGAACATGTCGAAGCCGCGCAGCGCATCGAGCGAGACGAGGCGTTCGGAGCCGGCGGGCGGGTTCGCCGGGCCGGCCAGGGCCGCGGGGGTGGGCTCGGTGGCGACGGGGTTCACGGATGAGAAACGCTCAACGCTCAACGCGTCGCGTTCAACGCTCAAGTGGCGGTCCGCGGCCGGCGGGATCGCGTGTGCACCAAAAGGTGAACGTTCAGCGTTGAGCGTTCCCCTCCGACGCGCCTGTCTTGTGCGATGAAGGTCTCGTTCACTCCCAAGGAATACGCGCGCCTGCTGGAGCTCGCGCATCTCGGCCTGTGGGTCGCCGGGGCGCGGCCCGACGATCCCGCGACGATGCCCGAGCGCTACGCCGCGATCGCGCAGAAGACGTTTCAGCTCGCCGAGCCGTTCGGCTGCGCCGACCTCGTCGAGGCCGACGTCAACGGCCAGTTCTTTCCCAACGAGAAGCTCACGCAGGGTCCGGTGCGCGCGAAGATCGACGACTTCGTCGAGGACGCGTTCTGGAGCGAACTCGTCGCCCGCCTCGCCGAGCGCGACCTGCGCGCCGAGCTGGGCGCGACGAAACTCAGCGACGAGCTGACCGGCGACGAGGAGGAGCGGCTGGCCGCGATCGAGGACAACTACTGGCGCGAGTTCGAGACCAAGGGCGTCGATCACCTCGTGCTCCTGAAGGGCGGCAAGGGGTGAGCGATCAAGGTCGGCCTCGGGAGCAACCGCTGATGGGCGGTGATTCAGCCGAATCACTCATGAGCACTCATCATCGGGAATCTTGGGAAGAAGAGCCCCAGGGCTGATTTCCAAAAAATTCCCTCCTATGGTGGCTTGGATTAGTGGTAACTCCGTCCCTCGAAAATCAGCGCGCATCAGCGCCCATTAGCGGTTAGA
>CAZENI010000490.1:0-863 GCA_964513055.1 uncultured Opitutus sp.
GCGTCGCGCCCGGCGGCGCGCAGCGTATCCAGCTCCCGGGCATGCTGCTCGTCGAGGTAGAAGCGGGCGAGCCCGCTCGCCGGCCAGCGGGCGGCGGCATCGGCGAGGTAGAGGCAGTTGTCGCGCACGCAGTGGAACGTGTGGTTGACGCAGTGCTCGGACTTGTTGCGGACGTGCCAGGCGGCGACGGCGGGGGCGGCGGCGGCGGTGCGGGTTGAAAGTTGAGGGTTGAAAGTTGAAAGACCGGAGGCGGCGGGTGGATTCGGACCGGCAGCTTTCGAGGTATCACTTTCTGCCGCGGGTGATGGCATCGAAGCGGTCATCGCCGCGAGCGTGCGGACGACCTGGAGCTGGCCGGTGGATTTGCTCGTGAGGTAGAGGGCGCGGTCGAAGTGGCCGGAGCGGAGCTGGCCGAGGGCGAACTCGAGCAGCACGCCGGTCTTGCCGAAACCGGTGGGGGCCTCGAAGAGCACGAGGGGTTGGCGTTCGAAGAGCGCGGTGAGGCCGGCCTGCGTCGTCTCCTGGCCGGGTCGCGGCGTCGCGAACGCGGGGCGGAAGCGCAGGCCGCGGAGGCGTTCGCGCGCGCGGAGGCGCAGGTCGAGGAAGCCGGCGAAACGCTCGAGCTGGACGCGGAAGAGCGCGTCGTCGGCGGGCGTGAGCGCGAGGGTCTGCGCGAGGCCGCTGCCGACCTCGACGAACACGAGCTCCGCGCGGGCGGCGGCGGTGGCGGAGTCGGTGCGCGCGAGCGCGGCGTAGGTGGCGAGCTGGATGAAGTAGTCGGGATAGTCGGCGCGGAGGTCGGCCTCGTCGGCCGGCAGGGGGCGGGTGACGGTCTTGATTTCGCGGAGCGTGCGGGCGGCGGC
>CAZENI010000490.1:873-6467 GCA_964513055.1 uncultured Opitutus sp.
GATGAGCCAGCCGCGGTGGAAGACCTGGCCGGTGATCGGAATCTCGAACTCGGCGGCGGCGGCGTGCTCGAGGACGGCGCGCGTGCGGAGTTCGTTGTGCCAGTGGGTGCCGAGCTGCGCGCGCCACACGCCGGCGGCGCCGCCTCCGCCCGAGTCGCGCGGGCCCAGCGTGAAGCCGGCGAAGTCGCCGACGTTCAGCGCGGCCGTGCGCTTATCGAGATCGAAGATCATGCAGGGCGACCAGCAAACACCGGATGGGCCGGATGGAAAGCCCGGCGGCGGATTTTGGGCGTGACGCACCGGGCGGTCCGGCCAGAACGCCAGCGTGTATCTGCTCGTCACCGCCCTGGCCATCGGGGCCACGTTTGTGATCGGCATGGTGGGCCACGAGCTGGCGCATGCGTTCGCGGCGCAGGTGATGCGCATCCCGGTGAAGGCGGTCCAGATCGGTCAAGGCTGTCGGCTCCTCGCGTGGCGCTGGCGCGGCGTGGAGTGGAGCCTCGGCGTTGAACTACTCGCAGGTGCGGTGGAGATGGAGTTGCCGCGGGGCGCCGGCGCGCGGTGGCGTTACGTGGCAGTGGTGGCGGCCGGGCCGGCGTTTGATTTGGGGGCGGCGCTGGCGGGCGCCGGGTTGCTCCTGACGTGGGTCGAGCAGTCCGGATGGACGGAGGTGTTTCTGGAGCGGCGGCTCGAGTCGTCGCTGCTCGCCGGGTGGACGCTGGGCCACGTGATGGCGTTCTGGCATGTGTTTCGGCGCGAGGACGAGGCGATTCCGGGCGTCGCGGCGGGAAGCGATGGCGCGAAGCTGCGGGCGTTGCTGGGCAGTCCGGCGGAGCTCTATGACTACTGGGTGGCCTCGGCCGCCGCCTACGGCGCGTGGGCGGAGCGGGCCACGGCGGAGGAGCGGCCGCCGGCGAGGGCGCACGAGGAGGGGTTGGTGGCGCAGCCGGATTTCCCGGCGCTGGAGGCGGCGCAGCTCGCGCTCATCCGCGCCTACCCGGAGGGGGCGCCGGCGCGACGGCGGTTGATCGATGTCATGGGCACGATGGCCCTGATGTCGGGAGATCGCGCGTTTGTCTGCCGATGCCTCCCGTGGACGGAGGAACTCGTGCGCCGCGGTCCCCGCGAGTGGACCTATCTCGGCACGCACGGCAGCATGCTGGTGGTGGCCGGGCGTTGGGACGAAGGCGTGGTCCTCCTGGAAGAGATGATGGCGGGGACGGACGCGCGGATCGATCGCGCGATCGGCGCGTGTTGTCTGGCGTGGGCGGAGCACCGGCGCGGCCGGCGCGAGGCGCGCAAGGAGTGGTGGCGGATCGCGCTGCACCAGCATCACGGCACGGCGGCCGTGCCGTGGATGGGGCGCGAGCTGAACGCGGCGGCGGCAGGCGGCTAGTCTGGTCCGCCGCAAGTCCCGGCACCCAATGACCGATGCGGCAGGGCGAGGCGTCCTTGCCGAGCCGGGTAACCCTTAAGCCGCGACGGCTCGGCGGGGACGCCTCGCCCTACATCCCAGCGGCTTCGGGTTATGCTCCATAATTTCCGGCGACCCAGCCTAGTCGAGCAGGACTTCGGTGTGGCCGCGGAGGTAGTCCTCGAGGCGGCGCTGCAGGCGCGCGACGATGGCGGCGCCGGCCGTCTGCTCCGCGAGCGGGCGGTTGAGGAGGGTCACGACCTCGGCGCGGTCGTCCGGCGGGAGCGTGGGAAACCAGTGCTGTTTCAGCGGGTAGCCTTCGTCACGGGTAAACCGATACAGGCTCTTGAAATACACGATGTCGGGGCGGGGGCCGGTCGCGAAGGCGGCGAAGGCGGCGCGCAGGAGCTCCGCCACGGCGGCGCGGCTGTCCTCATCGACGGGGTTGTGGGCGATCAGCGTGGCGAGCGCGGAGGCGAGGCGGAGGGCGTCGTAGTTGCGGCCGATGCCGGCCGGACGGGCGAGGAGGCGGGCCTCCTTGATGAACCAGGTGCGGCCCTGGTTGGAGGTTTCCAGCAGCAGCGCCACCTCGTCGAAGAGATCGAGGGCGACGGTGGCGGCGGCGGTCTTGCCAGCGACGCGCTGCAACGCGAGCAGCGGACCGTGCGCGGCGGAGAAGAGGTTGAAGGTCTGGAACCGATCCGCCGGCGGGCGCCGCCCCAGGACGAACGCCTCCGTTGACAGCGACTGGGCGGGCACGGCGGCGGACGCTCACTCCGGGAGCGGGGCCGGATGCGGGACCGGGGGCTGCGGCGGCATCACGGCGCCGCCGGAGATAATCATCTTCATGCCGTCGCCGACACTCATCTCGAGCTCGATGATGTCGTGCCGCGGCAGCATGAGGAGGAAGCCGCTGGTCGGGTTCGGCGTCGTCGGCACGAACACGGTCCAGGTCTCGGTGCCGACGAAGGACTGGGCCTCGCCCTGGCCCTTGTTGGTGAGGAAACCGAGTGTCCACACGCCTTTGCGCGGATACTCGATCAGCACGACCTTGTTGAAGAGGTTGCGATTCTGGGTGCCGAAGGTGGCGACGATCTGCTTGACGGTGTTGTAGACGGGGCCGACGCCGGGCACGCGCTGGATGGCGCGTTCGCCGATGCTCAGGAAATATTTTCCGAAGACGTAGTTCGACAGGTAGCCGAGGCCGGTGACGAGCAGCACGACGACACCGGTCGCCAGCAGGTCCCAGAAGAACGGGATCCGCTGCAGGGAGCCCGGGAGGTAGTCCTCGTAGAGCGGGCGGAACGTGCCGCCGAAGGTGTCGATGATCCAGATGAACGCGATGATCGTCACGATCAGCGGCGCGAGCAGCAGCGCGCCGGAAAGGAACGCGTTGCGGAACGTGACGAGGCGGGACTTGGGCTGTGGGTCTTCGGACGACATGACGGACGGCAGGAAGCTTCGCCTGCGCCGAACGGGACGCAAAAGCAAAAAAGGAAGAGGCGCGGTGCCGCGACCGCGCCTCAGGTTGTTGACGGAGATTCCGGCTGCCGTTTACGGCACCTCGTAGATCTCGAGGAGGACGTTGCCGCTGGTGCCGTCGCCGCTCGTGACCTGGGCGGTGTAGCTGCCCGGGGCGAACGGCATCATGACGACGACGTCGCGGGTGCCTTCGGGAATCGGGAACGCGCCGGTGCCGGCGAGCGAGGCGGCGAGATCGGCCTCGTAGGTCAGGCCGCCGACCACAGCGGGATAGGCGTAGCCGTTTTCGTAGAGCCGGCCGTTGCCATCGTAGATGCGCAGGACGGGAGCGCGCAGGGTGCCGCCGACGCCGAAGAGCGCGAGGGAAGGCCCGATGGCGCGGAGGATGAGCTTCTTCTCGCGGGCACCGCCGCCGACGACGAAGCCGGAGACGAGGCCCTGGTCGGCGCCTGCGCCGACGTTGGCGCGCGTCGAGAGATTCAGGAGACGATCGGTCTGGCCGACGCCGAGGACGAGCGATTGCGACGGCGCGGTGAGCGCGAGCGCCAGCGGGTCGACGGTGAAGACGCTGTAGGTGCCGGCGTCGGCGGAGGTGACGTAGGGGAGCACAAGCGGATTCGTGGTGGCGCCGACCAGCGGGGCGCCGTTCTTGAGCCACTGGCAGGGCTTGCCGCCGGTATTCGGGCCGAGGATGCGGAGGGTTTCACCGACGGGAACGGTGACGCGCGAGGCCGGCACCGGGCGGATGCCGTGGCCGATGTCGAGGGAGATGACGGTCTCGCCGGTGGCGGCGGGCGTCGACACGATGCCGACGGGGCGCGGCGTGTTGGAGGTGACCGTGACGACGGGCGGCGGAGTCGGGACGGCGACGGTGGTCGTGACGGCGCCCGAGGTGTTGGCCGGGGTGGCGACCGTGACGGTGGTCGTTGTCTGGGCCAGGGCCGCGGCGGCGGCGGTGGCGGAGAGGATCACGAACAGGGAGCGTGATGTCTTCATAAGAGTGAACATGAGTGATGTCTGTGGGAGTGAACCGCTCAACGCGGCGTCATTTCCTCAAGCGCAGGAAGTCTGGAAAAGGTATCACGGAATTCGCACGGCGCGAGTGCGCGCTCACTTCCGGCCGGGGCGGAGGACGAAGCGGGGCACGGCGCCGGCGCGCTCGAGCAGGCGCAGGGCGCGGGCCTCGGCGCGGCGCATCGCGCGTTTTTTGGCCGGCACGAGATCGTCGTGGCCGGCGAGGTGGAGCCAGCCGTGCACGAGGTAGAGGGTGAGCTCGCGGCTGAAATCGCGCGCATGCTCCCGCGCATAGCGGGCGGCGGTGTCGACCGAGACGCAGATCTCGCCGGCGGCACCGAGGAGCGGATCGCCCTCGAAGGTGATGACATCGGTCGGCGTCGGATCATCGAGGAAGTCGGCGTGCAGTTGCGCGAGGGCCGGGTCGGTGAGGAACACGAGCGAGAGTTCGCCTTGGGGAATTGCCGATGGCCGAAGGCCGATGGCCGAATGTTCGGAATCGAGGATGCCGATGGCGCGGGCGACGGCGCGGCGATCGAGGCGGAGGCGCGGGTGGCGGTTGGCGAGGGCGACTTCGCGAGCGACCGGCGGTGTGGCGCCGACCACGGCGCCGGCGCGGGCGGGGGGGCGGGAGCGTTTCACGCCTTCGCCTCGACGGCGGGCTTCTCGGGCGCGGGATAGGCGATGCGGGAATGGAGCATGTTCAGCAGCGTGAACTGGAAGCTGTTCTTGATCCGCGTGATTTCCTCGAGCGTCAGGGGCGCTTCGTCGAGCTGGCCGGTGGCGATGCGGTCGCCGACGATCCGGTCGATGGTCTCGCGCAGTTCGTCGGCGTTGACCTGGCGAAGGGAGCGCGTGGTGGCCTCGACGCCGTCGGCAAGGGAGATGATGGCGCTCTCCTTGAACTGCGGCCGCGGGCCGTCGTAGCGGTAGGCGTGTTCGTCCGGGAGCGTCGGCGGGGCGGCGGACGCAAGAGCGAGCGCGGGATCGGCGGACGCGCCGCGCTTGCGGCCGGCGGTGGCAAACGGCGCGCGCGAGGCTTCGAGGGCGCGCTGGTAGAAATAACGGACGAGCGTCGTGCCGTGATGCTGCTTGATGACGTCGACGACGGCGCGCGGGAGCCGGTGCTTGTGGGCGAGGACGACGCCGTCGGCCACGTGCTGCTTGATGATGCGGGCGGATTCGGCCGGGGGCAGGTCCGCGTGCGGATCGGTGCGGTCGCGCTGGTTTTCCGAGAAGAACTGCGGGGCGGTGGTCTTGCCGACGTCGTGGAAGAGGGCGCAGACGCGCGCGACGAGGGGGTTGGCGCCGATGGCGTTGGCGGCGTTTTCCGAGAGCTGGGCGACGACGAGCGAGTGGTGATAGGAGCCCGGCGCCTCGAGCTGCATGTGGCGGAGCAGCGGGTGATTGTAGTCGGTGAGTTCGAGCAGGGTGATGTCGGTGGTGCGCTTGAAGAGCGATTCGAGCACGGGGAGGAGGCCGACGACGCCGATGCCGGTGAGGAGGCCGGTGCCGAGACCGGCGATCATCTGGCGGACGAGGATCTCGGGGGCGGTGCGATCGGCGACGCCGATCAGGGCGGCGAAGGCGGCAATGGTCAGGCCGCCGGCGCCGGCGGCGCCGCCGGCGCCGCCGCCGCCGCGGGCGTCGAGGCCGAAGTATATAGCGACGAGGGAGGCGAGGA
>CAZENI010000491.1:0-6444 GCA_964513055.1 uncultured Opitutus sp.
GGCGAATGGATGGGCCGCCATGCGCTGGCGACGCCGGTCAACGGCCTGTCGCACGACTGGAAATCCATCTGGCTCACGCCGGCGTGGGGCGCACTGGCCGTGCTGGTGGTCTTCCTGATCTTCTTCCGCGAACCGAAGAAGGACGCGAAGGCGGCTTAACGAGGGCAAGGCCCCGGGGTTCGTGGGGGAGCGCGTTGGGGTAGTTCCTAACGCGCTGCAGCGCTCTCGCACCCACTCAAACCAGCGTCTTGAGGACAAGCCGCTCCACCTCGGAACCTGCCCTTCTCACAGTTCCTTGATGCTGATATTGCGGAACTGCACGAGGCTCGAGGCGGGATTGTATTTTCCGTCCTTGAAGCCGCCGTGATGCTGCAGGGCGAGCGCACCCTTGGCCGGGACGTCGGGCAATTGCGCGTTTTCGATCACCGTCTTGCCGTTGAGCACGACGGTGAGGCGGTCGCCCTTCATCGTAATCTCAAACGTGTTCCACTCGCCGACGGGTTTGTCGGCGTTGAGTTTCGGGGTCACGCCGGCGCGCACGGCCATGGGCATCTTTTGATCCATCCGGTAGCCGTAGACTTCGCCGGAACCGATCGGCCAGCACCAGATGTTGAGCTGCGCCTTGCTCGTGCCGCGCAGATAGATTCCGGAATCCGCATTCGGCGTGGGCGTGATGATGTCCTTGCCGTCCGGACCCTTCTTGTGCGTGCCGTCAGGCAAGACCGTCGGCACCGGGTAAAGGCCGGTCGTCTCCTTGATCCGCCAGTCAATCTTCAGGACGAAGTCCTTGTATTCCTTTTCCGACCACAGGTTCTTGTCACCGGCCGCTTCGCTGCGCGCGTCGTAGTCGATCACGCCGTTGAGCACCTTCCAATGGCCGTTGTCGCCGGCGGGAACTTTCCAGCCGGTGAGATCGCGGCCGTTGAAGAGGGAAACGAAGCCGGCGGGGGCGGAGGCGGCGTGCAGGCCGGCGGCGGCGAGGATGAAGGACAGGGAGGCGGAGCGGAGGAGTTTCATGGGGTTGGAAAAATCCGGGTGGAGGACGGGGCGGCGAACGTGGCGGAAGCGTCGGATCGCGGGGTGCACGGCACAATCCCGATATTCGATCGCGTGCGGTTCCTGCACAAACGCGCAGCGTCTCTCTCCGCGCGCGGTCGTCGCTCAACCTTTTCCAGCACGAGCGTAGTCGGAATACACCACGGTCATCTCGGCATCGAGCGACTTGAAGAGGAAGGCGCGACCGCGGACGCGCGTCTCCACTTTCTGCGGCAGGCTCGGCGTGTCGCCGGCGGGCAGGCTGTAGGTCATCAGCGTCTTCATCTCGGCGATCTTCACCCCGAGCGTGGGATTGAACTCGCTGACGCTCGCGAGTTCCACGCTCTCGATCGTCTGCGACGGCCGGTGGAGGACAACGGTCACGCGAAGGAACGCCGCGGTGTGGTCGCGCGCTTCGCCCGGCCGCAGGCTGGCGCGGTAGGTCGCGCGCGTCGCGTCCTGCGAGATCAGCGCCAGCGTCGGGAAATCGAGCTGATCGAGGATCCGCGGGGCGGTGCCGGTGCGAGAGCGGCGGGAGCGCGCTTCGGCGTAGTCCCGAAGATCGCCCGCGGTGGGAGCGCGGCCGTCCTTCTGCACGAGTTTCCAGCGATCGAAGTCGGGGCGGGCGGCATCGTGGCGCTCGACCGTGGACTTGCCCTCCGCGGACGTCGTCTGCGTGTAGGACCAGCCAGGCGGCGGATCGCCGCGAAAGGACTTCATCGCCGCCTCGAACTCCGGCGGGACCGCGGCGAGGGCGGTGCAGGCGAGGACGAGGAATCCGAGGGCGAAGCGCATCGGCGGGACAAACCGCAAAGCGCGCGCCGAATCAATCCGCATCGTAAACCTCGATCAGCGCGAGGCCGGTGCCGCCATCGGCACTGGTGATGATCGCGGTGTAAGCGCCGGGCGCGAGCGTGACGAGCAGGGCGGCGTCGAGGCTCGCAGCCCTCAACGCAAACGCCCCGACGCGCTGCGCCGTCGCGGCAATGGCCGCGCTACTACGGCTGATTTCCCAGTCGTCGTTGATGGCGAGGCGCGTGCCGCCGCGGAACAGCGTGAGCACGGGATCCGCGAGCGTGCCGGTGAGGTTGAAGGCGGCGAGCGACGGGCCGATGGCGCGGAGGAGGACGCGCCGCGGTTGCGTGCCGCCGAGCACGAAGCCAGCGATCAGGGCGTTGTCGCCAGTGCCGGCATCGCCGCGCGTGGAGAGGTTGATGAGGCGGGCGGCCGCCGGCGGGCCGCCGGTGGTGTCGTAGGCCTCCACGAGGGCGATGCCGCCGGTGTTGGTCACGTCGGACACCACCGCGGTGTAGCTTTGCGCGCCCAGCGCGAGTGCGAGCGCGGCGTCGAGGCTGCTGGCGGGAAACGGAAACGCGCCGGCCTGCGCAAAGAGTGCGGCGGTCGCGCCCCCGCCGCCGTCCTGCCAGTTGTTGTTCACGCGTTCGAGGTCGGAGGCTGGCGCACCCAGCGTGAGGCGCGGATCCGTAAGCGCGCCGGCGACCCCGAGCCCCGCGAGCGCTGGGCCGGCGGCGCGCACGAGCATCGTGCGGTTGCCGTTGAGCACGAAGCCGACGATCATCTGGTTCGCGCCGGTGCCGGAGCGCCCGCGGGTCGAGAGATTGACGAGGCGGGAGTCGGTGCCGAGAAACGCGGATTCCTCCCCCGCGCGTTCGGCGCCGAATTGCGCCCGGACCGGCAGCGCCGCGACGATGCCCGCCGGGTAGCCGGTCCACGCGGTGCCCGCGCGTGTCGGGACGGCGGGCAGCAGTTCCGGTGCGAAGAAGGACTCGCGGCCAGTCAGCACCGGCGTGGTCGACGCCGTCGGATCGTTGCCCTGCGACGGCGAGACGTTGACCAGGAGCCGGGACGTGCCGGCGCGCTGCGCCCAGAAGAACTTCACTCCGGTGTCGCCGGAGCGCTCGAGCACGAGCGCCTCGCCGGACTCGGCGCGGCGCGGATCGTTGCCCAGCGCATACTCCAGCCGGGCCGAATGGCCGTCGCCGTCGAGGTCCGCGCCCAGATCGGCGATGCCGTGCGCCACCTGCCAGGCTTCGATGTCCGCCGTTGGCCGCGCGGCCAGCCGCACCGTGAACGGATCCGCGTCGCCCGTGCGCGTATCGCACCAGATTGCGACGCACGGCTGGTCCGCAGTGAGAGCGGGAGCCAGGCCGAGGTAATCGCCGAGCATGATGCCGCGCGAAGTCGCCGCGCCGAAACGGATGTCGCTGCTCATCTCGGACAGCCGGAGATTGGGCTGCCACGTCGCGCCGCCGTCGAACGACAGCGCTGCGTAGTGATCGACAAACCCGCGGCCGCCCGGCGCGTCGCGCTTGTCGATGAAGAAAACGGATACGGTGCGTCCGTCGGGTGACGCGGCGACCGCGGGGTTCATCACGCTCACGCCGGCCGGCTGGTCGCTGGCGACGACGGGCGCGGTCCATGTCGCGCCGCGATCGGCGGACTTCGTCACCATGACCCGCGGCGAACCTCCGACCACAGCCGTGTAGGTGACAAAAATCTCTCCCGTCTGACGCGCGACCGCGGCCGACGGGAGGAACACGCCGTCGCGCAACTCCGGGTCGTCCCAGCCAGCGACGGCCGCCACGATGGTGCTCGCGGCACGGGGGAAAGTCCGGCCGCCGTCGGGCGAGTGCTGGCAGTGAATGCTGAAGCGGCTGACGTTGTTGGGGTCGAGGAAGGCGATGTAGACCACCGCGAGCGTGCCGTCCGGCAGGAAGACGGGCTGGGTGCCTTGGTGGAGCGACCCCTGCGGCGTGAGTTCAACGGGACTGCTCCAGGTCACGCCGCGGTCGTCGCTGACCGAGGCGACGAGCGGAATGCCGAGGGTCGCGCCGGTGGTATTGCGGATGAAGTTGCTCCACGTCGAGACGAGCCGGCCGGCGGTGGGCGTGCCGGCATAGTCGTTCACGGCGAGCCAGTTTTTGTCGGGGCCGAGGAGGCTGCTCGTCGATTCGAACACCGTCGCGGGCGCGGACCACGTCGTGCCGCCATCGATGGAACGGCTGACGACGACCGCGGCCGTCGCGAACGCGCCCGAGACCGAGGCGAGCGCCTGCAGGTAGAGCTCACCTTGCGGCCCGGCGCCGGCGACGGGATCCGTGGCGCGATTGAAGCGCCCGCCGCTCGCGGTGGTGAGGGCGGGGACCAGTCCGCGCGTCCACGTGAGGCCGCCGTCGCGCGACACGGCGTAGCCGTTGCCGACGGCGCCGGAATCGAAGAAGCGGCCTTCCTGAAACGTGGCGAGGAGCAGGTCGGGATTGGCGATGCTGCGCACCAGGTGCGGCTCGGCCTGGCCGCGCTGCGTGGCAGGCAGCGCGTCGGGATCGTCGCCGAGGCGGATGTTGGCGCCGACGCGGGCGTCCAGCACCGCGGGCGGGCGGCCTTTTGAGAGATCAGCGTAACTGGCGCGGGCGCGCGGCGGCGTGGGCCGCGATCCGAAAGCGCCTTCGGCCTCGAGCGCGGCGAAGAGTCCGCCGGAGAGCAGGTCGGGATTCACGCCACGCCAGACCTCGGCGACCGGAGCGCCGCCGGCGCGCAGCAGCACCGCGCCGAAGAGGAGTGCCCCCAGGCCGAGCCACGCGCGAAGTGAGGTCTGCACGGGCGCAGCGAAACCGACGTTCGCGTCCGGCACAAGCACCGCCACTGCACGCTCGCGCCACGTGGGCGGACCCGTGCAGTTGAAACGCAGTTTTTCCTCGAGAGTCCCCAGACCGACAGGTGGCGCCCGATGTCCTCATCGGGCTTTTGTTGGTGCGCTCTCAATCCAGCCCGATGGGGACATCGGGCTCCACCGCAATGGCACGTTTCCGCCTAAGAAAGCGCCGCGCGCGGCGTATCAGGATTGGAGATTCAACCCACCCAACCCCGGAGGATATATGGAACGTCATTTTGGATTGCCGGTAGCCTTCGCCGCGGCGGCGCACGCCGCGTTGCTGTTCGCCTTCGATCGTCCGCCGGTGCGCGTCGCCGCACCCGTGGAGAAAATCACGGTGCGCGAGTTCGTGCTCGAACGCCCGCCTGAGGACGTGCCGATCGTGGAGCCAGTGGACTCCGGCCGCCGCGAGAGCGTGCCGCCGCCCCGGCCGGCTGCGCCGCCGCGCTCCGTCGAGCCGCTGCCGCTCGATCCCGGCACGCTGCCTACGATGCATCCGCCGCCGCTGCAACCGCCGGGGGAGGTCGATGCATTGGCGAAAGAGATCCCTCCTCCGATCACTCCGGGACGGAGCGGCGAAGGGTGGGGGCCGGGCGACGTGCTGTCGCGCGATCTGCTCGACAATCCGCCGCGCACGCGCTTCCAGGCGGCGCCGCACTATCCGTTCGAGGGCAAGACGCAGGGGCTGCATGGCGAGGTCGTCGTCGAGTTCCTTGTCGACGAACGCGGCCGGGTGCACGAGCCGCGCGTGGTCAGCTCCACGCACCGGATGTTCGAGGAGCCGACGCTGCGCGCGGTGGCGAAGTGGCAGTTCGAGCCGGGTCGCCGCGACGGCCGCGTGGTCCGCTTCCGGATGGCGGCGCCCGTGGTGTTCCGGCTCAACGAGTGAGCGCGCCCGCGGTCACTCGACGCTTACGATGCGCTGGGTGACCGGCTGGCCGCGGCCGGTGGAGGAGACCGTGTCGCCGGCGCGCCGGCCGATGAGCTGGCGGCCGAGCGGCGATTGCGGCGTGAGGACGAGCACCGCGCGACCGTCGACCGCGAGTTCGAGTCCGCCGGCGCGCGGTCCGATGAAATACCAGGCGCGGCGCGCCTTGCCGCCGGCGACGGTCTCGACCTCGACGGCGGCGCCGAGTGCGATCACCTGACCGGCGGCGAAGTCCGGCAGCGGCAGCGTCGCGTAGAGTTCGATACTCGCGCCAATCTCGGCGGCGAGCCGGGCCTGGCCCTCGGCGAGATAAGCGGCTTCCTGGCTGTGGGTGTCCCACTTGTTCTCCGCGCGGCTCTCCTCGCTGATCGCCTCGTCGCGCGACCCGGCGGCGGCGGCCGACTGGCGCGCCAGCTCCCCGCGGAGTTGTTGCAAGATGGCGGCGCGGAGGACGGGCTTGTTCACGTGAGGAAAAACTTTGGTAAAAGCCCGCGCGCCCGTTTTTGTCTGGCCCCGCGGATACCGGGAGCGCATGTTCACGCGCTACTCGCCGGGCTTGTCAACGGCATCACGCATGGCGCGAAAAATCTGCTTCATCAACTACAAGGGCGGCGTCGGTAAAACCTCGCTGATCGTCAACACGGCTGCCGCCCTCGCCAAACTGGGCAAGCGCGTCCTCCTGTTCGATTTCGACACGCAGTCGAATGCGAGCATCTGGCTGCTCAAGCTGGATCGCTGTAACAATATCAACGCGACCGGCGAAGGCGCGATCTACTCCATCTTCGATCCGGGCAAGGCCCAGGTGAAG
>CAZENI010000492.1:0-6413 GCA_964513055.1 uncultured Opitutus sp.
ACGGCCGCAATCATCACCCAGATGTTGTCGGCCATGCCCACCGCGGTGATCACCGAGTCGAGCGAGAAGACGATGTCGAGCAGCAGGATTTGCACGATCACGCTCGTGAAGGAGGCGCGGGTGCGACCGGCCGTGGCGTGGCCGTCCTCGTCCTCGAGCTTCTCATGCACCTCGCGGACGCTCTTCCAAATCAGAAAGAGGCCGCCGATGAGCAGCACGAGATCGCGGCCCGAGATTCCGACCTTCATGATCGGCATCGTGAACAGCGGCTTCGTCAGGCCCATGATCCACGTCAGGCTCATCAGCAGCAGGATGCGCGTGATGAGGGCGAGCATGAGGCCCAGTTTCCGCGCCTTGGCCTGCTGCTCCTGCGGCAGCTTGCCCGCGAGAATCGAGATGAAGATCACGTTGTCGATGCCCAGGACCACCTCGAGGGCGGTCAACGTGAGAAGGGAAATCCAGATCTGCGGATCGCTTAGCCATTCCATAATAGCGCGACAGGAAGGCGGCTTGCCCGGTCGCGGTCAACGCACCATCCGCTGGAATCGCCCGCGCCGTTTCCGTGCGCGGCTCCGGCGCCGCGCGCGAAACGTCAGGGCGCGGCCACGCCCACCCACTCGATGCCCGCCCGCAGCCAGAGCGGAATCACCAGGATGCCGAGCGCGGTCGTCCCGAGCACGATCTGGACCGCAGTGCGCGGGTGGCCGCCGTAGAGCTTGGAAATGATAATCGGGATGACCGCGGTGGGCATCGCCGCCTGCACCACGAGCACGCGCTTCAGTTCGAGCGAGCAGGGCAGGTATTTCGCGAGCAGGAGGATCAAGATCGGCAGCACGCCGAGCCGGAGCGCCATGGCGCCCAGGGACACCCGGCGGTCGAACAGCTCATTCGGCTCCTTGAGGTAGTTGGCGAGATTCACGCCCGTCATGATCAAGCCCAGCGGAATCGCGCAGACGGCCAGCGAGTGAATCGTGGTCGTGGCCACCGGGGGAATCACCGCCGTGAACCCGGTGAGATTGGCCGACACCGCCACGAAGAGGGTGATCACGATCGGGCTGACGAGCTTGCGCCAGCCCTCGCGAAGCGACTGGCCGCTCAGCACCAGCACACCGACGGTCCAGATGGCGACCTCCACCCCGACGTTGTGGACCAGCAGCACGCCCTGGCTCTCCGCGCCCCAGATCGCGGCCATGATGGGGAGCGGCAGGTAGCCGTAGTTGGCGATCCCGACCGCCAGCGCGAAGGTCCGCAGCCCCGAACCCACGTGCAGCCCGATCCAGCGCGCCACCACGAGCCCCGCGCGTATCCCGAACCAGGTGACACCGAAACCCACCAGCGGCGGCAGCAGCAGGTTGCCCGGCGAGCGCAGCGCGGCGTTGCCCGCCACCGACTCGAAGATCAGGCACGGGTAGCAGACGTTGACGACGAGCCGGATGAGGCTGGTCTCCGCCTCGCCCTCGATCCAATGCACCCGCCGCGCCGCCACGCCCACGCCGATCAGCGCGAAGACCGGGAGGACGAGCAGGAGGAGCTGGAAGTAGGTCGGCATGAGCGCAGGCAATCAAAAGTCCGAAGTCCGAATTGCGAAGTCCGAACTGACGAGCCGCCGTTCGGGCCTGCCGCCGAATCCGGCTGCGGCCTTCGGATTTTTCACTTCGGACTCCCTCCCCCCGCCATCGCCGTGCCCGCGATCCAGCCGGTCGTCCAGGCCGACTGGAAGTTGAACCCGCCCGTCACGCCATCGATATCGAGGACCTCGCCGGCGAAGTGCAGCCCGGGGCAGACGCGGCTCTCCATCGTGCGGAAATCCACCTCGCTCAGCCGCACGCCGCCGCACGTGACAAACTCGTCCTTGAAGAGGCTCTTCCCGACCACCTTGAGCTCCGCCCCCGTGAGCTGCGCGGCCAGCGTGCCGAGGGCGGCGTTGCTCACGCCGTTCCACGTCGTGGTGGCGGCGATGCCGGCGCTGGTGACCAGTCGTTCCCACAGGCGCTGCGGCATTGCCAGCGGACTCCACGTGGCGATATGCTTGCGGGGATTCCGCTCCCGCACGGCGGTGAGTTCGCGCACGAGCGACTCGCGCGAGTGCGGCGGCGCGAAATTCACCAGCAGCGGAAACTCGTAGTTGCGCGCCGCCAGTTCCCGCGCGCCCCAGGCTGAGAGTTTCAGAATCGCCGGTCCGCTCAGCCCCCAGTGCGTGATGAGCAGCGGGCCGCTCTCGCGCAATTTGGTCCCGGGCACGCTGACGATGGCATTTTCCATCGAGACGCCCGAGAGTCCGATCACGCGCGCATCGTCGATGTGAAAGGTGAACAGCGACGGCACCAGCGGCTCGATCGTATGCCCGAGCGCCTCCGCCATCATGAAGCCCGCCGACGAGCGGTTCCCGCCGGTCGCGAGCAAAAATTGCTCAGCGCGGATGCCGGTGCCATCGGTCAGCGTGATCCAGAAGCTCGGCGGCTCGCCGTCGCGGTTGACGCGCTCCGCCTTGCGCACGCCCATGCTCGTGACCACCCGCACGCCGGCGGCTGCGGCCGCCTGCATCAGGCAGTCGACGATCGTGGCGGAGTCGTCCGTCACGGGAAACACCCGGCCGTCCTCCTCGGTTTTCGCCTCCACCCCGCGCTCCGCGAACCACGCGATCGTGTCGCGCGGCTGCCAACGATGAAACGCCCCGAGCAGCTCCCGGCCGCCGCGCGGGTAGCGCTTCACGAGTTCCCGCGGCTCGAAGCAGGCGTGGGTGACGTTGCAACGCCCCCCGCCAGAGACGCGGACCTTGGCCAGCGGATGCGCCGTCGCCTCGTAAATCGTGACCTCCCCGGCGGCCCCGAGCGCCTCGGCGCAGGCGATGGCCGCAAAGAACCCTGCCGCTCCGCCACCCACAATCACGACGCGTGTCTTGTCCGCCATGGCCGCACGCTGGGCGGGCCACGGACCGAGTCGAAGCCAATCCTACGGGCACAAAAATGCCGCCGCGGGCTGCGATCCGCGGCGGCTAGTAACACCAACCCCTGACAAATTAAACGGGCAGCTTAGTTCTTCTTCTTGCCGCCGCCGCCACCGCCGCGCTGGGGCATTTCATCGAACTTCTTCTGCTGCTCGGGCGTGAGGACGGCGCGGACTTCCTTGCGGGTGGCCTGCATCAGCTCGCCCATCTTCTCCCGGTCGCCACCTTTCATGTTCTCGGCGAGTTTGGCGTAGATCGCGGTGATCTTCGTCTTCTGATCGGCGGTGAGGCTGCCGACGGCCTGCTCGATCTGCTCGATGCGCTGTTCGGGGCTCATGTTGCCGCGGCCCTTCTTTTCCTGGGCTTGGGCAATGGAGGCGGACGCGACGCCAAGGGCGACGGTCGTAACGAGGACTTTGAACAATTTCATAACTAACAGGGGGAATTAAGACGCGATTGGGTTCTCTGACTGAGCGTCACGGCTGAGCCGGACCCCGGGCAAGACGGCGCGTTGTCCGAAGGGTTACTCGATTTTTGTGCCGCCCGGCCGGCGGCTTGCGAGCTTGCCCGGTGCGGGCACCGTCCGCACCGTCGCCGCCCATGATCGAAGTCGACGGCCTGTGCAAACGCTACGGCAGCTTCGCGGCCGTCCGCGATCTGTCGTTCGCCGTCCGTCCCGGCGAGGTCCTCGGCCTGGTCGGCCCCAACGGCGCGGGCAAGACCACCACGCTGCGCTGCCTCGCCGGCATCATCCCGGCCAGCGCCGGCCGGGTGCGCATCGGCGGACACGACGTCGCCGCCGAGGCCGTCGCCGCGAAACACACGCTGGCGTTCTTCCCCGACGAGCCGCGGCTCTTCGAATACCTTACCGTGCGCCAGCACCTGAACTTCGTCGCACGCATCTACGGCGTCCGCGACCACGCCGCGATCGCGCAGCCGCTGCTCGAGGAATTCGAGATCGCCGACAAGGCCGACCAGCTCCCCGAGGCCCTCTCCCGCGGCATGAAGCAGAAACTCGCGATTGCGTGCGGCCTGCTGCACCGCCCGCAGGTGATGTTCTTCGACGAACCGCTCACCGGCCTCGATCCGCTCGGCATCCGGCGGATGAAGAACTCCATCCTCCAGCGCGCCCGCGACGGCGCGACGATCGTGTTGAGCTCCCACCTGCTCCACCTGCTCGAGGAGGTCTGCTCGCACGTGCTCATCCTGAAGCAGGGCGTCAAAATCGCCGACGGCACGCTGGCGGACGTCGCCGGCCGCTTCAGCCAGGGCGAGCCCAACGTGAACCTCGAGGAGGTTTTCATCCGCGCCACAGGCGGGACGGAAACCTGACCCGCCGCCGCTCCCGCCCCGTGCTTTCCGCGCTGCTGTATCTCCGGCTGACCTCGTTTCAGAACTGGCTGTGGTCGCGCGTGCGGCGGCTCCGCCAGCCGAAGTATCTGCTCGGGGCCGCGGTCGGCTGCGCCTATTTCTACGCCTTCTTCTTCCGCGGCCTCGGCGGCAACCCCGCCAGCCACGCCCGCCGCGCCGCGCCGGCCGAGGCGACCCAGTTTCTGGATACCGCCCAGGCCGCGCTGCCGGTGGACTGGCTGCCGGCGGTGACGGCCTTCGGCGCCCTGGCGCTGCTGGTTTTCATCACGTTCATGTGGGTCGTGCCCACCCAGCGCGCCGCGCTGGGTTTCAGCGAAGCGGAAATCGCGTTCCTCTTCCCCGCGCCCATCACGCGCCGCGGGTTGATCCAATTCCGGCTCCTGAGTTCGCAGTTCCGCAGCCTCGTCGGCGCCGCGGTGATGATGCTGTTTTCCAACCGCTGGACGTTCCTCGGCGGCAGCGCGCTCACGCATGCCATCGGGTGGTGGTTCGTCTTCTCGGCCCTCAACCTCCATTTCAGCGGCGCCAACTTCACGCTTACGCGCCTCGCCGACCTTGGCTTCGGCGCGTGGCGCCGGCGCGTCCTCGCGCTCGCGTTCTTGATCCTGATCGTCGGCCTCACGCTCGCGCGGCTGTCCGCCGGCGAACGCCTGCCGGCGCTCTCCAACGCGCTCGACCTGCGACCCGTCACGGCATGGGCCGTCGCCCTCACCTCGACCGCGCCGCTCGCGTGGCTCATGTGGCCGCTGAAGCTCGTGCTGGGGCCGTTTCTCGCCGTCGACACCGCGCGTTTCCTCCTCGCGCTCGCGCCGGCCCTGGCCGTGCTCGGCCTGCACTACCTCTGGGTCGTCCGGACGGCGGTCGCGTTCGAGGATTCCTCCATCGACTACGCCCAAAAACGCGGCGCCCGCCTCGCGGCCTGGCGGGCCGGCGAGCGCCGGATGGGCGGCACCCCGACGAAGGGCCGCCCGGCGCCGTTTCGCCTCGGCGACACCGGCCGGCCCGAGCTGGCCTTCCTCTGGAAAAACCTCCTGTCGACCTGGCAGTATTTCAATCTGCGCGTGCTGCTGGGAACCTCCGCCGTGATCGTCGGCGCGTGCATCTGGCTCGACGTGGAACCCGCCGCGCGGGGCATGCTGCCGCTCGCGGGCTTCGCGGCGCTCGCCTTCGCCGCCTACACGCTGGTCGTCGGCCCGCAATTCGCCCGGCAGGATATCCGCGGCGATCTCGCGCAGGCGGACGTGTTGAAAACCTACCCGCTCGCCGGCTGGCAGATCGTGCTCGGGGAGCTGCTAACGCCCCTTCTCATCCTCACCGCGCTGCTGTGGTTGGCCCTGCTGGTCGTCGCCCTCACGCTGCACCCCGCCACGCCGGGCCTGCACTGGCTCCCGGCGGAGGCGCGGGTCGCCGCCGTCCTTGCCCTCGCGCTGATCGCGCCCGCCCTCGTGGCCCTCCAACTGCTCGTGCCCAACGCCGCTGCCCTGGTGTTTCCGGCGTGGTTCCAGATGAGCCGCACCCGCGGCGGCGGCCCCGAGGTGATCGGCCAGCGCCTGATTTTTTTCTTCGCCCAGATCATCACGATGCTCCTCGCGCTGCTGCCGGCCGCCGCCTTCGCCGGACTGCTGGTTTTCATCCTGCAGGCGCTCATCGGCCCGCTGGCGGCCATCAGCGTGGCCACGGTGGCCGTCCTCGTCATCCTCCTCGGCGAAGTGTGGTGCGGCCTCTGGCTGCTCGGCCAGCGCTTCGAGCGCCTCGACCTCTCCGCGGAGTTGCGCTCGTAATCACGACCATGGATTTCAACCAGCTCACCCGGATGGCGGCCGACACCGTCGGCGCGGCCCAGCGCCAGTTGCCGCCGGAGCTCCGCCACCTCGCGGGCGCGGTCGCCGTCCACTACGAACGCGTGCCCGCGGCCGACGTGCTCGCGGAGGGCTTTCCCGCCGACATCCTCGGCCTCTTCACCGGCAGCGCGCACGGCGAGGCGGCCACCCAGGACAACCCGGCGCCACCGCAGATCCTGCTCTACCTGGAAAACCTCTGGGACTTCGCCGGCGACGATCGCAAGGTTGGCCAGCGCGATCGTGGCCAAGGTCGC
>CAZENI010000493.1:0-6408 GCA_964513055.1 uncultured Opitutus sp.
GATGTTCGGCGGCGTGGCGTGGGTGCTGAACCAGCTCGTGCCCGCCATCTCGGTAAACGTCTGGGTGCTGCTCCTCCTTGGTCTGACGCTCGCGATTCTGCTGGGCGGACACTACGGGCGCATCGAGAAACTGGCGACGATCAAGGTGGGGTTGTTCACCATGCTGACGTTCCTGTGCGCGCTGATCATGGTGCGGCAGCCGGGGAGCTTCTCGCTGCAGGATCTGGCGGACGGCTTCGCGTTCGACCTGCCGAAGGACGGGCTGATCACGGCGATCGCGGTCTTCGGCATAACGGGAGTGGGCGCGTCGGAGCTGTTCATGTATCCGTATTGGTGTGTCGAGAAGGGCTACGCGCGCTTCGCCGGCGCCAGCGACGGCGGCGCCGCGTGGCAGGCGCGGGCGCGCGGGTGGATCCGCGTGATGAACGTCGATATCATCGCGTCGATGGTGATCTACTGCGTGGCGACGGCGGCGTTCTACATGCTGGGTGCCGGCGTGCTGCACAAGGCCGGGCTGGTGCCGAAGGGCATGGACATGATTCCGGTGCTCTCGAACATGTATACGCAGACGCTCGGCCCGTGGGCGCTGTGGCTGTTCTACGTCGGCGCGATCGCCACGCTTTACGGGACGATCTTCGCGGCGACGGCGGGCAACAGTCGGGCTTTGGCGGATACGGCGGGGCTGTTCGGCGGCTTCCGGCGCGACGACTACGCGGCGCGGGTGAAGTTCATCAACCGCTTCGTCTGGGTGGCGCTGCTGGTGCCGGTCGCGCTCTTCTTCGTCTTCCGCTCGCCGGTGAACATGGTGAAGGCCGGCGGCGTGGCGCAGGCGGCGATGCTGCCGATCCTCGCGGTCGGTGCGCTTTATCTCCGCCACCAGCGCCTGCCGAAGGCCGTGGCGCCGAATCGCCTTTCGACCGTGCTGCTCTGGGTCGCGGCTGTGACGATCATCGTGGCGGTCGGCTACTCGCTCGGGCGGGAGCTGGTCGGGGCGGTCCTGGGCCGGCGGTAGGCTGCGAGTTTGCCGCGAACCGGGGGCGTTCCGCCCGGACTAAGGCGGACATGGACAAGAAACCCAAAGTGAACGATCCGGACGAACAGGCAGCGAAGGCCGAACAGCGGAAGAAAGCGGCGCGCGCCCCCCAGCAGACGCACGGCCAGGATGCGCCCAAGGCGATCCCGCCGCAGTCGGGCAAGCCGGTGTGGGACCAGCCGCATTCGTCGTAGGACGCGGCGCAGGCGGGGCGGGGCGCCGGCATTAGGCCCGCGCGCGGCGTCACGGCGCGGACTTCTTTCGCCGCGGTGCGGAGGGTGGGGCGTTGACGCCTCCGGGCGGGCGCGGAAGCGTGGGGGCGTCAGGTTCCTTGCCACGCACTCGTTCCGGGCTTCCGCCTATGAAAACTCCCTCGACGCCTGTTCCCCCAACCCGTCGTGAGTTCATCCGCTCCGCCGCCGCGCTGTCCGCCGTCACCCTGGGGGCGCCGTTGATTGCGCCTTCGTCGGTGTTCGGCCAGAACGCGCCGAGCAAACGCATCACGCTGGGCGTGATTGGTTGCGGCAACCAGAGCACGGTCGACCTGCCGGAGTGGCTGAAGCACGACGACTGCCAGATCGTGGCCGTGGCCGACGTGAACCGCGCGAGCTTCGGCTATCGCAACGACAAGCAGTTCCTCGGCCGCGAGCCGCAGCGCGATTTCATCGAGCGCGCCTACGCGCAGCGGACCGCCAGCGGCACGTTCAAGGGCTGCGCGGCGTATGCGGATTTCCGCGACATCCTCGCCCGGCCGGACATCGACGCGGTGGCGATCATCGCGCCGGATCACTGGCACGCGGTGATGACGGTCCTCGCGGCGAAGGCCGGGAAGGACATCTACTGCCAGAAGCCGCTCACGCTCACGATCGCGGAGGGGCGCGACATGATCGCGGCGGTGCGCCAGCACCGGCGCATCCTGCAGACGGGGAGCCAGTATCGCTCCAGCGCGGTGATGCGGCAGGCGTGCGAGCTGGTGCGCAACGGCCGCATCGGCCAGTTGCAGCGGGTCGACACCTATGTGGCGGAGAACAATTTCACCGGGCCGGGGCCGGGCTGGCGGGCGATGCCGGTGCCGGAGGGCTTCGACTACGAGTCGTGGCTCGGGCCCGCGCCGAAGGTGCCGTATCACAAGGACCGCTGCTTTTACCGCTTCCGCTTCATCCGCGACTACTCCGGCGGGCAGACGACGAACTTCGGGTGCCACTCCAACAACGTCGCGCACTGGGCGATGGGGATGGATTCGTCGGGGCCGGTGGCGGTCGAGGATCTCGGCGCGGAGTTTCCGCTGGCGGGCGATCTCTTCAACACGCCGACGAAGGTGGCGTTCCGGGCGACCTACGCCAACGGCGTCGTCCTCGAGTGCCGGACCGACAAGCGCAGCTTCGGCGCGACGTTCCACGGCAGCGCCGGGTGGTTGCGAGTCGGATACAAGGGCATCGAGTGCAGCGATCCCGCCGTCCTCACCTCGAAGATCGCGGAGAACGAGATCCGGCTGGGGGTGAGCGAGAATCACTACCGGAACTTCCTCGACGGCGTGAAATCCCGCCGCGACCCGGTCGAGCCGGTGGAGACGGGCCACCGCACGGCGAGCCTCTGCCACCTCGGCAACATCGCGATGCGCCTGCACCGGAAGATCCGCTGGGATCCGGTGCGGGAGGAGATTCTCGGTGACGCCGAGGCGGCCGCGCTGACCGGCGGCCGGATGCGCGCGCCCTACGACTACCGGCTGCCGCTGAAGGCGTAGGCCGGTCGTGGCACGGCGGGGAAGGGGAGCGGCCCGGGCCGCCTGCCTTCGACTGAGAGGCGCGAAAGCCTCCGCCCGGGTGCGGCGGGCGGAAGCGGCTTGCGGGCAAGCCGCTCCACCTGCGCGGCTCAGAAGGTGCCCTTGACGCCGAAGACCCAGTTGGCGCCGTAGTTCTCGAGCGACTGGAGGGCCCCGCCGCCGACGCCGGCGTTCTCGCGCTCGAACCACAGGACGGGGCGGTTGAAGATGTTGCGGGCCTGGAAGAAGAGGGAGGCGTAGCGGTGGACCTGATACTCGCCGCTCCAGTCGAACATCGCGCTGTGCCGCTTGTAGCGGCCGTCGATCGAACTCCATGGGATGTCGTCGTGCCAGATCGCGCCGAGGCGGGTGCCGAATTTCTTGTAGCGGTAGCCGAGGTTCGCGCTGGCGCGGTGCGGGGCCAGGTTCGGCCGGCGGGCGTCGGAATAGGCGCGGGTGTAGCCGAGGTTCACGGTGGTGCCGCGGAACCATTCGCCGAGGCCGGAGAGGGACTGGCGGTAGGCGACCTCGAGGCTGCGGAAGCGGCGCTCCTCGGCGCTGTTGACCGTGGTCTGGAATTCATACGCGGAGTATTCCGGGTCGTCGCCGTAGCCGAAGTCCTCGGCGGAGATGCGGAGATCCTGGCGCAGGTTGGTGACATCGGTCTGCTTGAGGCCGAGCGAGAGCTCGCCGGCGGGCTCGAAATAGTAGGCGAGGCGCGCGTTGTAGCTGTTGGTCTTCTCGGGCTTGAGGGCGGGGTTGGGCGCGGTGATGACGAAGGTGGTGTCGTTGATGCTCCAGACGCCGTTGAGGTCGTCGACGGGCGGGCGCGACATCGCCTGGTTGAAGCCGGCCTGGAACTGCAGGTTCCGGGCGAAGGAGTATTTGCCCATGATGCTCGGGAAATACCGATCGTAGGCGACCGAGCGGGTGACACGGGGCTGGGAGTAATACTGGTATTGCACGCCCGCGATGGAGGTGGGGCGGCGGCCGGTGTTGACGGGATAGCCGGCGGCGGCGACCTGCGCGGCGGTGAGGGGATCGAATTCGCGGACGTCGCTCTGGGTGTGCTCCCAGCGCAGGCCGCCGCGGAGCGAGAGTTTGCCGGTGACCTTGACGTCGGCCATGCCGTAGCCCGCGGTGATGGTCTGGCGCATGTCGCGGGTGTTGGTGATGTAGGCGTTGTAGTAGTTGTCGGCGGTGCCGTTGTTGATGAAATACTCCGGGTGCGCGCGCATCAGATCGGCGATGGCGGCGCTGTTGCCGCGGCCCACCATGCCGGGCTGGCCGTCGAGGCCGACGATGTTGATCAGGTTCATCGTGCCGGTGTCGAAGACATACCGCGACGGGATGAAGGACCAGCTCCCGGTGTTGCCGAAGGTGGGGAGCCCGGTGGTGGCGTTGTAGCCGGTGAGGGTGTTGCCGCCCGGGCCGATGTAGGTCCAGGTGAGATACGCGGTGTCATTGGCGTTCTTGCGGTTCTCCTCGTTCCACTTGCCGCCGAACTTGAGGACGGTGGGAAAGAGCTGGAGCGGCGTGACCCAGCGCGCGCTGAGGTCGGCGTTGTAGATCTCGGTGCGGGCCATGCGGCCCTCGTTGGTGATGCGCGGGTTGGTGAAGCTGTCCAGGTTGAACCAGTCGGGGCCGGAAGTCTGCCGGATGGTCCATTCGGAGGAATCGGGGTTCGGGCGGGTGGCGACCCAGTCGCTGACGGGGCTGTTGGCGATGACGGAGCGGGCGAAGCCCTTCTCGAGCGCCTCGTAGTTGTTGAACGAGCGGGAATAGGTCGTGGCGCCCTCGATCGTCCAGGCGCCGAGCTTGTATTCAAACTTTGGGGCGACCGTGATCGTGTTGGTCTCCTTGGCGGCGTTGGAGCCGCCGATGGCGACGTTGCGCGAGGTGTTGGCGGCGAGGCCGTTGGTGGTGACCGAGGTGAGGTCGCCGAGGGCGCGGGCGCGGCCGGTGTTGCCGTTGGCGTTGTTCGTCGCGGCGTTGAAGGTGAGGTTGCGGTTGTAGAACTCGCCGAGCGCGTAGTTGTAGATGATGGCGGTGGAGAGGACGAGGCGGGAGCTGGCCTTGAAGTCGGCGGTGAGCGTGTAGGTGTCCTTGAGGATCGACTTGGGGCCGTCCTTGAAATCGAGCGCGGTGATCACCATGGGGCGCGGATCGGCCGCGGTGGGCGAGCGGTTGTAGGTGATGTTCTCGCGGTATTGCTCGGTGTAGGAGTTGGCGTGGCTGACGCTGGCGACGATGCCGAGGCGCTGGCCGAGGAAGATGTCGGAGTATTCGAAGAGGTAGTTGGGCCGGACCTTGTAGGTCGGCAGGTCGCCGGGGCCGTAGTTGCGCTGGAGGTGGAATTCCTCGGAGTTGAAGTTGAGGCTGGTGTTGTAGCTGATGCGGCGGCCCTTCCGGTCGAAGGCGCGGCGCGTCTTCATGTTGATCGTGCCGGCGGGTGAGTTGGCGTCCATGTCCGGGCTCGTCGTGTAGCTGATCTCGATCGACTCGATCGAACTGATGGAGAAGGCCTCGAAACTGGTGGCGCGGCCGAGGTCGCCGGTGCGGTTGGCGTCGGCGCTGGCGAGCTTGATGCCGTCGAAGGACACGCCGACGTATTGCGCGTCCATGCCGCCGAGGCGCGGGCCGCGCGTCTCGGATTCGACGTAGTCGAGGTCGACGCCGGGGAGGAATTTCAGGAACTCGCCGACGTTGCCGTCGGTGACGTCGCCGAAGATGTCGGAGGCGACGGAGGTCGTGATGTTCAGGTTGCGCCGCTGGTCCATGATGGCCTTGGCGTTGCCCTCGCGATCGCTCGAGACGACGAAGGCGGAGAGCTGGACGGTGTCCGCGCCGGCGGCGGCGGCGGGCAGCGCGATGGTGCTGAAGAGATTGATCTCGCGCGTGGACGTCTGACCGGCGGTGACCATGAACTTGTCGGTCACGGTCTGGTAGCCCGTGTAGGTGACGGTGACGGCGGCCTCACCGGGCGTGACCTGGGTGAACTGGAAGGAGCCGTCGCTTTCGGTGACGGTGGTCTGGCGGGTGCCGTCGAGGCGGACCTCGGCGTTGCGGACGTATTCCTGCGTGGCGGGATTGTAGACCCGGCCGGTGACGGTGCCGGTGGCGGCGGGGGCCTGCGCGAGCAACCCGGGGCCGCCGGCGATCCAGCAGCCGAGGACGACGATGAGTCGCGAGATGAACGTTTTCATGTGTGTGGTCGGAGTGTCGCACAGCGCGCGGCGCGTGGCTCCGCATGCCTTGTCGGAGCGCGCCCGGATCTTGACCAGTGCGGGGAGCCGGTGCCGGCGGGTCGCGCGGCAGCGGGCGGCGGTGACGGGGCTTGCTACGGCCCGGGCGTTTCGCGGATAAACACCGACGCCCTCGGGGAAACGAACATTCCGAAGGTGAGGCAACTCAACGAAAGGATACCCACCATGGGCGATAGATCACCGAAGTCGGTCCAGAAAAAGGCATCGCAAAAGCAGTCGAAGACGGATGTCTCGACGCAGAAGAAGCAGGCGCTGATCACCTCGCAGCAGGCCACCAAGGCCAAGGCCGCGGCGGCGAAGAAGAAGTAGTCCGACAGCCCACATTCCACACGAACCGGCCCGCGCGG
>CAZENI010000494.1:0-6362 GCA_964513055.1 uncultured Opitutus sp.
CGGCCGTCGCGCTGCGGCCGGCCGCGGATCACGAGGTGGGTCGCATCAAGGGTGAGGTCCTGCGCCTGGGCGGTCACAGTGTCGCGGCGCACAACACCCTGATCGCGCCCTACGTCCGCGGCGAGCGCGACGCGCGCCTCCTGGCCGCGCTCGGGCTCGACGAGCGGCAGGTGGGCAACGATGACCGGGCCCGGAAATTCCTGGAGGCGGCGGCCAAGGCCGGCGCCCAGCGCGCGCGCGCGCACCTGGAATTGGCCCGGCTGCGTTTCGCCGAGGCGCGTGCGAAACCCGCCGCCCCCGGTGGCCAGCTCGACGCCGCGCAGGTCACGGCCGTGCTCACGCCGCTCTTCACGGCCCGCAAGCAGCCGCCGCCGATGCCGGAGGTCTACAGCCTGATCGCCGAGGTGTGGTCGCTGTCGGTGCAACGCCCGGAGCTGGAGCATCTCGGCGTGGTGATCGAAGGCGTGCGGATGTTTCCGCGCGACACCGCGCTGCTGATGCAGGCGACGCTGCTCGCGGCCAAGCGCGGCTATGCCGAGGAGGCGAAGGCGCTGGCCGAGCGCGGGCTGAAGGTCGCGACCGACTCCGGCGATTTGGATCGTTTCCGCATGATGGCGTCGGCCTTCGAGCGGGACACGGATCCCAACGCGAAAAAAACGGACGACGCCCCGAAGCCGGCGAAGGCGGACGCGTATCTGCTCAAGGAGCCATGAGGAAAGTCGGAGACGGCAACGAATTGAATGTGGAAAGCAGGAAAGCGGGAAACAATCCACGGGTGCACTGAGGCGGTTTTTCCTGCTTTCCCGCTTTCCACATTTTCCGACATCCTGCTTTCATGATTCGGAAAGCCTTTGTGATGAGCGTCGATGCCGGCCGGGAGGCCGAGTATGCGCGGCGGCACCAGCCGATTTGGGCGGAGCTCGCGGCCGTGCTGAAAGCGCACGGCGTGCACAACTACTCGATCTTCCTGCACGAGGAGACGCGCCAGCTCTTCGCGTATGCGGAAATCGAGGACGAGGCGCGTTGGGCCGCGATCGCGCAGACCGAGGTCTGCCAGCGCTGGTGGAAGCACATGGGCGACATCATGCCCAGCAACGCCGACCACAGCCCGGTGTCACGCGGGCTGAAGGAAGTGTTTCACCTCGCGTAGGCGGGGACGGCCTCACTTCTGCCCCAGCCAGGGCAGCGTATCGAGATCGACGTTACCGCCGGTGAGGATGAGGCCGACGCGGCGGTGGGCGACCGCGACCTTGTTCTCGAGGATGGCGGCGTAGGGCACGGCGGCGGACGGCTCGATCACGATCTTCACGGCCTCCCAGATCAGCCGCATCGCCGCGATGATGGCGGCTTCGCTCACGGTCACGATGTTGTCCACGCTGGCTTGAATGATTGGGAAGTTGGCCACGCCGACTGAGGTGCGGAGACCGTCGGCGAGGGTGTCGGCCTGCGTGAGCGGCAGGCGGACTCCGGCGCGGAACGAGCGCGCGGCGTCGTCGGCGCCGGCCGGCTCCGTGCCGATGATCTGAAGCTGGGGGCGGATGGCCTTGCCAGCGACGGCGGTGCCGCAGAGCAGGCCGCCGCCGCCGACCGGGCAGAGCACGAGATCGAGATCACGGACGTCCTCCATCAACTCGAGCACGGCGGTGCCCTGGCCGGCCATGACGCGTTCGTCCTCGAACGGATGCACCATCGTGGCGAGCGTGGTCTCGAGGATGCGCGCGCAGGCCTCCTCGCGGGCGGCCTGGTTGGGTTCGCAGAAGGTGATTTTGCCGCCGTAGCCCTCGACGACGCGGACCTTGGGCTTGGCGGAGTTCGAGGGCATCACGATGTGGGCGGGGATGCCGCGGAGCTTGGCGGCGCGGGCGAGGGCGGCGGCGTGGTTGCCGGAGGAATGCGTGGCGACGCCGCGGAGCGCCTCGACGTCGGCGAGGGAGAAGACGGCGTTGGTGGCGCCGCGCGCCTTGAAGGCGCCGACCTTCTGGAGGTTCTCGCACTTGAAGAAGAGTTTTCCGCCGCAGGCGGCGTTGAGCCGCGCGTTGGTGAGGACGGGCGTGCGGTAGATGTGCGGACGAATCCGTTCGTGCGCGGCGCGGATGGCGGCGAGGTCGAGGGCCATGGACCGGCAGCTTGCACGGCGGCGGCGGGGCATGCAAACTCGCGCATGGTCAAAAAACTCCTCCACACGCGGATGCGCGTGAACGACATCGAGCGCACGGTGAAATTCTACGAGCAGGCGCTGGAGCTGAAAGTGGCGCGGCGCAGCGTGTCGCCCCGCGGCGCGCAGATCGTGTTTCTCGCGACGCCGAACAGCGACGAGGAAATCGAGATCTGCCAGTTGCCGAACAGCCCGAGCGTGCAGGTGCAGCCGGATCTGATGCACCTGGCGTTCGAGGTGGAGGATCTTGCGGAGTTCACGCGCCGGCTTGAGGCGAAGGGCTACAAGCTGAGCGACGGCCCGACGCCGACGAGCAGCGGATCGACCATCGCCTTCATCGACGCACCGGAGGGCTACGAGGTGGAATTGATCCAGCGCGCGAAGTAAGGCGGAGCGCGGGGAGAACAAACAAACCACTGATGAATTTCGCCAATGGGCGAGATTTCAGGATGAGCTGCGGCTCATCGCCTTCGCGGCAGAGGTGGGCCGGCCAATGGCCGGCGTGCTTTGCCGCGACGGCGGGAGAATTCGCTCGTGCCGGGGGGCGTCCGTCGCTTGGGTGACGGACTGCTCATGTTTGCGAATCTTCCGGTTGACTGGCTGCGCTTCGCGGTGGCGACAGCGTTATTGCTGTTTCCGCTGCCGCTGCTGTTCGGTCGCGGGGTGCACTATCGCGAGGTGGAGCGGTCGTGGCAGCGCTACATCGGCCGTGCGCTCACGCTGCCCTGGCACTGGATCGATCTGCTGCGCGTGCTGGGCGGGACGCATTTGCTGATGAGCGCGATCGGGCTTTCGCGCGCCGCCGGGAGATTTCCGGACAAGTGGGCCATCGTCCTGCTGGCGCTCGTGCTCGGCGCGGGCGTGGTGGTGCAGTGCGTCGCGTGCAAGTGTCCGGAGGGATTCCATGCCGCGGTGGTGTTCGTCACCGGCGTCATCGCCGTGCTGCTGCCGCCGCTGGTGGCGGGCCTCACGCTGGTGTCGGCGCTGACCATCGGCCTGGCGATTCGCTCGATCCCGGCGTTTTTCTTCGGCCTGCCCGTGGGACTCGTGGTGCTGGGATATTTTTTCTACCCGCAGTGGTTCCTGATCGGGATCGGCGTGGTGGTGTCGCTGGTGCCGGGGCTGCTGCCGGTGATGTTCCAGCGCGAGCTAATGCTGGCGCTCCGCGCGTCGCCGGCGCAGGACGAGTCTGATCTGAAATAGCGGGCGCTCGCCCGGGCCGCTCAGGTCGCGGCCGCGCGGCGCGCGCGCCGCTCCCACGCAAAGAGGTATTGCTGCGCGAGGCCCGCGAGCGGCCCGAAATGCACGCGGCCGAACTGCGCGAGGTGCGGCGTGCGCCAGTCGTCGAGCCCGTAGCGCCGCGCGAGCGTCTTGAGGATCCACACGTCGACGGGAAACGCCTCGAGGCGGCCGGCGCCGAAGAGCAGCACGCAGTCGGCGACTTTCTCGCCGACGCCGGGGAGGGAGCAGAGGCGTTCCTTTGCGGTCGCGTAGGGCAGCGTCTCCGTTTCCTCGATCCAGCCGGGACGGGCCGCGAGCCACCGGGCGGTCTCTGCGATGTAGCGCGCGCGAAAGCCGAGCAGGCAGGCGCGAAGGTCGGACTCGGGGATCTGCGCGAGTTCAGGCCAGGTAGGCAAACGGTGGAAGCGGCCGTTTGGGAGTGGGGGATTGGGCGTGGAGAGCGCGGGCAGAGCCGGCGCGCCGTGCCGCTCGGCGAGCAGCGCGAGCATCTGTTTGATCTGCACGATCTGCTTGGTCGCGCTGCAGAGGAAACCGAGAAGCGTCTCGCCGAAGGGCTGGCGCAGAATGCGCAGGCCGGGAAACGACTCGAGACAGCGCGCGAGGTGCGGGTCGCTGCGCCACGGGAGGGTGTCGGCGAGTTGGACGAAGTCGCGCCCGGTGCCGAGGTAGTCCGCGAGGGCGGCGGCGGTGCCGCCCGCGAGCGCGGCGGGCGCGCTCCATTCGACGCGGTCGCGCACGCCGCCGCGGAGGCGGACGACGTTTCCCGCCCACTGGCCGAGCCACGTGCCGTCGGGCTGGCGGTGCCAGCGGAAGGCCTGGCCGCCGTCGAGCGTCTCGGCGAGGACGTCGGGCGTCATCGCCCGCAGGTCCGCGACCGGCTGCCAGTCGCTCCAGCCGATCACTTCGCCGGCTTTTCCCACAGGAAGCTCTTGTGCTCGGCGACGACGCGGCCGTCGGCGGCGACGAGCGCGATTTTCCATGCGACGGGGTTGCCCGCCTTGCCGGCCGGCCAGTCCGCGCCCGTGAGCCCGAGCTGAAACACGCTTTCGCCGACGGCGACCGCCGTGGGGAACGCGTGGATCTTCGGCTCGGGGTGATCGGGGCGGATGACGCTGAGTTCGAACTTCGCGCCGGCGAGCGCCGCGGCGTTCTTCAGGCGCACGAGAAAATAATATCCGGCGCGCTCCGACGGCTGCGTGCGCAGCACGATCTCGCGGCCGGTGTTTTCCGCGCCGCCGAAATACTCGCCGATGCGCTCGAACGACGCCGCGTCGCGCCAGGCCGGCCACGCCCGCAGGAACCCGGCCTCGGCGGCAGCGACGCGAGTGCCGCCGGCGGCGGCGAGGAGGAGCAGGCAGGCGAGGGCGAAACGCATACGGGCGTCACGTTGGGCGCGGAAGGGGCGCGCGACAAGCGCGGGGATTGGTCATCACGGCTCCAGGCGCACGATCTGGAAGCGGCGGAAGATCAGCGGCGCGGGCTCCCAGCCCTTCACGGCGGGATGGAGGAGGTAGGTTTGCGCGCCGTAGAAGATCGGCGCGACCGGCGCCTCGTTGAGCAGCAGCGCCTCGGCTTCCTGGAAGCGTTCGTAGCGCTGCGGCGCGTCGGCGGTTTCCGCGGCGGCGTTCATGAGCTGCTCGTAGCCGGGGTGATTCCAGCCGGTCCAGTTGTAGGCGCTGTTGGCGGTGAACATGCCGAGAAACGTGACGGGGTCCGGGAAGTCCGCGGTCCAGGCGGCGGTGGAGATGCCGTAGTTCTGCGTCTGCTGGTTCTGGATCCAGGTCTTCTGCTCGACCTGCGAGATCGTCGTGCGCAGGCCGAGGTCGCGGCGCCACATCGCCTGCAGAGCCTCGGCGAGGCGGGGCATGATCTCGTCGTTGCGGCACTGGATGTCGATCACCGGCAGGCCGGCGCCGCCGGGGAAGCCGGCGGCCGCTAGCAGCGCGCGCGCGGCGGCGAGGTCGGTGTCGACGCGCGCGCGGGCGGTGTAGCCGCCGGTGCCGGGTGGCGTGATCGACGGCGCGGGGGCGCGGCTGCCCTGCAGCACGCTGGTGGCGATGGCGGCGCGATCGATGGCGAGCGAGAGCGCGCGGCGCACGCGCGGATCGTTGAGCGGCGGGCGCGCGGTGTTGAAGCGGAGGAAATTGATCTGGAGCGTCGGATCGATGCGGAGGCGCGCAGCGTCCTGCTGGCGCCACGCGGCGACCTTGGTGACGGGCAGGTTGAACGTCACGTGCAACTGGCCGGCGCGGAAGTCGCGCTCCTCGACGTCGGGATTCTCGATCGGGAAGAACACGACGCGGTCGAGCGCGTTGGCGGCGGCGTCGCGATGGTGCGGATTTTTCGCGAGCGCGAGGCGGGCGTTGGGCTGCCACTCGGCGAGCGTGAAGGCGCCGTTGCTCACGAGATTGCCGGGGCGCGTCCAGGCGGTGCCGCGTTTTTCCAGCGCGCCGAATTTCTCCAGCGAGCGCGCGTGCAGCGGAAACCACGCGGGCATGGAGACGAGCGCGGCGAGATAGGGCGTGGGGCGCTCGAGCGTGAGCACGAGGGTGCGCGGATCGGGGGCGGCGAAACCGAGCGCGGCGGCATCGGCGAGTTTCTTCGCGTTGTAGGCCTCGGCGTTTTTTAGGGCGAAGAGATACCAGGCGTTGTCGGCGGCGAAGGCGGGATGCAGCACGCGGCGCCAGGCGGCGACGAAGTCGGCGGCGGTGAGCGGGTCGCCGTTGGACCATTTCAGGCCGGCGCGCAGGCGGAAGGTCCAGACGAGGCCGTCGGGGGACACGGTCCACGATTCCGCGGCGGCGGGCAGGGGCTGGGTGGAACGTTCGTCGAGGAGGGTGAGGCCCTCGAAGAGGGTGTTGACGACGATCTGGTCGTTGAGGATCGAGGCGAGGTGCGGATCGAGGTCGCCGGGCTCGGCAGCGTTGCCGACGAGGAGGGTGCGGGTGCGGAGGCCGGCGTCGGC
>CAZENI010000495.1:0-6342 GCA_964513055.1 uncultured Opitutus sp.
CCGGCTGACGCACCCAGCACCGCGTCCCCTCCACCCATGAGCCACTCCCCGATTGTGTTTTCCGCGACCGGCACGATTCAAAACTACAAGGTGCCGTCCACCGGCAGCTACGTCATCGAGGCGCTGGGAGCGCAGGGCGGCGCGGGCGGCGGGCCCGGCGGCAAGGGCGCGCGCGTCAAGGGGACCTTCTACCTGAATCAGGGTGACGTCCTGCAGATTGTCGTCGGGAAACAGGGCACGGCCGGCACCACGCCGCACCAGCCGGCGGGCGGCGGCGGCGGTGGCAGCTTTGTCTGGAAGGGCATCCTGCCGGCGCCGCTGCCGCTCAAGCCCATGCTCGCGGCCGGCGGCGGCGGGGGCGGCGGCGGTGGCGACGGTCTCGCCAGCCTCGATGGCGGCATGGGCGCGGCGCCCGGCGGCCGCAACGGCCAGGGCGGCGAGGCCGACGCCGGTAATTTCCACTACAGCGGCGGCGGCGGCGCCGGCTGGCTGAGCGGCGGCGATGTCGGCTCGACGCCCACACTCTGCGGCGGCGGCACGCTCTGGCGCGGCGGCGCCGGGGCCAACTACTGCTGCAATTTTGGCGGCGCCGGCGGCTTTGGCGGCGGCGGCGGCGGGGCCTTCATCGGCCACGGCACCGGCGGCGGCGGCGGCTACAGCGGCGGCGGCGGCGGCACCCAGGCCGGTCCCGATGCCGGCGGCGGCGGCTCCTACAACGCCGGCGCGTTCCAGACCAACACCTCCGGGGTGCAGGAGGGCGACGGCCTCGTTACGATTCTTCCGGTGCCGGCACCGACGCCGTTTCCGCTCACCAACAGCTACAATCCCTTCGGCCCCCCCGCCTTCGCCCCGGACACCGCCGAGCCCCCGGACGACGCGCACCGCACCGTGGGTGGCCTCGAGGGCAAGGGGTATATGTGAACCAGCGCGGCGACGCGCCGGTGGAGCGCGCTGTCCCCAAGCCGCTGGTTCGAGGTCCGTAGCGGAACGCGTGAGCGTTTCGCTCGAAAGCCTCACGGCTTGCGCCACCGACGCGGCTTGAGGTCAAGCCGCGCCCCCGCCACCCACTCGCTCAGAACCGTCCGTTCATGCCGACGGTCACCGTCACGAAATTGACGATCGAGCGGCGCACGCGGCTCTTGTTGCCGATGTAGAACTGCTGCGGCTCGTTGAACAGGTTCGAAATATCCAGCGAGAAGCCCATCGCCGGCCGCACTTGATAGCCCATGCCGACGTTCACCGTCTTCATCGAGAAACGATACTGGTGCAGCGCCGGGTTCGGGACGTTGTTCGTGACACTGAAGGTCGTGATGTGCTCGCCCGTGATGTTGTAGAGCACGCGCGCATTGAACTTCCGGTAGCGCCAGTTGAGCGAGGCGTTCGCCGCGTGCGGGATGAAGTTCTGCACCTCGCGGCTCGTGAGGTAGAGCGTGCCGTCGCGTTTGCCGTGCGTCAGGATCCGCGTGTAGTTGAACGAGGCGGACAGCCCCTTCAGCGGACCGGGCAGGAACGTGAACTGCTGCTGGTAGGCGAACTCCATGCCCTGCGCCACGGAGTCGCCGCCGTTGATGTTGGTCCGCTCGGTCCAGCCGCTATACTGGCCGCCGTAGCCGTTGTCGGCTCCGTCCCCGATCGTGCCGACATCGGCGGTGATGATGAAATCCCGGATGTCCTTGTGGAACCAGCCGACCGTCAGGCTGCCGACCGGCTCGAAGTAATACTCGATCGTCGCGTCCCAGTTGGTCGCGGTGTAGGGTCCGAGGCCGGGATTGTTGGCCGTGACCGTTTGCGTCGTCTCGTTCGGCGTCTCGCCCGGCAGGAGGTTCGCGATCGGCGGGCGACCGTAGCTCGTGGAGTAACTCGCGCGGATTTTCAGGTCCTTCGTGAGGTCGTGGAACAGGTGGACGCTCGGAAAGCTCTTCGTGTATTCGCCCGGATTCACGCGGTAGTTGTTCGCGTAGTCGGCGTTCGCCAGCCCCACCGGGTCGGTCGAAGCGGCCTGCTGCGCCGCCGTGCTGATGAAGCGTCCGCGCACCCAGCCGCGGGCGTTGGTCTTCGTCGTCTCGAAACGCACGCCGCCCAGGTAGCCTGTCCGACGGAGGAATCCTTCCGAGCCGAGCCGGCCCTGCGCCATGAGGTAGTAGGCCGGGATCTCTTCGGTCAGCCAGCGCGTGCCCAGATACTTCTGTGACTGGTTGTAGTAACGGTCCTCGACCCAGAGCGCCGGATTGCTCGGCCGGCCGTCGGTCGTGAACATGTGCGACTGCCACACCGGGATCGCGCGGCCCGTCTTCGTGCGATCGTAGCTCACATACGTCGGATCGTGCGGCAGCGGCGGACCGCCGGGCGCATACGTCCAGCGGTGCCGATCCTGGCCCCACTCGTCCATCCGCAGTTCGCGCCAGTGGAAGCCGGTCTTCAGACTCGTGGGCGCCGAAAGCGGCAGCGTGTAGCGCGCATCGACGCGAAACTGCTGCAACTGCTGGTCGTTCTCATTGCGCGCCTGCACCAGGCCGTCCGTCGGGCGCGGGCGGTAGTTGGCCGGATTTGTGAAGTCCGGCCCGCCGTTCTGGCGGAAGATCGGGTGCTGGGCGTCCTGCGACCGGTCGAGGATCCAGCCGGCGCCGCCGTAGGTGAACGCACCCGTGGTCGGGTTGACCGCGCTGATGTTGCGCATGTTCAGCGTGCCGCCCTTGCCGTTGCCGTTGTTGAGGTGCGTCGTGGCCACGCTGCCGGCGTATTCGATCAGCAGCGGCCCGTAGTTGTGTTCGCCGGTCGCATCGACGCGCCGCATGCGCACGTAATAGTTCAGCGGCCCGTCCATCGTCACGTCGATGTTCGCGGCGGCCACCGGCCGCACCACGGTGATGGTGTCGTTGAACGCGCCCGCGACGACGCCCGTGGTCGTGGCGTTGGGCACCGTGGTGTTGCCGCCGGTGAAGGCGCGCACCGTCACGCGGCGGCGCATCCGCTCGAGATTGTCGTTCCCCGTCACCCCGAGGGAGAACTTCGTGTTCTGCGACCACCGGTAGTCGGCCTTGAGGGTCAGGCTCATCTGCTTCCGGTTGTTGATATTGTCCCAGGTCTGGTAGTCCCACACCGGCGCCGGGCCGTTCGCGATGTTGGTGTAGTCGAAAATATTCGCGAACCCGCCCACCGCGTTTTCGCTGTAGAAGATGTTCGTCGAGACGCCGAGGTTGCGGCGCTCGCCGAAGACGCTGAAGACCTGCTGGTGCGCGACATTGAGGATCGGGTGCGCGCGGTGATCCGAGCGCATCGGCGTCTGCTCGAAGAACGGCGGCGCGTAACGCATGCTGAAGTTGAAGGTCGTGCGCCGGTCCTCGCGCATGCTGAAGGTCGAGCGCGTCTTGAAGTTCACCGTGCCGCCCAGCGAATCCGCGCCCTTGTCGGGCGTGTGGCCCTTGATCAGCTCGAGCGCGTCGAACATCGCGCCGGTGATGCTCTGCAGCTCGAAGCTGCGGTTGGTGCCCAGCGTCGTCATCGACTGCCCGTCGACCGTCACGTTGTTCAGCGTCGGATCCATCCCGCGCATGTTGAACCGATACGCGAGCCCCTCGTCCGTCGGGCTGCCCGCCACGCCCGGGAGCCGCATCACGACTTCGCCCGCGCTCATGTTCGGCAGGTAGCCGAACGAATCCATCGCGATCACGTCCTTCACGTTGTCCGCGTTCTTCTTCTCCGTGATCATCGCGGCGTTGCCCTCGCGCTCGCCCGTGACCTTGAACGCCTCGAGCTGGTAGATGCCCGAGGTCAGCTCGAAATCGCGCACCGCGTATTTCCCCGCCGTCACCACCACCTCGTATTTCATCGGATCGAGTCCGATGTAGCGCGCCACCACCTCGTGCGTGCCCGCCGGCACATTGCTGATGACGTAGCGACCCGTGTCATCCGTGAGCGCCGTCAGGCCGAGCTTGGCCACCTCGACGCGCACGCCCGCCAGCATGTTGCCGCTCGCGGCGTTGCTGACACTGCCGCTGAGGGTGCCGCTGTCCGCCGCGCGGACGGGCACGGGCGTGAACGCGAGCGCCAGCAGGCCCAGCAGCGCAAACGGCAGCGACAGGCGTCGCGAAATGACGGACAGAACGACCAGCGTGTGGTGTTTCATGGTGAGGCAGCAAACGGCTTGGGGAAACGGACGCCGGCTTGCACCGGCGCAACAGTCGGGGGGGGGGCGGACAGGGGGAGGTAGTTCAGAGAACAGCCCGCGGCACGGCGGGCGTCTCGACGGTCAGAGGTAGGTCGCGCGCATCTTCCGCCCGTCAGCCACCCGCGCAACCGAAAAAATTCTCCGGCGCTCGCTCCATCGACCCGGGCCGGCCGCTCCACGCTCTCCGCCATCGCCCCGCTCCCTCCGTCGCCAGTTTCCTAGTCTCCTGGCTACCTGGTTTCCTGCTTCCACTCACTCCTGGCTCGTCCTCACCGCTTCAACGCGAACGCCACATACGCGTCGCCCGGCCCCGACGCCCCGCCGACGCGGCCGCCGCCCGTCGCCGTGATCACGACAAACTGCCGGCCGCCCGCCTCGTAGACCGCCGGCGCCGCCGTGCCCGCAAACGGCAGCTTCGCCTCCCACAGCTCCGCGCCCGTATCCGCATCGAACGCACGCAGCTTCTCATCCTCCGTGCCCGCGACGAACACCAGCCCGCCGGCCGTCACCGTCGCCCCGCCGAGATTCTGCGACCCGGTCTTCGGCACGCCCTGTTCCGTCATCTGCGCCAGCTCGCCCAGCGGCACGCGCCAGAGCACCTTGCCGGTGCTGAGGTCGTAGCAGTTCAGCAGGCCCCAGGGCGGCTTGATGCCCGGATAGCCCGCGTGATCCACCAGGAAGTTGAAGCCATCGAACACATACTTCGGCCGCTCGTCCGCCCCCGGCCCGCCGCCGCCGCCGCGCGCCGGCGGCTGGTTGCGGCGAAACAGATAGTCCAGCAGGTCCTTCTTCTCGTCTGCGGTCAGCAGCAGGTTCGGCGGCATCACCCCTTTGCCCGTCGTCAGCAGGGCGAGCACCTCCTCATCCTTCATCCGCGCCTTCAGGCCGATCAGCGGCGGCGCCACCCCGAGCCCCGTGCGCGTCGGACCGTGGCAGGCGAGGCAGTGCTGCGAATAAACCTTCTCGCCCGCCGACGCCGGGTGCCGCGGATCGCGTTCGCGTTCGTCATTCGCGATCACCGTGATCCGCGAGACCCACCGGTTCGAGGTCACGTAGAGCCGGCCCGTCGGCACGTCGACCGCCGCGCCCGACCACTCCGCGCCGCCGCGCGACCCGATGTAGAGCGTCGCCTTCCCCTCCGCGAATGGCTGGAAGAAGCCGTAGTTCGATCGCGCCACCACCTTCTCCACGAACTCCCGCGCCTCCGGCGTCCGATCCGTGATCATGTCGGGATGGAATTCGCTGCGTGAAATCGGCTCCGGGATCTCCGGGTCCGGCTGATACGGTGCCGTGCGTTCACCCGGCAGCGTCGACACCGGCGCCCGCCGCAGCCGCACGGGAAACACCGGCTTCCCCGTCACGCGATCGAGCACGAAGAGGTGGCCGGACTTCCCCATGCACGTCACGACGTCGACGCGTTTCCCGTCGCGCACGATCGTCACGAGATTCGGCGGCGCACACACGTCGAGATCCCAGATGTCGTGCCGCACATCCTGGAAATGCCACAGCCGCCGGCCCGTGAGCACGTCGAGCGCGAGCACGCAGTTGCTGAACAGATTGTCGCCCAGCCGGCCGACGCCGACCATGTCGGGCCGCGGCGCACCGAGCGCGATGAACGCGATCCCGCGCGCCTCATCGATCGAGAGCCCGCTCCAGCCGTTGGCGCCCGCCTGTGGGCCGTCCCACGTCTCGGCGCCGAACTCCGCGCCGCGCGCCACGGAGTGAAACCGCCACCGCGGCTTCCCATCGCGCACGTCGTAGGCATACACGTCGCCGTTGATGCCGGTCGTGACATAGACTTCCTGATACACCGCCCCGGCCGCGGTCGCTCCAGTCGCGATCGGTGTGCGCCCCTGCTCGCCAAAGCCCGTGATCGACGCGCCGGTCTTCGGATCGACCGCATAGATCCAGTCGCCGCAACCGAAGAGGATCCGCGGGGCGTTCGCGGCGTCGCCCGGCCAGTAGACGAGCCCGCGCCGCGCCGGCATATCCTGGGCGCGCACCGACCGCGGCGTCTCCAGCTTCTTCCGCCAGCGCTCCACGCCCGTGATCGCATCGATCGCCACGATCGCCCGCCCGGGGGTCGGCGCGATGACCAGCCCGTCGGCGACGATCGGCGTGCACTGGAGATTCGCCGCGCCGTCCTCCGCGCGAAACGTCCACGCGACCTCGAG
>CAZENI010000496.1:0-6322 GCA_964513055.1 uncultured Opitutus sp.
GTCGCGCGCGCCGCCGCCCCTGATCCGAGGTGGAGCGCGTTGTCCCCAACGCGCTCCACCTCAAGACACGACTCGCCTCACAGCTTTTCCGCAAACGCGCTCAACGCCGCCGCGCCGCCGGTGTGCCAGAACAGCACCGACTCGTCCCGCGTGAACGTCCCGCGGTGGATCAGATCGATGAGCCCGCCCATCGCCCGGCCCGTGTAGACCGGATCCAGCAGCAGCCCCTCCGTGCGCGCCACCGTGCGAATCGCATCACGCTCGAGATCGCCGACGACCGAGTAGCCGCCGCCAAGATAGTCGGCGTTGGCCTCGACTCGCAGTTTGTCCGCAAACGCCCCGGCGCCGGCCAGCCGCGCGGCTTCCTGCGCGAGGGTCGTCACGTGGGCCGTCAATTCGGCCGCCGGCGCATCAATCGCGATGCCCAGCACGCGCCCGCCGTAGCCGCGCATCGCCGCCCCAAGCGCAAGGCCGGCATGCGTGCCGCCACTGCTGCTGGCGAAGACCATCGTGTCGATCCGTAACGCAGCCGCACCGATCTGATCCAGCGCCTCCGCCATCGCGAGCCTGTAGCCGAGCGAGCCGAGTGCGTTCGAGCCGCCGACCGGAATCAGATAGGGACGCGCGCCGCCGGCCCGCAGCGCCGCCATCACCTCCACCGCCACCTCGTCGCGCGTGCGTGCCCCCGACCAGTGAATCGCGGCCCCGAGCAGTTCATCAAGCAGCACGTTGCCGAGGCGCTGCGATGGTGCGTGCCCGCGCAGCACGAGCGAACAGCCGAGCCCGAGTTTCGCCGCGCCCGCGGCGGTCTGGCGCACGTGATTGCTCTGCGGACCGCCGAGCGTGACCACATGGTCGCAGCCCTGCGCCAGCGCGTCGGCCAGGAGAAACTCCAGCTTCCGCGCCTTGTTCCCGCCGGTGGCGAGGCCCGTCTGGTCGTCGCGCTTCACATGGATCGCCGGCCCGCCGAGATGCCGGCTCAGGCGCTCGAGCTTCTCGATCGGGGTCGGCAAGTGGCAGAGACGGACGCGCGCGGGATAATTCATGGCCAGCGCCGGCGATTCAGGCCCGGACCCGGCCCCGGGTGCAAGCACCGGCTCCGGCGCCGGCGCGCTCAGGCCTCGATCTTCGGATTGTCGATGCCGAGGGCGCCGGCGAGATCGGTGAAGTGCTCCTGCTCCTGCACGATGATCTCGCGCAGCGTCTCGCTCAGCGCGAACTCACCCATCGCCTCCGCCTGCCGGATGCGCTCCCGGTAGGCGAGAATGGTCACGCGCTCGTTTTCCAAATCGAAGCGCAGCAGTTCCTCCGCCTGGTCGGAAAACTTCACCGGCTTCGGCGTCGTCACCGGCGTGCCGTTGAAGTAGTCGATTTGCTTCGCGATCTTGATCGCGTGATCGAGTTCCTCGGAGGCGTGCTTTTCCAGCTCCCGGGCGATGTGATTGTATTGAGCACCTTTCATCGTCTGGCTGTAGACGATGTAGGCGATGATCGCCTGGTATTCGCGCGCCAGATCCTCGTTGAGGAGGCGGATCATTTCTTTGCGGGTGACGGGAGCGGTGGTTTTCATGGTCGAGACGTTGGATCGTCCCGCGTCGGCCGGACAACGGCCCGGCGCCGGGTGCCCACTCACCGACCCCGGTTTCCCGATGCAGTTCGCCGCGGGGCACAGATGCGCCTTGGCGTTCGCGGCGATCGATGGCAGGACAAACGGGTCACGAGCGGCCGTCGCTCACCCCACCCCACGATTGAGTTGTGACTCTTCCGTCCCACCCGCGTCCACCCCCGCCATGAACCACGTCGCCCACCGCTCGACCCTCAACCTCTACGTTCCGCGCCGCCAGTTTCTGCGCCAGCTCGCCTGGGGCTCCGCGCTCTTCACGGTGCCGGGACTCTTCGCCGAGCAACTCGCGCTCACGCCGCCACAGACCGAGGGACCGTTCTACCCGGACACGCTCCCGCTCGACACGGATAACGACCTCGTGGTGATGAACGACGGCCTCACGCCCGCCGTCGGCGAGATCACCTGGCTCAGCGGCCGCCTGCTCACGCCCGCCGGCAGCCCGATCCGCAACGCCACGATCGAAATCTGGCAGTGCGACTCGACCGGCGTGTATCTCCACTCGAAGACCGGCGGCGACAAGGCGAGGCGCGACTCAAACTTCCAGTGCTTCGGCCGCTTCGTCACCGGGTCGACCGGCGAATATGTCTTCCGCACGATCAAGCCGGTGCCCTATCCGGGCCGCGCCCCGCACATTCACCTCGCGGTGAAACGCAAGGGCCGGAAGGAGCTGATCAGCCAGTGCTACATCAAGGGCCACCCCGGCAATGAAAAGGACGGCATCTGGAAACGCATCACCGACCCGCGCCAGCGCGCCAACGTGACCGTCGACTTCGCCCCGCTCGCCGGTTCGAAGGCCGGCGAGCTCACGGCGAAATGGGACATCGTGGTGGGCGTGACGCCGGAGCACGGGTGAGCGGCGTGTGAAGGTGGAGCGCGTTGTCCCCAACGCGCTTGGGCTGCGCCGTGAATCCGGAGAGCGCGTTGGGGACAACGCGCTCCACCTCGAACACGGCCACGTTATCCTACAACCCGTAGCCCTTCACCGGCACGGGCGGCGTGGGCGGCGGCGGGACGAGGCCGTGGGCACGCATCACCTCGTGGATCGCCGCGATCGTCTCGAACGACGGCTTGAAATTGCCGAAACGGTGACCCTCGGCGACGAGCAGCGGTGTCCAGCCGCGCTTGTTCTTCTGATTCCAGACTTCGATCTTCGCCCCCTTCGCATCGAGCAGCTTCACGACCTTCGGAAAATTCGCGAACGCCGCGCCGTGCATCGCGGTATCACCGTGGTTCGACACGGCGTTGATATCGGCGCCAAGGCTCAGCAGATACGTCACGGCCTCCACTGCCTCGTCCTCCGTGCCTGCCTCCTCGTCGGCGGAGCGCGTGCCCAGCCCGGCGGCCGCCATCAGCGGCGTGCAGTTGTCCACGTTCATCAGCGTCGGATCGGCGCCGAGTTCGAGCAGCAGCTTCATGAACGCCGTATCGGCGGTGTCGGCGGCGAGCATGAACGGCGTGCAGTCCTTCCGCGCGATGCGGCCGCCGCCGGACGGACCGCCGGTGAGGCGCAGGTTCACGTTGGCGCCCTTGGCCACGAGGCGGCGGATCAACTGCTCGCTCGACAGCGCACCCGACCCCTCCGGCACCGGGTCGCCCTCGTCCTCGCCGCGGTCGGGCTTGCGGATCCACGAGAGGATGTGGAGCGGCGCGTAGCCGGAACGCAGGTCGTTGGGGTCGGCGCCGAGATCGAGCAGCAGCGCCGCGAGTTCGAAGTGGCCATTCTCCACCGCGGTGGTCAGCGCGCTCGCGCCCTTGCGGAGGAACTTGTTGATGTTCCGCGGCGGCTGCGCCGGCTCGTTCACGTCGACGCCCGCCTTGAGCAGCGCGCGCACGATCGCGGTGTGGCCGCTCCGCACAGCAAAGAGCATCGGGGTGAAGCCGGAGGTCAGCGCCGTGCGGAAATCGGCGCCCGCGCCAAGCAACGCCTCGACCACGCCCGTGTGGCCCTCGGCCACCGCCCACATCAGCGCGGTCTGGCCCGACGGGAGCTTGGTGTCGACGGCCGCGCCGCGCGCAAGCAGCGCCCGGACGGCCTCGATCCGGCCGGTGCGCGCAGCCGTCATGAGCGGCGTCTCGCCGCTGCGCAGCGCGGCGTTCACGTCGGCGCCGGCCTCGAGCAGCAGCGTGATCATCGCGGCGCTGCCGTTGGTGCAGGCGAGCGAGAGCGGGGTGACGCCGTAACGGTTCTCGGCCTTCGGATTCGCCTTCGCCGCGAGGAGCGCCTTCGCGGTGGCGAGATCGTCGTGCCGCACCGCCCAATGGAGCGCCGTCATGCCGTCGGCCTGGGCGGCGTTGATGTTGCTGTCGGCCAGCAACGCGCGCACGGCGGCGAGGTCGCGACGCTCGACGGCATCGGCGAGGACGGAGTGGGAAGGGACTGAAGCGACGGCGGGGACGGAAAGGGCCACGCTGAACGCGAGGAGGAGCCGTGAGGCGGGACGGCGGAATTGCCCAAGCAGGTTGGCCACAAAAAGCGCGAAAATCGGAGGGCGATTGAAAGCGGCAATGCGCTTATAGGCGCTCGGGCGATCTGCGCCGGCAGGACGGAGGCCTTTGTGTTTTTTGTGGCAAATCACTCCGGGCGCAGCGGGTGAGACACCAAGAAGCGAAGCACAGCGGCACAGAGGCACGGAGAAAGGCCGGGGGGAATTGGATCTGCCCTGTGTCTCTGGGCCTTTGTGGTTCATGATCGTGCGTGTGAGGCTTTCCTGGCGCTCGCTCAAGGTGGCAGCGTCGCCAACGTTGTGACCTTGCCGTCGCGAGTCATTTTTCGCACACGCGGTTGCCACGCCTCGTGCTCGTTGGAATCGGGGTTGACGTGTTCAAGCACATAGAGGTCGTCGCCGTGCAAGGTGACGCCGCTCGGCGCCCACGGGCGCTCGGATTTTAAGACCGTGGTGACCTTTTTGTCCGGTGTGATCTTGATCACGCAGGCGCAGCCCGTCGCGGCGAGGTAGAGCGTGCCGCTCGCATCGGCGACCAAGCCGTGGAGAGATGGCGCGCCCAAGGTCGCTTCCGCACGCACGTCGCACTCGGGCACGACGACGGGATTGAGCAGTGTGGTGATCGTGCCGTCACGAGCGACGCGGAACACTGCCTTGGAATAGGCGATGAACAGCGAGTCATGCGGCGCGACCGCCAGGCCCTTGATGCTGCCCATTTCTCCGGTGATGCGCACCAACCCGGGACTGACCAGCGTCTCTTGACCTCTTGGAGTGAGGCGTGCGAGTTGCACGCCACCCGGAACCATCTGCTCGTCGTTGCAGATGTAGTAGAGGTTGCCGTCGGGAGCGACGACCAGCGGGGAGCCGCCATCGGCGATGAGGGTTGGCCGTGCACCGATCGGCGTGCGGCGTTTGAACCACCGCGGCCAGTGCGGAGATTTTTCGAACTCGACGCTTGAAAAACTGCCTTTGAGATCGAGTGCGAGATAGTGACCGCCCTCGGCACCGAACTTCGTCAGTGTGCCTTCAGGGGAAATTTTGAAGAGCCCTCGGCTAAGGTCGGAAAAGAAAACACTGCCCTGTGCATCGATGACGATGCCGGCGCTCGGGTGAGACAGCGCCGTGTGCGACGCCAAACCAAGCAAGCCAGCGAAGAGGAGCTGGCGAAGAGAACGGATTTTCATCTTGGCGAAACGACTGTGTTACGGAAAAGAGCACTTCGTCGTTAACCAGCGATTCACACCGTCAGCGGCACAAACAACTCGTCGATCCGGCCGTTGCTGTCCGCGAACGAGTCGATCTTCACGCCGACCTTGTCGAGGAGCGACAGGTGCAGGTTTGCGAGCGGGACGGGCTGGTCGTAGCGAAGGTGGCGGTTGCCCTTCATGCCGCCGGCGGCGCCGCCCGCCACGAGGATGGGGAGGTTCGTGTGGTCGTGGACGTTCGGGTTGCCGATGCCGCTGCCGTAAAGGATGAGCGAGTGATCGAGCAGCGAGCCGTTACCGTCGGGCGTGGCCTTCAGCCGCTCGAGGTAGTAGGCGAAGAGCGAAATATGGAAGGCGTTGATCTTCGCCATGCGCGCGATCTTCTCCGGGTCGTTGCCATGGTGCGTCAGCGGGTGATGCGGGTCCGAGACTCCGATCTCCGGATACGTGCGGTTGCTCGTCTCGCGCGCGAGCTGGAAGCTCACGACGCGCGTGATGTCGCCCTGGAGTGCGAGCACCTGGAGATCGAACATCAGCTTCGCGTGATCGGCATAGGCGGCCGGCACACCGAGCGGGCGCTCCAGATCGGCGGGCAGCGAACTGGTCGCGGCATCGGCCTCGGCCTTCTGGATCCGGCGCTCCACTTCGCGCACGGTGTCGAGATACTCGCTGACCTTCGCCTGATCGGCCGGGCCAAGCTTGCGCTTCAGGCTCGCGATGTCCTCGGTCACCCAGTCGAGCAGGCTGGCCCGTTTGCGCAGCGCGGCGCGGCGCTCGGCCACGCTGCCGCCTTCGCCAAAGAGCCGCTCGAACACGATGCGCGGGTGCGCCTCCGACGGGAGCGGCGTGGTCGGCGAGGACCACGAGAGGTTGTTCTGGTAAACGCAGGCGTAGCCGTTGTCGCACTGGCCCGTCGTCTGCAGCATGTCCATCGACAGCTCGAGCGAGGGGAGCTGCGTCTCCCGGCCGATCTGCTGTGCGGCGAGCTGGTCGGCCGTGGTGCCGAGATAGTAGTCGGAACTCTCGGTGTGTTTCGCCTTCGCGGCGCT
>CAZENI010000497.1:0-5574 GCA_964513055.1 uncultured Opitutus sp.
CGACCTAAATTGCGGATGCGAGGACGCCGACAGGCGTCATGGTTTGGTGGATATTGCTCCCGGCGGTGGCGTCGTTGCTGCTTGCGGCTGTCACGTCGACGCTGACGAGCGAGGTCGCGCCGGTCCCGTTTCTCTGGATACTGCCGCTGGCGGCTTATCTGCTGAGCTTCATCCTCTGTTTCGACCATCCGCACTGGTATGCGCGCGGGGCGTTCAGCGTGCTGCTCGCGTTGGGCGGCGCGGGCGTTGCCTTTGGCCTGCACGCGGGCACGCGCCTGCCGCTGACGGTGGAGGTGGCGGCCTATACCGCGGTGTTGTGGGTCGCGTGCATGGTGTGCCACGGCGAAGTCCACCGGCTGCGGCCGCCGCTGGCGCAGCTCACGCGGTTCTACCTCTGCCGCGCCGGGGGCGGCGCGGCCGGCAGCCTGTTCGTGGCGGTGGTGGCGCCGCGGATTTTCCGCGACAACTACGAGCTGCCGATCGGCCTGTGCGCGTCGCTCGGCCTGCTCGGCCTGCGCTGCTGGCCGCAAGCCGAGTCGCGGAGAATGGCCGTGCTGGCGCTGGCGTTCACCGCGGCGCTGGCGGCCGGATTTGTCCACGGGCACCAGCGGGGACGGAAAAACGTCGTCGCGACCGTGCGCAATTTCCACGGGACGCTGCGGCTCCTGGACGAGGTGCCGGAGAACCCGGCGCTGCGGAACAGGCAGTTCTGGCACGGGCGGACGGTGCACGGGATCCAGTTTCGCGCGCCGGAGCGGGCGCGCTGGCCGGTGCTGTGTTTCGGGCCCGACAGCGGCGTCGGAATCGCCCTGACGACCCTCAAGACCGGGCCCGGCCGGCACGTCGGCGTGGTGGGCCTTGGCGCCGGCACGCTCGCGGCGTATGGTCGCGCCGGCGATCGCTTCACGTTCTATGAGATCAACCCGGCGGTGTTCGAGGTCGCGCAGTCGCCCTTCAGCTATCTGAAATCCTGCGCGGCCCACGTCGAAGTGGTGCCGGGCGATGCACGGCTCGCACTGCAGGCGCAGTGGGCGCGCCGGGCACCGGGGCAGTTCGACGTTCTGGTGCTGGATGCCTTCAGCAGCGACGCGATTCCGATCGCACCTCCTCACCGCGGAGGCGATGGCTCTCTATCTGGCGCGCCTCAGGCCCGACGGGCTCATCGCGGCTCAGATCTCGAACCACTATCTCGACCTGCGCGGAGTGCTGGTGGGATTGTCGCAGCGCTTCCAGATGGACTTCGTGATTGTCGACCACGTGCCCATGGCTGGGGAATTCTGGGCGACCCCGTCGCGCTGGTGCCTCCTGACCCGGGACAAGGCGCTGTTGCAGCGCTGGCTGCCCGGCTCGGTCGAGGCGCGCAGGGCGCTGGAAGCGAGCTTCAATCCCGTGCTCTGGACCGACGACCATGCGAGCCTGCTGCGGCTGCTGCGGTCGCCGGCGGCCACTCTCAACCGCGGTGCGCGCGTCGCCGGCGCAGCGCCGCTGCTAGACCGGCGGCCGCCCAGCCCAGAAGGATCCCGGCGATAGTCGCGACGATGTCCTGCCAGTCGAAGGTCCGGCCGGGAATCCAGATCTGCGCGACCTCGATCGCGGTGCCAAACACGCACAGAGCGACCACGAGCCGGGCGCGCGGACCGAGGAGTAGGAGGGCCGCGAAGCCGAAGCCGAAAAAGCCCACGGCGTTGCGCAGCACCCCGTGGCGATCGGCCCAAAGGCCGATGCGGCTCGGCAGCCACGGCACCTGCTGGAGATACGGTGACGAGCGCAGCGCGAGGAACGCCATCGCGCCCGCCAGCGCGAGGAAGGCGAGAAGGCGGAGCTGGCGATGGCGCGTGCTCTCAGCGGGCATCATTTTCACCTCCGCGGGTGGCGGCTTCGGCGACGCCTGCACCCGCCAACCGGCGGCAGGTCGCGAGCGTGTCGATCTCCGCCACGGATTTGTCCGGACGGATCCGCGCGATGCGCGGGAAGCGCAGCGCGAAGCCGCTCGCGTGGCGGCGGCTCGGTTGGATGAGGTCGAAGGCGATTTCGAGCACGGTGTCAGGCACCACCGTGCGGGAGCGACCGTGGTCCTCAAGCGTGTGGGTGAGGAAATGCTCCGTCAGAGTGGCGATCTCCGCGTCGGTCAGGCCGGAGTAGGCCTTGCCGACGGCGAGCAGCCGGTTGTCGTGTTCCTCGTCGCGGACGGCGAAGGTGTAGTCGCTCAGCACGTCGCGGCGTTTGCCGTGGCCGTATTCGACGCGGATCACGACGACATCGAGCGTCGCATAGGCCTTCTTCAGTTTCAGCCACGCGAGCCCGCGCCGGCCCGGCGTGTAGGGGCTCTGCGGATCCTTGGCCATGAGGCCCTCGTTGCCGCGCCGGCGGGCGGCGAGGAAAGCCGCTTCGATCTCGGACGCAGTGTCGGCGGTCTGCACGGGCGCGAGCGTGAACGGCGCTGCAGGCTGGGCGCGGCAAGTTGAAAGCAGATCCGTCAGCCGTGCGCGGCGCGCGGCGAGCGGTTCCTTGAGGAGCGGGCGGCCATTGAGCCAGAGGAGATCGTAGAACGAAACCGAGACCGGGATCTCGGTGCCCAGGAAGAAATCGTCACCCTTGCGTCCGAGCCGCCTCTGCAGCTCGGCGAACGGCAACGCGCGGCCGTCGCGCCACGCGAGCAGTTCGCCGTCGCCGATGAAGTCGCCCGGGATCGCGAGGGCGGCGCGCGCCAGATCCGGAAACTGGCCCGTGATGCGCTTGAGGTCGCGCGAGTAGAGTTCGACGCGACCGCCCTCCTTGTGCACCTGGCAGCGGATGCCGTCATATTTTTCCTCCAGCCAGACCGGTGGCGGCAGGCGCCCGAGGATGGCCGCGGCCGTGGGCTCGGGACTGGCGAGCATGAACTGGAGCGGATGAAACACGCGCAGGCTGATGCCGGCGAGCGTGCCGCTCCGGGCGGCGCGCGTCACGGCGGCGATGTCACCGGAGAGCATGTTGGCCTCGCGCACCGCTTCGAGCGGATGGCCGGCGGCGGCGGCGATCGCCTCCTCGACGAGGCCCTCTTTCAGGCCGATGCGCAGATCACCCAGGATGATCTTCACGAGATACTTCGCTTCGGCCGCGGAGAGTCGCCGGAGAAACGCGTGGAGGAGGTCGAGCTTCGCCGCCGGCCCACGCGCGCTTGCGACCTGCCCGAAAAACTCCGCCGTTTCCCGCAGCGTGACCCCATTCCAAGTGTAACGTATTACGTTACACTGTGGATTAGCTGTGGCCGGAAAAGTGTCACGTAATACGTTACACTCTGCGGGGCGGTCGGAGGCGGTGGGGCCGTCGGAAGGGGGAGAAGGAGAGAGAGGCGCGCGGGAGGCGAGGAGGGCCTCGGTGGCGTCGCCGGCGTCCGCGAAACGGCGATACGCGGCGCAATAGTCGGCTTCGCTCAGGCCGGCGGCGTCGAGGACGGCGCGCTTGAGGACGGCCCAGCCGAGCGTGAGAACGCGGCTGTCGGATTGCGGAAAGGGGCGCGCGGTGAAGAATAAGGCCGCGCACGCGGCTTCGTCGGGAGCGAGGGCTCCGAGATAGGCCTGGAGGTGTGCGATCTTCCCGAGTTTCTGCGGGGTGGCCTTCACCTGCTCCGCCACGGCGGCGAAGAGGGAAAAAGACTCGGGCGCGAATTCGGCGATGGCGAGGGGCGGAGACGCGGGCTCGGGTGCGGCGGGAGCACGCGGGACGACGGCGCTGCCCTTGATCCCGAGTTCGAGCTGGTTGTCCTCGCCGAGGGCCCAGGCTTCGAGGCCGCGTTCGCGCAGCGTGCGGGCGAAGTCCTGCGCGAAACCGTGCAGCGTCAGCACGCGTTTCGGCTGCACGGCCTCGACGAAACGCAGCAGGTCGGGGAAGTCGGCGTGGTCGGAAAGCGGGAAGGCCGCGTCGCATTGGTAGCGATAGATCGCGCCCGGATCGAGGGCCCAGCCGGTGATCATGGCGGTGCGCCGCCGGCCGATCTGCTTGAGGAAGGCCGAGCCGGCGGCCTGCGGCGGACAGATCACCACGTGGCCGGCGAGCTCCGCGGCATGGAATTCCCGATACGCCGGAAATTTCAGGCCCATCTCCTCGTAGATGCGCGTAAGCCGCAGCACCGGCGGCGCGAGCATCACCGGCAGGCCGGCGTCGGCGAGGCCGCAGAGAAGTTCCTGGCTCTTGCCGAGGCTGTAGCCGAAGAGCACCGGGGTCTCGCCGTCCTCGAGGCAGGCGTGGCAGAACGCGGCGATGTCCGCCAGGATCTGCGCCGTCGAGGGGAAGACATAGTGCGGCCGCCCGAAGGTCGTCTCCATGATCAGGACTTCGGCGCGCGGCGTGGCGCAGGCCTCGGCGGAGCGGCCGGGGCGCAGCTTGAAATCGCCGGTGTAGAGCAGCGAGCCGTGTGTCTCGTGTTCCAGCAGACTCTGCGCGGAGCCGAAGATGTGGCCGGCCGGGTGGAGCGTGACGGCGCAGTCCGCGGTGAGTCGCTCGGTGTGGCCGAACGGCAACACGGGCTCGACGCGGCGGCCGGGCAGCCGCGCCTGCAACAGCCGAGACGTGCCCGCGGAGCAGAGAATCTCACCGTGGGGTGCGATGTGATCGGAGTGCGCGTGCGAGACGAAGGCGCGGGACTGGGGGAAGTGAGCATCGAGCCACCACGCGATCTGCGGCAGCCAGACTCCGGCGCGAAACTCGACTTGCCAGGACATGAGGGCGGACAGTGTTGGGCGGGCGGCGGGAAGCTCAAGCGGCTCAAACGGCGGCGGGCGGGCCGGGAGCTGGCGTCATCTCACCCCAAGGACCCAGAGCAGCAGGCTCGCGAGCAGGACGACGCCGACGCACCACCAATACCAGGGCACGCCGTTGACGCGCGGCACCGGGCGCGGCCGTCTTGATGCTGCGGCGGATGCTGCGTCGTCATCCGCAAAAGCCTCCTCCGGCAGTTCGAGGCCGTCGTAGCGCGTGGCGTCGTTTTCGCGCCAGCCGGTGCGCTCATCGGCGCCGCATTCGGGACAGGCCCGCGCGCGGCGGGGAATCGCGGCGCCGCAGTTGGCGCACTCGGCGGGCGGCGGCGCTGGGACCCGCTCAGCCATTTCCCGGCGCGAAATATTTCCGCTTGGCGAGCCGCCACGCGGTGACGAAGAACGCGGTCAGCGGCACGGCCAGGAGCATGCCGAGCACACCGCTGAAGGCCGTGCCCCAGAAAAAGACCGCGATGATGATCACGACGGGGTGCAGCCCGGTGTGATGGCCCATGATTCTCGGCGTGAGGAACCAGCTCTCGACGCACTGCACGATGCCCTTGACTAGCAGCACGAGTCCGACGAGCTGCCAGCCGCCTTCAGGCTGGAAGAACGCCAGCGGGAGCGTGACCGCGAGGCCGAGAATCGTGCCGAGGTAGGGCACGATGTTGAGGGCGCCGAGGGCGAGGCCGATGAAGAGCCCGAACTTGAGACCGACGATCGACAGGCCGAGGGCGAGGAGCACGCCCATGCACAGACCGATCAGGATCTGGCCCCGGAAGAACGATTCGATGATCGACACGAACTCGCTGGCGAGGAACACGACGTCGTCGCGGAC
>CAZENI010000497.1:5584-6312 GCA_964513055.1 uncultured Opitutus sp.
GACACCCGGGCGGAGGAAGGGCAGATGGCCGCCGAGGCTCTTCGTCGGCTGGCCGCGCATCAGCAGGAAGAAGAACAGATAGACCGGCACGATCGCCAGGTGGGTGAAGAACGCGGCGACATCGAGCACGCCGCCGAAGGCCGCCCGCAGCGACGGGACCGCGTGCGTGAAGAGCGCCTTGCCCTCGTCGGCGAGGCCGTCGGCGATGTTGCGCACACTCGGGTTGGCGAGGTGCTTCTTGGCCTGCAGGACCCAGTCTGGATAGTGGAGTTGGACGTAGTTGACGACGCGCACCCACAACGTCGGCAGGTAGGCGATAAAATCGATCAGTTGCGCCACCAGCGGCGGCACGATCAGGAGGAAAGCTCCGCCCGCGAGCAGCACGACCAAGCCGTAGAGCAGCACGACGGCGGTCAGCCGGCGCAGCCGGAAGCGTCGTCCGAGGAACTCCACCACCGGCCGGAGGATCAGCGCGAGCACGCCCGCCAGCGCCAGCGGCCACAGCACGCTCGAGAAAAACGCGAGCAACCGACCGAGCACGATGAAGGCGACGATCAACAGCGCGAGCGAGCCGAGGAACGCCAGCAGCGTGAGGGCCGACCCGATGACGCGACGCTGGCTGTCGGACAGGAGCGGAATGGTGGGCTCGACGGGCACGGAGGGAGAGGAATGAAGGGAGGCGGCGCTGGCCAGTCTGGAATACGGCGCTGGAAAAACCCGGCGGGCTT
>CAZENI010000498.1:0-6287 GCA_964513055.1 uncultured Opitutus sp.
CTGGTTCTACGCGGAAGGGGACAACCGGCGGGGCCCCGTGACGGACGAGCGTTTCCGCGCGCTCGTCGCCGACGGCACGATCAAGCCCGACACCCTTGTCTGGCGGCAGGGCCTGCCGCGGTGGCAGGCACTCCGCGAGTCCGGCTTCGAGGCCGGCGCCACCGCGCCCGGCGGTCCGCCGACGCAGCGCTGCTTCATCACGGGAAAGACCTTTCCCACGTCGCAGATGCTCGAGACCGAACACGGCTGGGTGTCCTCCGGCGCGCGCGACCTCTACTACCAATGCCTGCGGGAGTCCGTGCCGTTTCCCGTGCCCGAGGGCACGAGCAACGCCCGCTCCGATGGCAAGCGCCTCATCGTCCCGACCGGCAACCCCGTGCTGCCGCGACGCTGCCTCAAGACCAACCAGCCCGTCACCGAGGCCGACGTGAAGTCCAAGAAGCTTTATTGGTGCTCTCCCTGGGTGGTGGTGACGCTGTTCCTGAACATTCTCATCTTCATCATCCTTTACCTCATCGTCCGCAAAGCGTTCACGATCGACATCCCGCTGAGCCAGGAGGGCCGCCGCATCGTCCGCCGGCACGCGCTGATCGCGGGCGCCATGGCACTGGCGGGCTTCGCGCTGATCATCGTCGCAATCGCCAGTAACGATCGGCTGGCGCTCATGCTCCCCGCCGTCGTGCTCGTCCTCGCCGGCGTCATCTACGGCATCACCCGCGGCTCCGCCGTGCGCATCGTGCGCTACAACGCCCGCGAGGTGGCCCTCAAGGGTGCCTGCCCCGCCTACCTGGCCGCGCTGCCGCGCGCCTGAGCCGCCGTCCGCGCGGCCCGGGCGAAGTCCACCGTCACGGCCCGGGATTCTCCCGGGAGCGCGTCACGGCCGCGTAAAACCGCTTCCGCTTATCGGTATAACGGGCGCGCACCTTTTCGTCGGCGCGGGCTTCGCAACGATGCGCCCACCCCTCGGGCTCCCCGGCCCGCGCCCCGCCTCCCCCACGACCATGCTGCCTGGTCGCGTGTCAGTTCCCCAACCCTGCCCATGCCCAAACTCCCGTGCTCCCGCCTCGCCGCCTTCGCGCTGCTCGCCGTCCTCGCCTCCGTCACCGTCCGCGCCTGGAACTCCAGCAAAGTTCAATACGACGCCAACGGCCGCCTCACCTACCCCGCCGACGCCGGCGGCAACCGCATCCCTGATTTCAGCAACGCCGGCTACAAGGGCGGCGGCGTGCCTCTCCCCACCGTGCCCGTGCGCGTCACGATCTCGCCCGTCGCGGGCGATGATACCGCCAGCATCCAGGCCGCAATCGATCAGGTCGGCGCGATGGCCGTCCAGCCCGACGGCTACCGCGGCACCGTCCTCCTCAGCGCCGGCGTCTACGACGTCGCCGGCACGCTCCGGCTCAACCAGAGCGGCGTCGTCCTCGCCGGCGTCGGCGACGGCGACAGCTCGTCCACCAACACCATCCTCCGCCGCACCGGCACCTCCACGGCCGACGTGATCACCGCGGGTGGCGGCGCCAACGACCAGTTCAAGACCGAGATCGCCGGCTCACGCAGCAACATCACCACGCAGCTCGTGCAGGTCGGCTCGCGCAGCTTCACCGTCGACAACGCCGCCCTCTACGCCGTCGGCGACAACGTCGTCATCCTCCATCCCTCCACCGCCGCCTGGATCGCCGCGATGAACAACGGCGGCGTGACCGACGCCAACGTCTGGCTGCCCGGCGAGATCGACATCCGCTACCACCGCTACATCACCGCCATCAACGGCAGCACGATCACGGTCGACGCGCCCGTCTTCAACCACCTCGACCGCGCGCTCTCCCAGAGTGTCCTCTACAAATACAATCGCACCGGCGTGCTGACCAACCTCGGCATCGAGGACTTGCAGATCGACATCGTCACCGCCAGCCCGACCTCCGAGACGCACTGCGAGGACGCGATCCAGTTCGTCGAGGCCGAGGACTCGTGGATCCGCGACTGCACGATCAAGCATTTCTGGCACGCCGGCGTGCAGTTCGCCGGCACCACGCGCAGCACCGCCGAGCGCGTCCGCGCCATCGAGCCGCACTCCGTCGTCACCGGCGGCCGCCGCTACAACCTCTCCACCTACCACGCGCAGCTCATCCTCTTCTCGGACTGCTTCGTGTCGTATTCGCGGCACGGATTCGTGAACAACGGCACGAGCGGCGACTCCGGCATCGTCGTCCTCAACGGCACGATCGATCACCCGCTCACCTTCGCCGAGCCGCACCGCCGCTGGTCCACCGGCATCCTCTTCGACGGTCTCGTCACGACGAACCGCGGCACGGTCAACGACATCCTCGGCCTCTACAACCGCGGCAACTACGGCACCGGCCACGGCTGGGCCGCCGGCCACTCCGTGGTCTGGCGCTCCGACGCCGCCGGCGGCAAGATTCTCGTCCAGCAGCCGCCGACCGCCCAGAACTACGCCATCGGCTGCTTCGGCAATGTCACCGGCACCGGCCCGTTCGCCGGCGGCGCCGGCTTCTTTGAGGGCACGGGCACCACCGGCCTCGTCCCCGCCTCGCTCTACAACGAGCAGCTCGCCCAGCGCCAGGCGCTCGCCACGCCGTCGTTCTCGCCGGGCGGCGGCAGCTACACCAGCGCCCAGACTGTCGCGATCACGACCGCCAGCAGCGGCGCCTCGATCCGCTACACCACCGACGGCTCCACCCCGAGCGCGACCGCCGGCATCGTTTACACCGGCCCGATCACGCTCAGCTCGACCACCACGCTGAAGGCGATCGCCTATCGCACCGGCTGGACGAGCAGCACCGTGCGCACCGCGACCTATACGATCACCATCAGCGGCCCGCAGACCTTCGAGGCCGAATCGCTCACGCGCACCGTCAGTGGCGCGACGGCGAGTGTCGGCGCCGATGCCAGCGCCAGCGGCGGTTCGCTCGTCTACTTCAGCGCCGACGGTGCGGGCGACTACGTCGAGTTCACGCTCCCCTCCGTCGCCGCCGGCACCTACCAGATCAAGCTCCGCTACAAGGCGCATCCCAACCGCGGCCAGCACACGCTTCGCGCCAACGGCACCCAGATCGGCGGCACGCTCGACCAATACTCCGCCACCGCCGGATTCCTCGAGCACACCTTCGGCAACGCCACCTTCGCCACCAGCGGCAGCCAGCTCATCCGCCTCACCTCGACCGGCAAGAACGCCGCCGCCGGCGCCTTCACCATTTCCGCCGACGCCATCACGATCACGCCGCAGTCCACGCCCGCCAAGCTCACCGTCCCCGGCGGCTCCGTCACCGCCAGCGCCGACGATGGCAACGTCCCCACCAACACCGTCGATGGCAGCCTCGCCACCCGCTGGTCCGCCAACGGCGACGGCCAGTGGATCCGTTTCGACCTCGGCAGCACCCGGACCGTCACCTCCGTGAAAATCGCGTTCTACAGCGGCGATGTGCGCACGAGCACGTTCGACGTCCAGACCTCGCCCGACGGCACGACCTGGACCACCCGCGGCAGCTTCACCAGCAGCGGCACCAGCCTCGCGCTCGAGACGTTCAACTCCACCGACGCCTCCGCCCGCTTCGTGCGCCTCCTCGGCCACGGCAACTCCGTGAACCTCTGGAACAGCTACACCGAGGTCGAGATCTGGGGGTTCTGACGTCTCGTCGCCCTGCGCGCGAGCGCGGGGACCCCATCCCATCATCCCTTCGTCAATGCTCCGCCACTCACGCGGCGGTCCACCCTCCCGCTTCCCCATGCCTTTATGATCCCCGCCCCTGCCCGCGCCTCGTTCCTGCGCCGCGCCCGTGTCGCGCTTGGTTGCCTCGCCCTCGCCGCTGCTGCTTCCGCTGCCACCGTCAACGTCAGCAGCATCTCGTCACTCCAGTCCGCGATCAACGCCGCCAACCCCGGCGACACGATCGTCATGGCGAACGGCAGCTACTCCATCAGTAGCACGCTCACCATCGCGCGCGCCGGCAATTCCACCTCCCGCATCGTCATCAAGGCCGCGTCCGTCAGCGGCGTCACGATCAGCGGTTCCGCCGGCATCTCGTTCGCGAGCCCCGCCGCCTACGTGACGCTCGAGGGCTTCGTGCTCACGCATGCCGGCGCGATCAACATCCCCAGCAGTGTGCACCACATCCGCGTCACGCGCTGCACCATCGACCTCAACATCGCGACCGGCGCCGATGTCTCCTATATCAACATCAGCGGCGACGACGTGGAGATCGATCGCAACGAACTGAAGAACAAGAACACCCTGGGCGAGATGCTCGACATCGCCGGCTCCGGCAGCCAGGTCGCGCGCCGGCTCTGGGTGCATCACAACTATTTCCACGACTTCACCAGCCCCGGCGGCAACGGCGCCGAAACCATCCGCTGGGGACTCAGCGGCCTCAGCCTGTCCGACGGCGACGGCCTCTGCGAATACAACCTCTTCGTGCGCTGCAACGGAGAGAACGAACTGATCTCCAACAAATCCTCCGGGAACACCTATCGCTACAACACGTTCATCGACTCTCCGGGCGCCCAGCTCACGCTCCGGCACGGCAACGACTGCTTCGCCTACGGCAACTACTTCCGGAACACCGACGGCCTGCGCGTCTACGGCGACCGCCACCTGATCCACAGCAATTATTTCGAAGACAACACCAAGGGCGTCGACATGGGCAACGGCGACGGCGAGGTCGCCACCGGCTCGCCCCTCACCTGCCATGATCGGCCCGACGACTGTATCGTGGTCTTCAATACCTTCATCAATAACACCAATCACTACCAGATGGGCGGCCGCACGAACGGCCTGGGCGCGACCAACGTCACCATCGCCAACAACATCATGCAGGGCGCCGGCAACGCCGCGAGCGTGAGCAGCTCCGCCCCGCACACCGCCACCTGGAGCGGCAACCTCCTCTGGAACGTCACCACCGCCGGCAATATGCCGTCGGGCGGCTACACCACCACGAACCCGCTCCTCGCGACCGACGCCGCCGGCGTCTTCCACCTGCAGTCCGGCAGCCCGGCGATCGACAGCGCCACGGGCACATATTCCGGCGTGACCACCGATATGGACGGCCAGCCGCGCAGCGGGTCGAAAGACAAGGGCGCCGATGAATTTTCCACAGCCCAAGGCACCGCAAAACTGCTCACCACCGCCGACGTCGGCCCGAACTCCGGCCTTTCCGTGCCAGCGGCGGCCCCGACCTTCAATCCCGCCGCCGGCACCCACACCGGCGGACTCAGTGTCACGATTTCGACCACGAGCGGCGGCACGACGATTCGCTACACCACCGATGGTTCCACGCCGAGCACGACGGCCGGCGCGATCTATTCGAGCCCCGTCGGTATCAGCACCGACACGACTCTCAAGGCCATCGCCTACGGCGGCGCATTCACGCCGAGCTCCATCACGACCGGCGTCTACGCCATCCGCGTCGCCGCCCCGTCGTTCTCGCCCGGCGGCGGCACTTACTCCGCCGCTCAATCCGTCACCATCACCAGCGGCACCAGCGGCGCGACGATCCGCTATACGCTCGACGGCAGCACGCCGAGCCAGACCGTCGGCACGGTTTACAGCAGCCCCGTGGGCATCGGCTCGACCGCCACGCTGAAAGCCATCGCCTACAAGAGCGGCAACACCGACAGCACCGTCACCACCGCCACCTACACGATCACGGCGCCCGGTGGCACGACGATCACCAACGCCAACGGCTTCGTGAACGCCGCGCTCGCCTCGCCGCAGACCGGCACGTTCACCGCCACTGTCGCCGCCTCGCCCTCGATCTCGCCGTCGAATTCCGTCGTCGGCCTGTCCTCCGGCGCCGCCTCCGGCTATACCGGCATTGCCGTGATGGCGCGGTTCAACACCACTGGCACGATCGACGCCCGCAACGGCGGCGGCTTCACCACCGGCACGGTCGCGTTCTCCGCGGGTGTGACCTACACGTTCCGTTTCGTCGTCGATGTCACGACGCGCACTTACTCCGCTTACGTCACCCCGGCAGGCGGCAGCGAGCAGACGCTCGGCACCAACCTCGCCTTCCGCACCGAGCAGGCGGGCGTCACCAGCCTCAGTCACGCCAACTTCAACGTGAACGCCACCCCCGGCGGTGCGCTGACTTACTGGCCGGTTTCGCTGGGCGGCGGCGGGACGCCCGCCAAACTCACCGTCCCCGGCGGCGCCGTCACCGCCAGCGCCGACGATGGCAACGTCCCTGCCAACACCGTCGACGCCAGCCTCGCCACGCGCTGGTCCGCCAACGGCGACGGCCAGTGGATCCGTTTCGACCTCGGCAGCACCC
>CAZENI010000499.1:0-6232 GCA_964513055.1 uncultured Opitutus sp.
ATCCCGCTCCTGCGCGGCCGCACCTTCACCGACCAGGAAAAGGCGGACGAGCCGCGCGTGTGCATCATCGACACCAAGTTTGCCGAGACCCACTTCGCCGGCCGCGATCCGCTCGGCCAGCGCGTGATGTTCGGCGCCAGTGGCGGTTTCACCCTGCCCCTCACCATCGTCGGCGTCGTCGGCCACGTGCAGAACTACGGCCTCGGCCAGGACACGCGCGTGCAACTCTACTCGCCCTACCGCCAGGTCCCGCCGGGGAACGTCAGCTTCGTGCTCCGCACCACGCTGGAGCCCGCGGCACTCGCCGCGCCCATCCGCGCCGCGATGCGCGAAGTCGAGCCCACGCTGCCGGTCTTCGCCGTCCGCACGATGGACGAGATCTTCGATAACACCGTGGCCAACCAGCGCATCATGCTCACCCTGCTCTCCGTGTTCGCCGGCCTCGCGATCCTGCTCGCGGCGATCGGACTTTATGGCGTGCTCAGCTACCTCGTCGGCCAGCGCACGCGCGAGGTCGGCATCCGCATGGCGCTCGGCGCGACACCCGGCGCGGTGCGCCAGCTCATGCTCGGCCAGGGCCTGCGCCTCGCCGCGTTTGGCCTCGCACTCGGGCTGCTCGGCTCGCTCGGCCTCGCGCGGCTCATGGACAGCCTGCTCTACAACGTCTCACCCTACGATCCGCTCAGCCTGACCGCCGTCTCGCTGCTGCTCGTGGCCGTGGGCCTGTTCGCCAGCTGGCTCCCCTCCCACCGCGCCACGCGGGTCAATCCCGTCGAGGCGCTGCGGACGGAATGAGTGAATTGCCGATTGCCGAGTGCCAATTGCCGAATGACGCCCCAACCAGTGCATTCCAATCGTAGCACCGGCAACCTGCCCATTGCCAACTCCTCGCCGCTCCAATCCAGCGGGCCGCGTGCTCCCACTGCGGGAAGTCGTCGCATCCACTGATTCCATTCGGCAATCGGCATTCGCCAATCGGCAATTTCTCCGTGCTCTCCGACCTCCGATTCGCCCTCCGCCAGCTCGCGAAGACGCCCGGCTTCACCGCCGTCGCGCTCCTCACGCTCGCGGTCGGCATCGGCTCGGCCACCGTCGTCTTCTCCGCGCTCAACGCCCTCCTCCTGCGGCCGCTGCCCCTCGTCGCCGTGCCGGAGGACCGGCTGCTGTTTGCCACCCAGACCGAGACGCGCCTCAACCAGGACATCGGCTGGAACTACCTCGACTACCTCGCCCTGCGCGAGCGCGCCACGACCCTCGCCGGCCTCTGGGTGCACAGCGATCGCACCGTCATCATCCCCGGCAGCAAGCGGCCCGAACGCCTCCTCGGCACCGAGATCTCCTGGGATGCCTTCGGCCTGATGGGCGTCCCACCCATCCTCGGCCGCGGCTTCACCGCGCAGGATGCGACCGCCGCCGCCGCGCCGGTGGCATTGATCAGCGCCGGGCTCTGGCAACGCCGCTATGGCGGTGCCCCCGAGGTCATCGGCACCGCGGTCACGATCAACCAGCAGCCGGCGACCATCATCGGCGTCATGCCGCCGGGCTGGCGGTATCCGGACTTCACCGACGTCTGGACTCCGCTCCGTCCCGATCCCGCCAAGCCCTTCGCGCGCGGCAGCTTCAACTTCAGCGGCCGCGCCCTGCTCCAGCCGGGCGTCTCGCTCGCCGCCGCCCAGGCCGAGGCCGATGTCATCTTCGGCGCCCTCGAGCGCGAGTTCCCCGCCACCAACGGCAGCGTGCGCGCCCGCTTCCGGCCCATCCGCGAGGAGGCGATCGAGGACAGCGAGCACTTCACCCGCCTGCTCTTCGGCGCCGTGCTCTTCGTCTTCCTCATCGCCTGCGTCAACGTCGCCAACCTCCTCCTCGCCCGCGCCGTCACCCGCTCGAAGGAGTTCGCCATCCGGCTCGCGCTCGGGGCGGATCGTTCGCGCGTCATCCGCCAGCTCGTGACCGAGAGCGTCGTGCTGGCCCTGCTCGGCGGCGCCGGCGGCATCATCATCGGCCTCTGGGGCAACGACGCCATGGTCGCCGCCCTGCCGATCCAGATTCCGTTCTGGCTGGTGTTCGATTTCGACCTGCGCGTCTTCGCCTTCGTCTTCGGCCTCTCCCTCGTCGCCGCCCTGGTTTTCGGCCTCGTGCCCGCGCTGCGCACCTCGCAGCCCGATGTGGTCAACGAGCTGAAGGAGGGCGGCCGCAGCTCCGAGATTTCCGGGCCGCGCGCGGTCCGGCTGCGCAGCCTCCTCGTCATCGCCCAGATCGCACTCGCCCTCGTGCTCCTCGTCGGCGCCGGCCTCATGATGCGCAGTTCCCTCGCCCTGCGCCGGACCGATCCCGGCTTCGCCCCCGCCGGTGTGCTCACGTTTCGCACGGGATTCCCCGCCGGCCTCGTCGGCGAGGATCGCGATCTGCCCGCGCGCTTCTTCGACCGTCTCCTGGAAAAACTCGCGGCGACGCCCGGCGTCGAGAGCGCCGCGCTCATGAGCTGGCGCCCCACGCACGATGATGCCGGCAGCATCGGCATCGTGCAGCTCGAGGGCCAGCCGCGGCCCGCCAGCCTCGCCGACGGGCCCATGGTCCACAACCGGGTCGTATCCGGAAACCTGTTCGCCACCCTGCGGATTCCGCTCCTCGCCGGCCGCCTCTTCGACGACACGCTCGACCGCAAGGACACCCCGGGCGTCGTCGTCGTCGACGAGGCGTTCGCCCGCCGCCATTTCGGCACGCCCGCCGCCGCCCTCGGCCGCAAGCTGGAGCGCTACGAGGGCGAGGCGACGAAACCTACGGCCGAAAAGCCGCCGCTGGTCGAGATCATCGGCGTCGTCGGCAACATCCGCCACCGGCTCGATCAGCCCGACAAGCACCCGACCATCTACGCCTCGCGCCGGCAGTGGACCGAGTTCTTTCAGACCGTCGTCCTGCGCGTTGCCAGCCCCAGGCCCGGCGACGGCAACAGCCGCCCCGATCCAGCCCTCCTGATCGAGCCCGCCCGCGAGGCCGTGACCGCCGTGCATCCCGAGATTCCCATCTACGAGGAGGGCCCGCTCGACGACGCGCTGCTGCGCAGTGACTCCGTGTGGCCGCGGCGCTTCTTCGGTTATCTCTTCATGGTCTTCGGCCTCGTCGCCCTGTTTCTCGCCTGCATCGGCATCTACGGCCTCATGGCCTACAACGTCACGCAGCGCGTGCAGGAACTCGGCGTGCGCCTCGCCCTGGGCGCACAGCCCCGCGAGATCATCCAGCTCGTCGTCCGCCACGGCCTGCGCCTCGTCGGCTGGGGCCTCGGCACCGGCCTCGTCGCCGCGTTTCTCCTCGCCCGCCTCCTCACCGGTTTCCTCTACGGCGTCTCGCCGCACGACCCGCCGACCTTCGCCCTCGTGCCGCTCCTCCTCGCCGCCGTCGCCCTGCTCGCCTGCTGGCTCCCCAGCCGCCGCGCCACCCGCATCGAGCCCAACGCCGCGCTGCGGGCGGAGTGAGGCGAATTCCAAATGCCGAGTGCCAAATGCCGAATTCGCCAAACTCCGCAACCATGAGCGCGAGCCATGATCTCAAAGCCCGCACCCAGAGCTCTGCCCTCCGAATTCTCAAGCTCATCGACGCTCTGCCGAATACGCGCAAAGGCCGGATTATTTCCGATCAGCTCGGGCGAGCCGGCACCGCCGTTGGCGCCAACTACCGTGCCTCTTGCCGCGCGCGTTCGCGCGCAGAGTTCATTGCGAAGATCGGCATCGTGGAGGAGGAAGTCGAAGAATCCGCCTACTGGATGGAGCTGATTATTGAGAGGGAAATCCTGCCCGCGAAAAAGGTGGAGGCCCTCCACGCCGAGGCCGTCGAACTCACTGCCATCATGGCCGCCTCCCGTCCGACTGCCTCCCGCAACAAACGCTAGTTTCCGAAAATTCGGCATTCGGCATTTGGCATTCTTCATTCCCTCCATGCTCTCCGACCTCCGCTTCGCCCTCCGCGTCCTCGCGAAATCCCCCGCGTTCACCGCGGCCGCCGTCATCGTCCTCGCGCTCGGGATCGGCGCCAACTCCGCCGTCTTCTCGCTCGTCAACGCGCTGCTCTTCGCCCCGCCGGCCTACGCGCGCCCGGCCGAAATCGCGCAGGTGTTTTCGCAGGATAAGAAAAACCCGAAGAGCTTCCGCGGCTTTTCCTACCCGACCTACCGCGACCTCCGCGAAAAGAACCCCGTCTTCACCGACGCGTTCGCCTACAACCTCGCCATGGTCGGCCTCGGCGAAAAGGAAACCACCCGCCGCACCTTCGCCGCCCTCGTCAGCTCAAACTACTTCTCCGTCCTCGGCGTCGCCCCCGCGCGCGGCCGCGCGTTCCTGCCCGACGAGGAAACCCCCGGCCGCAACGCCAACGTCGTCATCGTCAGCCACACCTTCTGGAAGAAGCGCCACCTCGACCCCGGCCTCGTCGGCTCGCCGCTGATCGTCAACGGCCTCCCGTTCACGATCGTCGGCATCATGCCGGAGGGTTTCACCGGCACGATGAACCTCTTCGGTTCCGAGGTCTGGCTGCCGCTCGGCGTCTACGATCAAATCGCGAACGATTTCCAGACCGAGAACCGCACCACGCTCGCCGATCGCGCCGGCACGCAGCTCCTGATCGTCGGGCGGCTCAAGCCCGGCCTCACTGCCGCCGCCGCCGAGCCCGCGCTCAAGACGCTCGCCGCCAATTTCGAGTCGGCGTTTCCCGTCGAACAGCGCGACCAGACTTTTCTCACGCATCCGCTTTCCCGCTTCGGCACGAGCAACAGCCCGGCCGACGAAAAGGACCTCGGCACGCTCGGCACGCTGCTGCTCGGCATGGCGTCGGTCGTCCTGCTCGTCGCCTGCCTCAACCTCGCCAACATGCTGCTCGCCCGCGGCACCGCGCGCCGCAAGGAGATCGCCATCCGCCTCGCGCTCGGCGGCGGCCGCGCCCGCATCGTGCGCCAGCTCGTCGTCGAGGGCTTCGTGCTCGCGCTGCTCGGCGGCGCGGGCGGGTTCCTCCTTTCGCTCTGGTCCACCGATCTGCTCATGGGCTCGCTCGGCGGCCAGCTGCCGCTCGACCTCGTGTTCCCCGGCGGCCCGCAGCCGATCGTGCTCGGGGCCACCCTGGGGTTCTGCGTGCTCGGCACGCTCGCGTTCGCCCTCGGGCCCGCGCTCAAGCTCTCGCGCGCCGACGTCCTCGCCGACCTCAAGGAAAACGCCGGCGAGGATGCCGTGCGCCGCCGCTGGAAATGGCTCCCGCGCCACCCGCTCGTCGTCGCGCAGATCGCCCTCTCGCTCGCGCTGCTCACCGCCGCCACGCTCTTCATCCGTGGCGCCGGCAAGGCCGCATCCGTCGAGACCGGCCTGAAGACCGACCGCAATTTCCTCCTCGAAGTCGACGCGAGCCTCGGCGGCCAGAACCCGCAGCGCTCGCGCGAACTCTACCGCGCCCTCGAGGAAAAACTCGCCGCGCTCCCCGGCGTCGAGCGCACTGCCATCGCCTCGACCGTGCCGTTCGGCATGGTGAACCTCAACAAGCTCGTGCAGCGCGCCGGCCTGCGCCCCGGGCCCGACGACAAACCCGCGACCGCCGCCGAGGGCCTCGCCTTCAACAGCCGCTTCAACAGCATCGGCGCCGACTATTTCGCCGCCGTCGGCCTCCCGCTCCTGCGCGGCCGCGCGTTCACCGCCGCCGAGGCCGCCTCGCCCGACGGGCCCCGCGTCGCGATCATCGACGAGACGCTCGCCAAAAATCTCTGGCCCGACGGCGACGCCCTCGGCCAGCGCATCCAGTTCGCCCACGCCAACGCCCCCACCGCCAAGACCGGCGGCTCCGGCGGACTCAACGTCTCCGAGGATCTCAACGAACCGGTGAAGCCCGACGAAACGCTCGAGATCGTCGGCATCGTGCCCGCCACCCGCCACGCGCTGTTCCAGAAACAAAATCCGGCCGGCGCGCTCTACCTGCCGTTCGCGCGCGGTTTCCAGAGCAACGTGTTCTTCCACGTGAAATTCGCCTCGCTCCCGCCCGGCCAGGAAGCCGCCCTCGCCGACGCGCTCCGCCGCACCGTGCGCGGCGTCGACGCCACGCTGCCGATCCTCTCGCTGCGCACGTTTGCGCAGCACCTCGACGCCAACCTCTCGCTCTGGCTCGTGCGTGCCGGCGCCGCGCTGTTCTCCGTCTTCGGCGGCCGCGCGCGCGGCCGCGCCCGGGTCGGCGGCTACGGCGGGGAGGGCGATGCCGTCGCCCC
>CAZENI010000500.1:0-5947 GCA_964513055.1 uncultured Opitutus sp.
ATGCCGGCCGCCGCCGCTGATCAGGCCCTCGATGCCGTTCGACGAAAGCGAAGGCTGGGCGGCGTAGGTGGTGCCATCGGCGGTGAGGAAACGCGCCCCGCGCGCGCCGGTGATGAGGAACTGGCCGTTGAGCGCGCCCACTCCGCCGAAAGGATCGCCCGACGGCAGCGGGTGGTGCTGCGCCCACGCAGCCTCCTCCGGGACGAAGATGCGCTGCCCGGGCGGCGTCGCGGTGCCGTGCAGGTTGGTGAGGACGACCGTGTAGAGGCCGGCGTCCGCCGGCTGCCAGTTCGCGCGATGGAAACGCACAGGGGCCGCATCGCCGTCGATCGCCGCCACCGTCCCGCTCCCGCCCGGGAGGAGCGTGCCGTCCTTGAACCATTGATACTGAATCGGGACCGTGCCGGTGACGCCAAGGCTCAGGCTGCCCGAGGTGTGCGACTGAATCGCCGGGCCGAAGCCGCCGAGCGGATGCACCACGACGGGCGCCGACGGGACGATCGTGAGGCTCGCGGCGTTGCTGGTGCGCGTGCCGGCGACGTTGGTGATCGCCACCGAGTAGGCGCCGAGATCGGCGTCGGTCACGTTGCTCAAATTCAGGGTCGCGGTCGTGGCGCCCGGGAGCGCAAACGTGCCGCGCGACCACTGGTAGGCCAGCGGCTCTCGGCCAAACGCGACGACGGAGAACACCGCGGCACCGCGTTCCGGCGCCACCACCGGCTGCGGGTGTTGCGCGAACGCCGGCGCCCCGAGCAGGACGGCGGTCGCGCTGTCGAGTCCGACGCCCCCCGCGGTCGCGCGCACCCAATAGCGCGCGGAAGCCGTCAGCACCGGCGTGGTGAAGGTTGCGGCAGTGACACCGCCGACGGGCGCGGACGTGTCGCCGCTCACACCCTGAAACCATTGATAGCTCACTCCGGTCGCGCCGCGCGTCGCGACCTCCAACGTGAACGCCTGGCTGGTCAGGAACGACGCACCCGCCGGCTGCGTGACGATGGCAAACGTATCCGTCGCGTAATTGCTCGTCGCCAGCAATCCGCCCCCGGCGACGATGGCGAGGCGGCCGTTGCCAAACACGACCGCGGGCCGACCGCTGAGATCGAAGAGCTGCGGCGACAGCGTGACCGCGGTCCACGTGACCGCATCGGGCGACGTGTAGTAGCGGTCGCGCACGTTCGACGCGACGGCCAGGTAGAGGCCGTCGCCATAGCCGAGGCCGGTGAGGCTCGGCGTGCTGCTCGGAAACGTGCGCACGGTCCAGGTCGTGGCGTCCGGCGAGGTGAGCAGCGTGCCGGCGGCGCCGCCGGCCACGAACTGGCCGTTGAGGAAGCGGACGATCTCGAGCTGCGTCGCCACGCCCGACGTCGCGGGCGACCAGGAGGCGCCCGTGGCCGAGATCAACACGGTGCCGCCGGCGCCGACGGCGACAAACAGGCCCGCACCGTGCGTGACACTCTGGAGTGTGGCGGAGGTGCCCGTGAAGACAGCGGTCCACGTCTCGCCGCGATCGGTCGAGCGATAGGCAACGCCGCCGTTGCCGACGGCCACGAAGACGCCGGCGCCGTGCGCGACCGCGTTGAGCGTCGGCATGCCGACGGGCGTGCGGAGGGCCCACGTGGTGGTGTCGGCCGTGGTGTAGATGGCGCTGCCCACCGCCGCGAAGACGCCCTGGCCGTAGGCGACACCGTTGAGCGCGTGCGTGAACGAGGAGCCGGTGCCGGTGAGCGCGGAACCCTCGGTCCAGCTCACGCCGTCGGTCGACGTGGCGAACGCAGACCCGCTGGTGGCCACGGCGATGTATCGGCCGTTGCCATACACCACATCCCGGAAGTAGCGATCGGTGACACCCGAGCGGAGCGCCCAGGTCACGGCGTCGGGCGAGGTGGCGATGCGGCCGAGGAAGCCGCCGACGACAAACTGGCCGTCGAACAGCACCGACCGCAGATCCCCCGTCGGCTGCAGCGACGCCGTCCAGGTCGCGCCGTCGGCCGAGGTGAGCAACGTGTTGGCGCCGCCGGTGAGATACTTGCCCGCGCCGAACGCCACGCCGGCGAACAGGTCGAGACCCGTGCCCGACGTGCGGCTCGTCCACGTGACTCCGGTCGGCGACGTGAGCAGCGTGCCGGCGTTGCCGACGGCGACGAACTGGCCGTTGACGAACGTCACCTCGTTCAGCGTCTGCGTCGTCGGCGAAGTCTGCGAGGCCCACACGGCGCCGTCGGCGGACGTGCGGATGGCCCCACCCGCCCCCACCGCCACAAAATTTCCGCCGCCGAACGCGAGACCGTTCGACGCCGCGCCGCTGGCGTTCGACTGCCACGTGATCGCGTCGGCCGAGGTGAGAACCGTCGTGTCCGAGGAGACGGCGACCCACTGCGTGGCGCTGCGCGCGACGCCGGTGAGCGTGGCGCTGACCCCGGAGGTGCGCGGCGTCCAATCGAGCCCGTTGGTCGAGGTGACGATCATGCCGCCATTGCCCACGGCGACGAAGCGGCTGTCGGCAAACGCCAGGCCGCGAATCGAGCCGCTCGCGCGGAAGCGCTCGGTCCAGGTGAAGCCGCCATCCGACGAAGCGAAGAGGCTCCCGGAGGAACTCGCGAGCACCTGCACGCCGAGCCCGGCGGCGGCCCCGCCGTCGAACGCTCCCGCCGTCGTGGTCGGGTTGCGCAGCGCGAAGTCCGGTGCGACCACGAGCGTTGCGCTGCTGCTGGCGCTGCCTCCCGGCGTGGTGACCGTCACGACGCCGCTCGCCGCGGCGGCCGGCACCACGACGGTGAGGCTGGTGCCGGCCGGATTGATCGTGAAACCGGTCGTGAGCGAGAGCGCGCCGAGGCGGAGGGAGACCGCGCCCCCGAGATTCGTGCCCGTGATCGTCAGCGTATCTCCCGCGCGGACACTCGCCGGCGCGAGGGAGGCGATCGTCGGCGCCGGCACGACCGACGGGGCGAGGTAAAGCTGCTGCACGTGCTCGACGAGGCTCGACGCGCCGTAGATGCCGGTGGGCGCGGCGGCCCGCGCTCGCACGTAGAACAGCGAGCCCTGCGGCAGGGCCTGGCCGGTGAGCTGCCAGTTCGGCGTCGTGCCGACGCGCGTGGCGGTGCCGAGACTCGTCCAGCTTGTAACTCCATCGGTCGATTTCTCGAACGTCACCCACGCGAGTTCGGGCAGCGGGCCGAGGCGCGAGAGCGTGACGGTCGTGGCCGTGGCGGCGATGGCGGTCGACGTGGGCGCGGTGGCGTTGAGCCGGGCGAGACGAAGGCGCGGCTGGCCCCCGGCCGAGGTGAAATCGCCGCCGATGATCGTCTTGCCGTCGGGCTGCACGGCCACGCTGAAACCGCCGGGGCTGCTTCCAACGGCGGGGCTGAAGGTGACATCGATCGGCCCATCGGCATGAAGGCGGGCGGCGCCGGTGGGCGCGACGCCCGAGGCACCGGTAAACGAGCCGGACACCAGGAATTTTCCATCAGACTGGAGCGTGTAGACCGCGGTCGTGCCGGCCGCCGGATTGAACGTCGGATCGATCGCCCCCGCCGCCGTCAGGCGCGCAGTCCCGGCGCGGGATGCGCCGGCAATGGTGGTGAAGGCACCGGTGACGACGAGTTTTCCGTCGGGCTGGAGCACGACGAGCGCGACGTTGCCGTCGGCGTTCGGATCGAACACCTCGAGCGCGCCCGCCGCGCTCACGCGCGCGATTCGATTGCGCGGCTGGCCGCCGACGGTCGTGAACTCACCGGTGAACACGATCGCGCCGTCGGGTTGCAGGGCGAGGCCGAAGACCTCGCCGTTGACGTCGGGGTTGAAGCCAGGGTCGAGGGTGCCGTCGCTGTGGAGGCGCGCAAGGCGGTTGCGCGGCTGGCCGCCGACCGCCGTGAAGGTGCCGCCGATGACAAGCCGTCCGTCGGGTTGGAGGAGGACGCTGTTGAGGATGCCACCCGAGATGCCGGCGTTGAACGCGAGGTCGATCGTGCCGTCGGCATGGAAGCGGGCGAGGCCCGGCCGCGACTGGCCGGCGATCGTGTTGAAGCGGCCGCCGAGGAGGAACTGGCCGTTGGGCAGCACGACCGGCGCGACCACGGAGGCGTCGGGCGCGGGGTTGAAGGAGGCGTCGAGCGTGCTGTCGGCGTTCAGGCGGGCGACGAAGTTGCGGCCCTGGCCGGCGACGACCGTGAAGTGACCGCCGAGAATGATTTTTCCGTCGGGCTGCACCGCGAGCGCGCCGACGACGCCGCCGGTCGTATCCGCGATCAGGGCACGCTCGAGCGAGCCGTCGGGGAGGACGCGGGCGATGCGGCCGCGGCCGTGGGTAGCGAGCGTGGTGAAATCGCCGGCGGCAACGAGGCTGCCGTCGGGCTGAAGCGCGAGGGCGTAAACGCCACCTTCGCTGTTCACGTTGGCGACGAAGCCGGCGTCGAGCGACCCGTCGGGCCGGATCCGGGCGAGCCCCCGACGCGTCTGGCTGCCGGCGGTGGTGAAAGTGCCGCCGATCACGAGGCGGCCGTCGGCCTGCGGCGCGATGGCGTGGACATTGGCCGGCACGGCCGGGCTGAAGCCGGCGTCGAGGGTCAGATCGGAATTCAGCCGCGCAAAGGCAGAGTTCACGCCACCGACCGCGCTGAATTCGCCGCCGAGCAGGATCTGGCCGTCAACCTGCCGCGCGAGCGTGCGCACGAGGCCGTTCGGGGCCGACGGCAGCGCGGCGTCCAACGTGCCTGCCGCCGTGATGCGGAAGAGGTAGTCCCGTTTCGAGCCGTTCACCGAGCCGACATCGCCCGCCACGAGGATCGCGCCGTCGGGCAGCACGAGCAGCGCGCGCACGCCATATTCGCCGGTCGTAATGGTGAAGTTGAGCGAGTCGAGCGTGCCGTCGGTGAGGAGGCGGGCGAACTTCGTGCGAGAGGTGGGGGTGCCGGCACCGTTGGTTTGGACCGTGCCGAAGCTACCGCCGAGAAGTATCTTTCCGTCAGACTGCACGGCGATGGCCCGGACGTCGCCGTTGGCGTTGGGATCGAAGGCGAGGTCGAGCGTGCCGTTGGCGTTGAGGCGCGCGACGCGATTGCGCGTCGTGGAGTTGACGGTGCTAAAAGAACCGCCGATCAGGATTTTTCCGTCAGCAGGCTGGAGCGCCAACGCGTAGACCGTTTGATCCGCGGAGGCCGTGAACGTGGAATCGACGCTACCGTCGCGATTGAGCCGGGCAATGCGCGTCGCGGTGACGGGAGTCGGGGAGAGATTCGGAGTGAGGGTCGTGAAATCGCCGGCGATGATAATCTTGCCGTCGGGCTGCACGACCGTGGCGTGAATGGTGCCATTGGCGTTGGGATCAAAGCGGTCCTGCGCGTGGGGCGCGGGAACGGCGACGGTGAACGGCACCGTGGTCGTGCTCGTGCCGCCGGGAGACGTGACGGTGACGTTGCCCGAAGTGGCGCCGGCCGGGACGACGGCGGTGAGGGTCGAATCGGAAACGACGGAGAACGAGGTGGCGGCGGCGCCGTTGAACATGACCGCGGTGGCGGCGGTGAAATTTGCGCCGGTGATCGTGACGCTGGCACCGGCGACGAACACGGCGGGGGCAACCGACGTTACGTCGGGCGCGTAGGCGGGAACGCCTTTACGGATCGTGTGGTTGCCCAGATCGGCGACGTAGAGCGCACCGGCGGAATCGAACGCGAGGCCATGCGGGGAGAAAAAGCGCGCGGCACTGCCCGTGCCGTCGGCCGAGCCTTGGGTCGCCGCGAGGCCACCCACGGTCGTGACGACGCCGGCAGGGGTGATTTTGCGAATCGTCTGGTTGTCACGATCGGTCACAACGAGATTTCCGGCGGAATCAAATCGGGGGTGCGTGGGAAAGTTGAAACGCGCGGCAGAGCCCACACCATCGGCGCTGCCCGCGCTTCCGACCTGCCCGGCCAGCACCGTGACCGTGGCACCGTCAGGCGTGATCTTGCGG
>CAZENI010000500.1:5957-6225 GCA_964513055.1 uncultured Opitutus sp.
GCGGACGCATTGGTTGCCGTGATCGGCGACGTAGACGTTGCCGGCCGAATCGATCGTGATGCCGGTGGGGATGTTGAAGCCGCTGGCAAAGGTGCTCACCGCCCCGGCCGGGGTGAACTTCAGGATGGTGCCAGCGCCGGCGTTGGCGACGTAGAGGTTGTTGGACGAATCGATCGCCAGACCGTGGGGAAAATTAAATCCGGTCGCGAAGGTGCTGACGGCTCCGGCGGAGTTGATCTTGTAGACGACATTGGCGCTGTGGCCCGCC
>CAZENI010000501.1:0-6225 GCA_964513055.1 uncultured Opitutus sp.
GCCTCCCTCGCGGTGGGGGGCCTGGGCGGGGCCGGCATCTGGCTGACCCACGGTCGGGCCCTGCTGCACGCGCGGGAGCGCTTGTGCAGCGCGGCCGCTCTCACGGCCAGCGAGGAACGCTGGCGCTCGGCCCTCACCGCCGTGGGCGACGGCGTGTGGGACTGGGATGCCGAGACGGGCGCGGTCTATTTCTCCGCCCGGTGGAAATCGATGCTGGGCTTTGCCGAGCATGAGATCAGCGATCGGCTCGAAGAGTGGGAATCGCGCGTGCATCCCGACGATCACGCGCGCGTCATGGCCGAGGTGCAGCGGCACTTTGCCGGCGAGACGACCGTCTACGAGTGCGAGCATCGCGTCCGGTGCAAGGACGGCAGCTACAAGTGGATTCTCGATCGCGGGCAGGTCGTGACGCGTTCCGTGGCCGGCATGCCGCGCCGCATGGTCGGCACCCACCAGGACCTCACCGCCCAGAAGCAGGCGGAGGCGGCCCACCTGGAGAGCGAGCTGCGTTACCAGCGCCTGCTCGCCTCGGTCACCGACTACGTCTTCGCGGCGGAGTTCGAGGAGGGCCGGCCCGCGGTGTTCACGCACAGCCCGGGCTGCGTCAGCGTTACCGGCTACACCCCCGGGGAGTTAGCTGCCAACCCGTCGCAATGGTTCGAGATCGTCGTGGAGGAGGAGCGGGCGGAGGTGCGGGAGCACTGGTCGGCGGCGCTCCGCGGGGAGGCCCTGGCGCCGCTCGAGCACCGGATTCGGCACAAGGATGGCACGATCCGCTGGGTGCGCGGCACCGTGGTGTTGCGGCGGGATCCGCAGGGGAGCATTCGCGGAGCCGACGGCCTCGTGCAGGACATCACTCCGCGGAAGGTGGCGGAAGAGGCGTTGCGCCAGAGCCACGCCATGCTCGCCAAGCTGGCCGCGCAGGTGCCGGGCGTGATCTATCAGTATCGGCTTGGGCTGGACGGTCGCTCGTGGTTTCCGTTCGCGAGCGCGGGCATCACCGACATCTACGAGGTGACGCCGGAAGAGGTGCGGACGGATGCGACGCCGGTGTTTGGCCGGCTCCACCCGGACGACTTGGCGCGGGTCGGCGCCGAGATTCACGAGTCGGCGCGGACGCTGCAGCCGTTTCACTGCGAGTATCGCGTCAAGCTGCCGCGGCAGGGGGTGCGCTGGCGCCTCTGCGATGCGATGCCGGAGCGCACGGAGGACGGTGGCACCCTCTGGCATGGGATCATCTCGGACATCACCGCACGCATCCAGGCCGAGACCAGCCTCCGCGAGAGCGAGGCGCGCTACCGGACGCTGGTCGAACTCTCGCCGGAGTCGGTGGTGGTGCATGCCAACGGCCGGGTGATCTTCGCGAATGCAGCGGCGGCGCGAATGGCGGGAGCCGACTCCCCGGCCGAGCTCATCGGCCTGCCGCTTCGCCAGTTCATCCATCCGGACTCCCGCGCGTTGGTCGAACACCGGCTGAGCGAACTGGTGACCGAGGGGCAGTCGCTCCCGATGATCCCGCAGAAGTGGCTGCGTCTGGACGGGCGGACGGTCGAGATGGCGGTGGTGAGCACCCGCGTGAGTTTCGGCGGCGCCCCGGCCACGCTGGTCATCGCCATGGATGTGACCGCCCAGCGCCAGGCCGAGGCGGAACTCCGCAAACTCTCCCGCGCCGTCGAGCAGAGCCCCGTCACCGTCGTCATCACCGATGCGACCGGCGCGATCGAGTATGTGAATCCGAGCTTCACCGCCACGACCGGCTACACGTTCGAGGAGGCGCGAGGCTTGAACCCGCGCATCCTCCGGTCGGGCGAGCTCTCGACTGACGTGTATCGCGAGATGTGGCGGACCATCAGCTCCGGCCGGGAATGGCGCGGCGAATTCCACAACCGCAAGAAGAACGGCGAGCTCTTCTGGGAAACCGCGACCATCTCGCCCATCGCCGACGAGAGCGGACGGATCACGCACTACCTCGCGGTGAAGGAGGATATCACTGAACGCAGGCTCGCCGACGCCCGCATCCGGGAACAGGCCGCGCTCCTCGACGTCACGCAGGACGCGATCCTTGTGCTGGATTTGGATCATCGGGTCACGTTCTGGAATCGTGGGGCCGAGCGGCTCTACGGCCTCAGCCGGGAACAGGCGGTCGGCCGGATCTACGAGGACATTGTCTATCGGGAACTGCCGGCGAACCACGACGCGGTGTGGCGCGAACTGCTTTCGAAGGGGGAGTGGGCCGGCGAGCGCCGCCACGTGTCCGCCGGGCTGAAGGAGCTGGACGTGCGCCTGCGGGCGACCGTCGTGCACGACGAGCGCGGGCAGGCGAACGCCGTGCTGCTGGTCATCACCGACATCACGGAGTCCAAACGGATCGAGGCCCAGTTCCTCCGGGCCCAGCGGCTCGAAAGCCTCGGCTCGCTCGCGAGCGGCGTCGCCCACGATCTGAACAACGTCCTGACGCCGATTCTGATGGCGGCGGGGATGCTGGCGGATTCGGCCGAGACCGCCGCCGACCGCGAACTGATCCAGCTCCTCTCCGACAGCGCGCGGCGCGGGGCCGACATCGTGCAGCAGTTGCTGTTGTTCGGCCGCGGGAGCGAGTCCCCGCGGGCGCCGGTGAACGTCGCGGCCGTCATCAAGGACATGGCGCAGATGGTGCGCGGGACTTTTCCGAAGAACCTCGTGCTGGCATTGCAGGTGCCGAAGGATTTGTGGACGGTCGACGGAGACCGGACGCAGATCCATCAGGTGGTGCTCAACCTCTGCGTCAACGCGCGCGACGCGATGCCGGACGGCGGTGAGCTTTCGCTCCTGGCGGAAAACGTGCACGTCGACGCCGAGTTCGCCGCGCGGCAGGAACACGCCGCGCCCGGCCGGTATCTGGCCCTGCGCGTCGCGGACACCGGGGCAGGCATGTCGCCCGCGGTGCTTGAGAAGATCTTCGATCCCTTCTTCACCACCAAGCCAGTCGGGCAGGGCACCGGGCTCGGCCTCGCGACGGTGCTGGGAATCGTGCGGAGCCACGGCGGCTTCATCACCGTCGAGAGCCAGGAAGGGCTGGGGTCGTCCTTTACGGTCTACCTCCCCGCCCGGGTTTCCGCGATCGAGGAGTCCGCGATGGAACTGGCGCAGACGACGCTGCAGGGCCGCGCCGAATTGATCCTGGTGATCGAGGACGATGCCACCATCCGGGCGGCGTTGCAGCGCACGCTCGTCGGGAGCGGCTACCAGGTCCTGCTGGCGGGCGATGGGGTCGAGGGGATCGCCGTGTTTGTGCAGAACCTCCCGCAAATCGCGCTGGTGATCACGGACATGATGATGCCGGTGATGGACGGGACGCAGTCGATGCGGGCGTTGCGGCGGCTCCGGCCGGAGCTGCCGATTGTCGCGATGAGCGGCGTGCCGGCCCACCGCGTGGAACTGGAGTCGAACTTCGCCCCGCCGCTGCGTTTCCTGCCCAAGCCCTTTCTCGTGCAGAAGATGCTCGCCACGGTGCGCGAGCTCATCGACGAGGCGCACGTCCGGCGGGCGGCGCTGGCTTCGCCCCCGGCGCCCTGAACCATGATTCCCGCCCGCCTGCTCCTCGTCGACGATCACCAGATCATGCGGGACGGCCTGCGGTTGCTCCTTGGCGCGCATGCCGACTGGAAGATCGTCGGCAGTGCGTTCGACACCGACGCGGCCTGGTCGTTGATCGTCAAGACGCGGCCTGACCTGGTGATCATGGACCTCGAGTTGCCGGGGGGAGGCGGGGTGGCGCTGACCCAGCGTGTGATCCAAGCGTATCCGGAAATCAAGGTCATGGTGCTCACCGCCAACGCGGAGCCGTCGGTCGTGCGCGCGGCCCTGGGCGCCGGCGCCCGGGGCTACCTCCTGAAGACGCATGCCGCCGGGCAACTCGTGCTGGCTCTGCGCGCCGTGCTGGCCGGGCAGGTCTATCTCTGCCCGGAGATCTCCACGGTCGTCGTGCAGGAGTTGCAGCGGCGGACCGGGGCGCAGGGCGGCGTGGAGTCTCTCTCCGGACGGGAGAAGGCGATCCTCACGCAGATCGCCGACGGGCACACGACGAAGGAAATCGCCTTCGGCCTCGGGGTCAGCGCGAAGACCGTCGAGACGCATCGGTTGAATCTCATGGCCAAGCTCGGCGTGAGCAGCGTCGCGGGCTTGACGAAACAAGCCCTGCGCGCGGGCCTCACGAAACTGTGAGCCGCCGGGATTCACCCCAGGGCGCCTAAGGAAAATCGAAGCGCCAGCGGGAGCTCCCTGATACTCCGGGCCGCGCCGGAGACGATCGATGGGTAATGCACGCCAACCCGGCCTCCGTCGAACCGTCCGCCGCCGCCTCCAGTGAGAAATACCTGACCTTTCAGGTCGGCTCCGAACACTACGGGATCAAGGTCCTCTGCACGCGCGAGATCATCCGGCAGACTGCGATCACCAGCGTGCCGCAGATGCCGCCGCACGTCCGGGGCGTCATCAACCTGCGAGGGCGGATCATCCCCGTCATCGATCTGCGGATCCGTTTCGGACTTCCCACGGCCGACGCCCAGGAGCGAGCCTGCATCATCGTGGTGCAGGTCGCCGGCGGCCGCTCCGCCGTGACCGCGACCGGATTGATCGTCGACGCGGTCGACGAGGTCGTGCTTCTGGCCGCCGAAGACATCGAGGCCGCTCCCGAAATCATGTCGGGCGGCGGCGGGAGTCACATCGTCGGCATGGCCAAGGTCAAAGGTGGCCTGAAGACGCTCCTCGATCTGGACGTCCTGCTCGCCGCCTGATCCGCACCCGCTCTTCCATCCGTTCGGCAACCCCCAGCATCGCCTCCACATGAATAAAATGAAACTCGGCACCAAAATCGGACTCGGCTTCGCTCTCGTCCTCCTCGTCGCCATCCTCCTCGGGTCGGTCGCGATCTGGAACATGCAGGGTGTGAAGGCGACGACCACCGGCCTGCAGCGTGAAAGCGTGCCGGAGATCACCGTGGCCAACGAGGTCGAGCGCTCGGCGCTCCTGACGATGTATGAAATCCGCGCCTACGGCCTGCTCGGCGAGGAGTCCTACCTGCAGCGCGGCCGCCAGCACCTGGCCGACGTGCAGAAGCACCTCGGCGAGGCCAGGAAGCTCGGCGCCAGCAGCGCGGCCCTGAAGGAACTCCTGACCTCCGCCGAAAAGGCCGAGGCCGAGGTGCGCACTTACGAGAAGCTCCTGCAGCAAACCGTCGAGACCGACAAGGCGATGGAGAAATCCCGCGCCGAGTTGAATGCGGGCGCCCGAGCCTTCATGACCGCCGCCGACGCCTATCTTGCCGGGCAGAACAAGCGCCTGGCCGAGGAGATTCAGTCCAGCCAAGCCGGGGACAAGCTCGCGCAGCGCCACCGCAAGATCACGCTCGTGAACGACATCATCGACGAGGGCAACACGTGCCGCATCAGCGTGTGGAAGGGCCAGGCCGAGCGGAGTGCGGCCGACTTCGATGCGGCGCAGAAGGCGTTTCCGCGGATCAAGGCCAAGGTCGACGAGACGCTGCCGCTTACGAAAGATCCGGCCGACATCGAGCAACTGCGCGCGATTCAGACGGCGGCCAACACCTACGAGGCCGCGCTCGCTGCGCTCGTCAGTCAGCAGAAGGTGCTCAACGACCTGGCCGCCAAGCGCGGCGATGCCGCCAACAACGTCCTGGCCGCCGCCAAGAGCGCTTCGCTGAGTTCCCTCGGCGACGCCACCGTCAGCACGGCCAGCGCCGCCACGGCGTTGGGCCAGGCGAGCCGCACCCTCATCATCGGTCTCAGTGTCGCCGCCGTGCTCGGCCTGGCGATTTCCCTCTTCATCACCCGCGACGTCACGCGCTCGATCGCCGGCATCGCCGGCACGCTCTCGGCCGGGGCCGAGCAGACCGCGGCGGCGGCCGGCCAGGTGGCCGCGGCCAGCCAGAACCTCGCCACCGGCTCGAGCCAGCAGGCGGCCTCGCTCGAGGAGACCAGTTCCTCGCTCGAGGAGATGTCGAGCATGACCAAGCGCAACGCCGAGAATGCGCAGAAGGCCAACGACCTCGCCCGCGAGGCGAACCGGACCGCCGCTGCCGGCGCCACCGACATGCAGGCGATGGCCGTCGCGATGAACGACATCAAGGCGTCCAGCGACGACATCGCCAAAATCATCAAGACGATCGACGAGATCGCGTTCCAGACCAACATCCTCGCGCTCAATGCCGCGGTCGAGGCCGCCCGC
>CAZENI010000502.1:0-6221 GCA_964513055.1 uncultured Opitutus sp.
CGCGGGGATGGGATCGCCGGCGCGGAGCGTCTTGCCCAGAGCGTGATCGTCGGGGGTGAGGCCGCGGCGGTAGCCCTTGAAGGCATACGGCGCGGGCTCGTAGGGATCGACGAAGCGCACGTCGGTCTCGGCGGGAATCTCGAGGCCGAAGCCGGAGAGGACGGCGTTGACCACGAGGCGGCGGAGGCCCTCGTTCAGGAGGTCGGTGGCGGCGCCCATCGTGGTGCAGAAGACGCGATTGGTGGTGCCGTTGGCGTTGCGATTCAGGCGCGTCCACGCGATCGGCATCATCGGATTGTTGATGCCCTGCTCCTGGCCGTCGGCCTTGCGCACCTTGCGCTGCTCGAGGTCGGGCAGGTCGTTCGGATTCATGCCCTTCAACACCTGGCCGCGGAGCAGGAGACGCGAGCCGGCGACGGGATGGGTCTCGTAGACGCCGGAGTCGCCGAAGACGTCGCGGACGCCGCGGAGGATGGGGTCGTGCTCCTTGCCGGGCTCGACGATGCCGCGGGTGGCGCCGCGGCGGTTGGCGCCCCAGTGGCTCACCCAGTTTTCGCCGAGCACATTCCGGCCGAAGTCATTGAAATGCTTATACGCGCCCGGGTGGTTCGCGGGGAAGCGGAACGCATGCGTGCTCGTGCGCAGGCCGACGATCGGCACGCCGCGCTCGACGGCGTCGGCGAAGAGCTTCATCGCGGCGTCGGGCCACTGGCGGAAGCGCAGCGCCATGACGATGCCGTCGGCGGTGGCGAGCGCCTCGGGATGGCCGACGCTCGCGTTGTTGTCGGGGTTGATCGTGCCGTCGGGATCGAGCGCGAAGAGCACGGTGCACTTGAAGCCGTGGCGCTGGCTGAGGATTTTGGCGAGCATGGGCAGCCCTTCCTCGCCGCGGTATTCCTCGTCGCCGGTGAGAAACACGAGGTGCTTGCCAGCGCCGGGGCCGGGCTGCGCCGGGTAGGTGATCGACGCGCTGGCGGCGCGGAGCGCGGGCGCGACGGTGCCGGCGAGGAGACCGGCGAGAGCGAGGAGCAGGGCGCGAAACACGCGGGGTGACGGCATGCGACGTTGGTGCGCACGAAGGCGGCCGGGGTCAATCCGCGGACGCGCGCGGGGCGGGGCGGTGGGTGCAGGTGGCGGGCGGAGGGATTTCGCGCTTGCAATACATTACACTGCTAGGCATAGCAGTGCCATGAAACTCGCGAAGGACCTCGTGGCGGCGTCGACGGTGCCGCTGGTGCTATCGATTCTGGAGGACGGCGAAAGTTACGGCTACGCGATCATCCAGCGGGTGCGCGAGCTGTCGGGCGGAGAGATGGAGTGGACGGACGGCATGCTGTATCCGGTGCTGCACTGGCTGGAGGAACACCGCTACGTGGAGGCGCACTGGCGGGAGGCGGAGACGGGCCGGAAGCGAAAATACTATGCGATCAAGGCGGCGGGGAAGAAGCATCTGGCGGAGCAGAGGGCGCAGTGGCTGACGGTGCACGAGACGCTGCGGCGCGCGTGGGGCAAGGGAGGGCTGAGCCATGCCTGAGCACGCACGCGAAAAGGAAATGGCGGCGTGGCGGGTGCGGATGACGGAAGCGCTGCCGGACCGGCCGGAGGCAGTGCGGGAGTTGGAGGAGCATCTGAGAGATCACGTCGAGGCGTTGCAACGCGAGGGGGTGAGCGGAGCGGCCGCGTTTGATGCGGCGGTGAGGCAGCTCGGCGATGCGGCGGCGGTGGGGCGGGAATTCCACCGCACGCAGTCGCGGTGGTTCGGCGCGATGCACTCCTGGGAGAAAAGGGTGCTTGCTTACACTACGGCGATCCTGGGCCTGCTGGGATGCATGTTCTATTTAACCTGGTCGACTTGGGCGCTCACGCGGCTCCTCAGTGGAAAACACCTCGGCCCGAATCCCGATATGGCGGTCTTTTGGATTCTGGTGGCGATTGTCCTTTCGACGGTCTGTGCGCTCGCGATGCGAGCAGGTGGGCGATTCCTGGAACGACCCACGCGCGCCGATGCGCGAAGCATCGCGGCCTTTGCACTGCTCGCGGTCTGGATGCTGGGCGGATATGCGTTGGCCGGCGCCAGGTTTCCCTACGCCGTGACTGTGACGGTGCTCGTCCTCGCCCTGGGCGGGCTTTTCCTGCTCTGGCGCGCATGGACGGTGAATGTGATGCGGAGTCATTTTTCAACGATGACCGCGGAGGAGCAAAACGGGAGACGCGCAACATGAATGAACTGGAGGGAAGGATTTCAGGCTGGCGCGAACAAATGGCCGCGGCGTTGCCCGGACAGGAGGAGACGCTGCGTGAACTCGAGTGCCACCTGCGCGATCACATCGCGTCGCTACGCCGCAACGGCGTGGCGGAGAACGAGGCCTTCACCACGAGCGTGGCGCGGCTCGGCGAGGTGCACGGGCTCGCGCGGGAGTTCGAGCGGGTGCGGGCGCCGTGGTGGCCGGCGTCGTGGGCGGTGCGCGGCGTCCTGCTGCTGCTCGGCGCCGGCGGGGTGGCGTTGCTGGTGGCGATCGCGGGGGAGTTTTCGGCGCGGAGAATGACGCCGCTGCTGGGCACGCATGTGCTGCTCATCACGAGCGGATATCTCAGTGTCTTCGGGGCCGGGTTGATCGGGTTGTGTGCGCTGGTCAAAGCCTGGCGCCGGCCGCTGGCGGCGGCGGAGCGGCGGGAGCTGCGGACGGTGATCTTCCGGCTGAGCGCGGCGAGCTGCGGGCTCGTTCTGCTCGGCATCGGGCTCGGCATGATCTGGGCGGCGCAAAACCGCGGCGCCGCCTGGTCCTGGGAACGGGTGGAAGTCGGCGCGCTGTGCGTGTTGATCTCGGCCGTGCTGCTCTTCGTGACTCAACTGCGCGGCGGTCTCACGGATCGCCTGCGCTGGGTGCTGGCGGCCATCGGTGGCGTGACGGTCGTCGCCGGCATGGTCGGCGCAAAGGCCGTCACACCGGCAGTGCCGATCGGGTGGCTCTGGCTGGCCTTGCTCGCGAGTCAGGGGGCCGTCGTGGTATTGCGGAAAGCGCCGTCTCGGGCCGCGATCGCGGAGTGACACAGACTGAAAGGTGGAGCGGCTTGTCCCCAAGACGCTGGTTCGAAGCTTGGGAGCGCGCGAATCTCTTCCTCGCGTTCGGGAGTCGTGAAGCGCGTTGGGGACAACGCGCTCCACCTCGGATTCGGGCGGCGCGAATTCCGCTTACGCCTTCTTCTTCTTCGCGTTCTTGGCGCCGGGCACTTCGCGGTGGCTCGGCTCCATGATGTGCGCTTCCTCGGGCGTGGGGCCGCCGCCGAATTGTTTCCAATACTGCTCCTTGAACGGATTCAGCTTCGGGCCGATCGCCTGCTCGTTGACCAGCAGCGGGCGCGTCGCCTGCCACCACGCGTCGTAGTCGGCGCTCATCTTCTTCACGACGTCGGCGTGCTGCGCGGCGACGTCGGTCTGCTCGCCGGGATCGGCGGCGACGTCGTAGAGTTCCCAGGCCGGCTGCGCGCCGCCCTTGGTCGACACGAGGTGCCAGCGCTTGGTGCGGACGGAGCAGTTGGTGAACTTGGCGTTATCCGGCTCGGAGAAACGCGGCCAGCGGCCGACGTGCGTCACGAGCGTGCGCTCGGGCCACGGGGCGGCGGGATTCATCAGCAGCGGCACGAGGCTGCGACCCTCGATCTGTTGCGCGACGGCGGGCGTGAGTTTCACGCCGGCGAGCTCGGCGATGGTCGGGAAGAAATCGATGTGGGCGGCGAGCGCGGACACATCGGCCGGCTTCAGGCGCGCGGGCCAGCGCCAGAACGACGACGAGCGCGTGCCGCCGAGCCAGGGCGTGCCCTTCTGGGCGCGCATGCCGGCGTTGAAGATGCGCACGCCGCCGGTGCCGCCGTTGTCGTTCATGAAAACGACGAGCGTGTTTTGCTCGAGGCCGGCGTCGCGCAGGTGGGCGAGGAGGCGGCCGACGTTGTCGTCGATGTTCGCGACCATGCCGAAATACTTCGCGGTGTTGGCCTCGGGGACCTTGCCGGTGTAACGCGCCTCGTCCTCGGGCCGCACCTGCAGCGGGGCGTGCGGGGCGTTCGGCGTGATATAGGCGTAGAACGGCTGGCGGCCCTTCACGGCATCGATCCACTTCATCGCCTGCGCGAAGAACACGTCGGTGCAGTAGCCCTTCGTCTTTTCGAACTTCCCGTTGTGCTTGATCGCGGGATCGAAATACGTGTTGCCGGGCGCGTCGCCGCAGGAGCCGGGGTAGATCTGGCCGATGCCGCCGCCGCCGTGGATGAAGACTTCGTCGAAGCCGCGGCGCTCGGGCTGATACGCGTCCTCGTCGCCGAGATGCCATTTGCCGAAGATGCCCGTGGTGTAACCGGCCGACTTCAGCACCTGCGGGAGCGTGGTCGCCTGCAGCGTCATCCGCTCGCGTTCGAAGATGGTGTGCGTGATCCCGTTCTTGAATTCGTGGCGCCCGGTGTTGAGCGCGCTGCGCGTCGGGGCGCAGGTGGGGCTGACGTGAAAGTCGGTGAAGCGCACGCCCTCGACGTGGAGCCGATCGAGGTGCGGCGTCTTGAGGATCGGGTTGCCGTGGGCGGAGATGTCGCCGTAGCCCTGATCGTCGGTGAGGATGAAGATGATGTTGGGCCGCGCGGGCGCGGCGGCGGAGGCGGCAAGCGGGGCGAGTGCGACCAGGAGGGAAAACCGGATCCAGCGGGGCGGGGTCATGGGCGGAGTTTTCCTGTCCGGCGGTCCGCCGCAATCCGGATGTTCGTCGTCCCGCCTTCGGGCGGAATCCGGCAGTCCTTCCGCCTGAAGGCGGGAATGCGAATGCTTGCCGACGATGGACAAGCGGGCGGCGTTTGCGTTGATTGCCGGAGCCCCTCGTTCCCATGCGCTCCTTCAAAACGCTTTTGTGCCTTTCGCTCTGCCTGGCGAGTGCCGGTTTCGCTTTCGCCGCCGCTGACGCCCGTCCGGCCGAGGCGCGCTACGAGGCCGGCCGCAAGACGCGCGACGGGATCGGCAAGTATTATTTCGGCCGCGAGATCGCGCAGGTGATGGGGCACCAGGGTGCGAGCTGGCTGGAGCGGCCGGAGCGCGAGGAGGAGGAGCGGACGGATCTGTTGCTCGCGGAATTGAAGCTGAAGGCGGGCGACGTGGTGGCGGATGTCGGCGCGGGCAGCGGCTATTTTTCGTGGCGGATGGCGCGGATCGTTGGGGAGAAGGGCACGGTCTTCGGCGTCGAGATCCAGCAGGAGTTCCTGGACCTGCTGATGGCGAACATGAAGAAACGCGGCGTCGGCGACATCGTGAAACCCGTGCTCGGCACCGTGCAGGACCCGAAGCTGCCCGCCGGCTCGTGCGATCTGATCCTGCTGGTGGACGTGTATCACGAGTTCGATTACCCATATGAGATGGCGACGGCGATGATCCGGGCGCTGAAGCCGGGCGGGCGGCTCGTCTATGTCGAATACCGCGGCGAGGATCCGGCGGTGCCGATCAAGCCGCTGCACAAGATGACGGTGGCGCAGGTGAAGAAGGAGATGGCCGTGCACGCGGGCGTGACGTTCGAGCAGAACATCGCGTCGCTGCCGCGGCAGCATGTGCTGGTGTTCAGGAAAAGTTGAGAGCTGAGAGCGAAGGGTAGGGCGAACCGTCCCGGCGAGCCGTCGCGCGGGGCGCTGGCCAGCAGGAGACCGGCCACTCGCGCGCATTCCGCGACGGCTCGGCGGGGACGCCTCGCCCTACCGGAGCCGTGCGCCGGCTACGATCCCCAGCTCCAGCGCTCGGCTTCCCAGGCGTAGCCGCCGGCGCCGCCGGGGCGGGTGACGATGCGGCCGATCCCGGGCCACGGCAGATGGAAGCCGTAGGCGCGCTCGTGCGTGGCGGCGAGCCGGGCGAAGAGTTTCTTCCGCGTGTCGATCGCCTGCTCCGGCTCGTGGTCGAAGGCGATGCCCCACGCCGGATTCGAAAACATCAGCGTGTGGTGGTGCGCGACGTCCATGAAATGCAGGAGCGATTCCTGGCCCGACTTGATCCGGAAGATGGAGTGTCCGCTGGTATGACCGAGGGCGGGCTCGATCGTGATGGCGCCGCCCAGCAGGGACTCGCCGCCCTTGAGGAGCTGGAGGTTGGGCTGGAGCACGTCGAACTTGTGGCGCGCGTCGCGAATCATGTTCGGGAGCGGGCCCTTCGCGCGTTTCGACTTGGAGAAATCGGGCTCGGGTGAGCGCCAGAAATCGAC
>CAZENI010000503.1:0-6184 GCA_964513055.1 uncultured Opitutus sp.
AGCACCTGCGTGAGATCATCGGGCCAGGCGAACGCCTCGCGCAGGCGCTGCAACTCCGGCACGACCTTCGTCACGGCATTGGTGAAATACCAGAGCTGCCAGCGGTATTCGTCCTTGATCTTCTCGATCGGCGAGGCCGACGGCCCGCGCAGCTCGACCCGGTCGCCGAAGGTTTTTTCCACCAGCTTCGCCCAGTGCTCGGCGAAGAACTTGAGTTTCTCCGGGTTCTGGCCGCGGAAGAGATGATGGATCAGGTGCCGGTAGGGCGGATAATGATACGCCCGCCGGATCGCGAGCTCCGACGCGGCGAACCCGGCGAAGTCCGCGTGCCGCGAGAACTGGATGGCCTCGGCCTGGGGCGTGAACGTCTGCACGATCACCTCGCCCGCCCGGTCGCCGCGACCCGCGCGTCCCGCCACCTGCACGAGCAGTTGGAACGTGCGCTCGTTCGCCCGGAAATCCGGGATGTGCATCGACATGTCGGCGTCGACCAGCCCGACCAGCGTGACATTGGGAAAGTCGAGCCCCTTGCCGATCATCTGCGTGCCGACGAGCACGTCGATCTGCCCGGCGCGAAACGACGCCAGCACCTCGCGGAAGCGGTTCTTCCGGGACATCGTGTCCGTATCCATCCGTTCGATGCGGGCCCGGGGCACGACCCGGCGCACCGCCTCCTCGACCCGCTGGGTGCCAAGGCCGCGCCAGCGGATCTCCGGCGCGCCGCACTTCGGGCAGCGCAGCGGCGCCGCCCGCTCCGCCGCGCAGAGATGGCAGCGCAGCATTTCGTCGCTGCGGTGATACGTCATCGTGATGCTGCAGTGCGCGCATTCCTCGACGTGGCCGCATTTCGTGCAGAGCATCGAGGTCGAGTAGCCGCGGCGGTTGATGAACAGGATCGTCTGCTCGCGCTTCTCGAGGCGGTCCTGCATCGCGCGGACGAGCTTGCCCGAGAGCGACGGCAGCGTGCGCTGCTTCATCGCCTCGATCCGCAGATCCACGACGTCGATGAAGGGCAGCTTGCGCGCGTCGACCCGCTGCGTGAGCTGCAGCAACTGATACTTGCCCGACTCGACGTTGGTGAAGCTCTCCAGCGAGGGCGTGGCGGAGCCGAGCAGGCAGACGGCGCCGGCGAGCTTCGCGCGCATCACCGCCACATCGCGCCCGTGATAGCGCGGCGTCTCATCCTGTTTGTAGGCCGGCTCGTGCTCCTCATCGACGACGATCAGCCGCACGTGCTGCACGGGCGCGAAGATCGCCGAGCGGGCGCCGACCACCACGCGCGCCTCGCCCGTCGCGAGCGCGAGCCAGCCATCGAGCCGCTCGCCCTCGCTGAGATGGCTGTGCCACACCACGCAGCGCGTGCCGTGCGCGATCGCCTCGAGCCGCGAGCGCAGCCGCGCCACCGTCTGCGGCGTCAGCGCCACCTCCGGCACGAGAAACACCACGCCGCCGCCCGCGTGCAGCGCCGTCGCGATCGCGCGGAGGTAGACCTCCGTCTTGCCGGAGCCGGTGATGCCGTGCAGCAGCGAGACGCCGAACTTGTTTTCGCCGAGCCGCGCCGAGAGCGCGTCGACCGCCGCCTGCTGCTCCTCGTTGAGCACGTGCGGCTGCGCCGCGACCAGTTCGCCGTGCGCGTGATCGTCCTCGTAGGCCACGCGTTCGATCCGCCGCGTCTCTTCGCGGATCGCGCCGCGCTTGAGCAACGCGGTCACGACCGCCGCCGTCTGGCCGAGCCGTGAGAGCACGAGGCTCTTCGCCTGCGGGCGGAACTGCTGTTCGAGAAATCGGTAGAGCTTCGCCTGCTGCGGCGCGCGTTTCTCCAGGATCGCGAGGTCCTCGGGCGTGAGCTTCTGCGCGATCGCGAGCAGCTTCTCCTGCTTGAGCCCGGCCCCGCGCCGCACGGCCGCGGGAATCATCGTCTCGATGATGCTGTCGAGGCCGCATGCATAGTAGCGCGCCATCCAGCGCGCGAGCCCGAGCAGATCCGGCGGCAGCGCGGGAAACGGATGCACGACCTGCGCGACCAGCTTCAGCCGATCGATCGGAAAATCCTTTGGCGCCCCGATCTCGCCGACGATGCCGAGCTTCAGCGCGTTGACCACTGGCACGCGCACGAGCGAGCCGACGCCGATTTCCGCGCGCAGCGACTCCGGCACGCGATAGTGCAGCAGCTTGTCGAACCCGGCCAGCGGATGAACCCCGACGATCATCGCGCGCATCACGGCGGCGCGCGCGGAGCGGGGCAAATTCTTTTCCGCCGCCGTGCGGCGCGGCGCACGATCCCATTGACAGCCCCCGCGCCCGCGGCGAACAGTCGCCGCGTGAGCATTGCCGCCGCCCGCGAAAAATTCCGCAGTTTTCTGACGAAGAAAGGTCTCCGGGCCACGGATCAGCGGCAGGCGATCTTCGACGCGGCCTTCGCGCAGACGGAGCATTTCACGGCGGAGCAGCTCCTCGACCACGCGCGCGCCATCGACGACTCCGTGTCGCGGGCGACCGTCTACCGCACGCTGCCGATCATGACGGAGAGCGCGCTGCTGCGCGAGGTGGACATCGGCTCCGGCGAGAAATTCTACCGCGCCAACCGCGAGGGCGACAGCACGCAGATCGCCCAGGTCGTGTGCATCGACTGTGACAAAATCTTCGAGATCAGTGCGCCCTTCATGTCGTGGTATGGGAGCACGGTTTCCTCGAAGCTCGGCCTCACGCCCGTGACGCAGCGCCTGCAGGTGAGCGCGCACTGCAATGTTTTCCGCGAGACCGGCACCTGCCCGCGCCGCGGCTGAGCGCAGCACGTTCCCGATGCCCAAGAAAGAAGCGTCCGACCCGGAATTCGAAATCGTCTTCTTCGAGTCCGTCCTGCGCCGCCAGCCGGCCTATGCGGCGGTGGTGGAAATCCTCGGCGGCCTCTACACCCGCCAGGGCCGCATCGCCGAGGGGCTGCGGATGGATCGCAAGCTCGTGAAGCTGCAGCCGGACAACGCCACGGCGCGCTACAACCTCGCGTGCAGCCTCGCGCTCACGAAACGCAAGAGCGCCGCCCTGAAGGAACTGCACGCCGCCGTGAAGCTCGGCTACCGCGACTTCGACTGGATGCAGCAGGATCCCGATCTGGACGCGCTGAAGGCGCACCCGCATTTTCAGGCGCTGCTCGAGACGCTGAAGCCGCAGAGTTGAAGGTAGGGGCGGTTGTCCCCAACCGCCCTCATTGCGGGCGTGCCGCCATTCACCCGGGCAGCGCGCTTGCAGCCAGGCACCCTCACCGCCCGAAGAGCTGCTGCAGCACGATCTGCAGATCCTTGCCGGCGGTCCACGTGCCGCGCCGGTTGACCGCGAGGCTCTTGCTCCGTTCGCGACGCTCGAGCGCCGCGTTGACCTCGATCAGCCGCGGCTGGCCCGGCGGCAGTCCCACGACCTCGGCGGCCGTCAGCGGCGTCCAGGCAAACGGCAGGCCCGTCCAGTTGAAGCTCACCTCCCAGCCGGCCACCGGGCCGAACGGCAGCGGCTTCGTCAGCAGCGAGGGATAGCGCGTGACGAAGTCGGGCTTGCGATACGTCGCGATGCGCAGGCGCACCGCCGGCTCCATCCGCGCAAAAAAATCCTGCACCGTGGCGAGGCGCCCGGCGCGCCACTCGTTGTAGAAACCGAGCGGGTCCACGCCGAGGAGGTTCATGCCGTTCCACATGCCGTGCTCGTTGCGGCTGCCATAGCGGCCGCCGTCATACCAGCTTTGGAAATTCTGCGTCACCGCCAGCCCGATCTCGAAATGCAGGTGCGAGCGCTCGGCGGGAATCATGTAGCCGCCCGAGCTGTGCCCCATCGTCCCGATCGTCTGGCCGGCGGCGACGGTCTGGCCGACGCGCACGCCCGGCTCGATCCGCGCCAGGTGCGCGTAGAGTGTGTAGACCGCCGGCGTCATCGCCGGATGCTCGAGCACGAGATAGCGCCCGTAGCTGCTCTCGCCCGGCGACGCGCTCACGTGCCGCACCACGCCCGGCATGGCCGCGAACACGCTGTCGAGCGGCTCCCCGCGCCGGTCGCGCGCCGCCGCGCGGATGTCGATGCCCTCGTGAAACTGGCTCCCGCCGCCGCGCACGCCGCCGAAGCCCCCCGAGGCGGGATCGCCCGAACCCGCGTGCTGCAGCCACTGCGACGGCGGCCTGCCCTCGGCCCAGGCCGGATTCGGCGTGGGCCACACCAGCGGAAAGCGGTCCGCCGCCCGCGCCGCGCCGGCGGCGAGCAGCGTCACCGCGATGACAATACAACTCACGCGCCGGCGGCTCATCAGTGGCGGGCCAGTTCCTTCTGCAGCGCGGCCGAGGTCTTCTTCAGGTTCCGCACCAGCTCCGGCAGATCCTCGTCCGGCACCTCCGCAAAGACGAAGATCACGCCGTTGGTGATCGCGCCGTCGATCCGCCGGGCGCCAAGCGTCACGTCGTTGACGACGAGCGCGAGCCGCCGGCCCTGGTGCGAGACCGACATGCGGTAGAAGTCGCGCGTCGCCGATGGCGAGAGCTGGAAAAACAGGCACTTGCCCAGGTCGACCTGCACGATCTCGACGTTGGTGTAGTCCCCCTCCGTCAACACGGGCTTGGAGTTGACCGCGAGCCGCACGCCGCTGCGCGGCAGCATCAGCGGGGTGCCGTCGCCTTCGTTGGCCGACTCGAGGAAGAACCGCGCCAGCGTCGGCTTGTAGTCGAGCGGCGCCTTCGAGGCGCAGCCGCCGAGAAGCGCCGCCAGCGCGCACGCGACGGCCGGCAGGAGGAGGCGGGCGTTCATGGCGAGGCCTTTTCGACGCGCACGCTCCATTCGGCGCCACTGGCGACGCCGTGCTTCCGCGCGAAGTCGCCGACGTTGAGGGCAAGGGACACGTTCATCAGGCTGTTCAAATAAAGGAGCGGCGCCCCGGGCACCACGTCGCCGAAGGTGCGGACGTAGGGCACCTCGCCCGCAAACACCGGCCGCCCGGCCCGCGCGATCGTCACGCGAAAACGCTCGCCCACCTTCGGCGCAAGTTCGGCGAACAGCGCCTCATCGAGGTTGGTCCACACGTTGCCGAACTGCGGATCGAGCGACGGAATCGTGCCGATGAGCGTCCGGCCCTCGCGCCGCGGACGTTCGTAGGAAATGGATACGACGCGCGCCTCCAGCAGCGGGCCGGTGTCCTCGAATGCCACCACGCCCGCCGCGAGCCGCGCCCCGACGAAGGCGAAGAGGTCCCGTCCGTGGAACGTGTAGGAACGCTCCGAGCCGCGCCGCCGGTGCCGCGCCTCGTCGATCTCGCGCACGGCGGCGATGCCGAGTTCCTCCGCGACCAGCGTGAGCGTGCCGTTGTCGGGCGAGACGAACAGGTGGCCGGACTTCGTCTTGAGCACGACGGATTTTCGCGCCGTGCCGACGCCCGGATCGACGACCGAAACGAACACCGTGCCCTCGGGCCAGAACGGCGCCGCCTGCTTCAGGCGATACGCCGCCTCCCAGATGTTGAACGGGGTGTTCTCGTGCGAGAGATCGTGGATGGGCAGGCGCGCCTGCACGCCGACCGCCACGCCGCGCATCGCGGCGACCGCTCCGTCCTTGAGTCCGAAGTCCGTCTGGAGCACGAGCGCGTGATCGGCCGCCCGCAGCGCGAACGGCAGCAGAAGTGCCGCCACGAGGAGACCCGCCCTACCGGTGGAGCGGCTGGACAGATCCCCAACCGCTTGGGTAGCGGAAGCCGTGAGGCTTTCGTGCAAAACGCTCACGCGTTCCGCTCCTCCGAACCCGCGGATTGGGGTCAAGCCGCTCCACCTCGGAAAGACCGCCGGTTTCATGCGGTTGCGACCAGCGGCTCGAACGCCGCCATGATCTCCGCGCCGATGGAGTCGGCCACGAGCCGGCCGCGATCGGTCAGCCGGACGTTTTCCGCGGCGCGCACCAGCAGGCCACCGGCCGCAAGCGTTGCCAGCGTCTCCTCGATTGCGCTCCACGGTGCGTCCGGCGCGCGCGCGCGCCACGGGCCGAGGTCGACGCCCTCGTTGAGGCGCAGGCCGAAAATCACCGCGTCGCCAGGAGTGGATACGAGATCCTGAAGGGGATTGTGGGGAACCGTCCTCAACCACGGCGCCACTGCTTGCAGCGTGAGAAGCAACACGACCGCGATGGCGAACGCGACGAAGATGAGCGGCACACCGGCGCGCATTTC
>CAZENI010000504.1:0-6161 GCA_964513055.1 uncultured Opitutus sp.
CGGCATCGTGTATTTCGGCGCCACCCGCACCGTCTGGCAGCGCAGCAACACCGGCATCCGCGGCGGCGCGAACTCGATCAGCGCCAGCCCCGTGCCGCGCAGCGACGGATCGATCCCCAGCACCAGCCCGGCAAACGCCGTCCGCGGCTTCACCGCGAGCGAGAGCTGCCCCGACACCGCCGCGTTGCCGGGCAGCGCAATCGCCGCCGGCATGGGCTTCCCCGCCAGCTTCGCCGCCCACATCTGCCTCACGTTCATCCGCGCCATCGTGTTCGCATCGTTGTGCCTGCGAGGGAGGCGCAGCCGGCCCCGGCACTCCAGCCAGAACTGTCGGTTTTCCGCGTTCGGCCGGCCTCAGAGATGCCGGTCGAAAAACGCGAGCACCGCGGGCGTGTCGAATTCGTGACCACCCGCGTGGGCGTTGAACTGGAAGCGCTCCGCCACGCCGAGCTTGCGATAACTCTCCGCCGCCCGCTCGACCTCCGCGCGCGCGCCCGCCATGTCATTCAACGCCCCGTCCTGCACGCCGATCTCCACGAGACAGGGTCGCGGACAGATCAACGCGATCGCCTGGTAATGGCCGGGCGCGCCGAAGAGCTCGCGCTCGGCCGCGGTCGCAACGTCCCCCGTCGCCTTGCGCAGGAGCTGCGCCGTGTCCCGGAAGTAGCCCGACGGCGCCGCCACCTTGATGAGCGGGCTCAGCGCCGCCGCATACATCGTGAAAAATCCGCCCCACGACAGCCCGGTCATGCCGACCCGCGCCGCGTCGATCTCCGGCCGGACTTGCACCAGCGTGCGCGTGCTCTCGAGGATCTTATGCAGCTCGAGGCCGATGATGCTCGTGCCCGCCAGCTTCAGCTTCTGGTCGAGCAGCTCCCGGCTCGCCCCCGGGATCGCCGGGTCGCCGCTGAACGCGCTCCGCATCGCGAGCGCCGGCGCCCAGACGATGTAGCCGCGCCGCACCGCCTCGCGCCCGAAGCCGCGGTAGTTGACCCGCGTATCCAGATCGCAAATCGCCTCGGGGTTACCGCCACCGCCGTGCTGCGCCACGATCAGCGGCGCCTTCTCCCTCCGTTGCTTCGGCAGCAGGTAGAGGCCGTAGGCCTCGACGCCTTCGATGACCTCGATCCAGACGCGAAACACCGTGCACTCCGCGTCCTCCCCGACCGGCGTGAACTTCGTCACGCGGCCCGCCTTCGCCCCAGGCGGCGGCGTGCCGTAGAACGCCTTCACCCGCTCGCGCAACGGCGCCACCGACCGCTCGTAGGCGACAGCGCTCGAGAAATCCGGCGCGCCGAGGCTCAGCGCCCGCTCCGTCCGCTCCTGCAACAGTCGATCGGCGTAGGCCTTGATCTGCCGGTGCTGCTCCTCGCGGATCGGAAACGACTGCGCGAAGGGCTCGCGATAGGGTTGCGCCGCGGGCTTCTCCTGCGCCCCGAGCGCGGGCAGCAGCATCGCGACCGACAGGCACCCAAGCAGGCGCCGCGGATGAAGGAATGGAAACGCATTCATGGGGTGCTGAGCTGGCTGGGCACGAGGCGCACGGGGCCGAAGAGCCCCGACGCGATCGGCTCGAGGTCCTTCCACGGCTTGCGTTGCGACACGGCGATGTTGGTGCGGGTCTTTCGTTCCGCCACGGGGCCGCGAAAATCGCCGACGAGGCGGTTGTGCCATGTGTTGATCACTTCGACGGCGAGTTCGTTTGCACCGTCGCGCAGGGCGTCGGTGCAATCGACGCGGAACGGCGGTGTCCAGAGCACGCCGAGGGATTTTCCGTTCAGCGTGACTTCGCCGATCGTCCAGAGCCGGCCGAGATCAAGTTCCACGCGCCGCCCCGGCGCGCGCCAGCCGGCGGGAAGCGTGAACGTCTTCCGATACGTTCCGGCCCCCGCGAAAAACGTCCGCGCCGGATCCGGTGTGTCCGTCCACGGACCGACCTGCGCCAGCGTCGCGCGCGGCGGCGCGCCCAGCGGCGACGCGAAGTCGACAGTCCAGTCGCGGTCGAGCGCCAGCGGCGCGACTTCCTTCACCGGCGTCAGCACGGGTTGCGGCGCCACCGCGGAACGCTCGCGGAAAACCACGAACATCGATCCCTGGGGCGCGAAGGAAAGCGGCACTTCAACCCCGGCGGCGGTGCGCCGGGTGCCCGCCACTCCGGAGATTTTTCCGCTGATGGGATCCCAGAACTCCGGCGTGCGTGCGCCCGCGCGAAACGTGGCCGTCGCGGTCACGACCTGAGCCGTCTTGTTGCGAACGAAATAAATTTCGTCCGGCCCGTCGCGCCGGTGCGTGAAGTCGAGCGTCGCGGGAGCGGTGAAGTCGGGCGCCACGCCGATCGCCGCCAGCACCGCGCGCTCGGGCACGCCGGTGAAGACGCGGCCGCGGCCATGGGCACGGCTCGTGCGGGTCTTGCCGTCGAGATCGGCCCAGAGCCGCGCGGCGAGTTCGCGCACGCGGGCGTCGCTCGCCGGGAAACCCTCGAGCCCGGTGGCGCGCGTCGGACGGCGGCCGAGGACGTTCGCGCCGGCGGCGACGAGCGATTCGATCTTCGCGAGGACGGCCGGATGGATGTCGTCGCGATCGGACAGCACGAGCACGCCGTAGTTCGTGCCCTCGGGCAGCGTCAGCCGGCCGTCGCGCACGGTGAAGCGATTCAGCAGCACGTCGGCGTTGGTGACATCGTAGTCGTAGCCAGGGCCGAGCGTCGACGGATTCTTCCGCGGCAGCACGAAATTCGCGCCGCCGTCGCCGTAATAATAGAGCACGTCGGCCACGAACTGGCCGCGCTGCAGCAGGAACGATCCGCGCGCGAGGTAGTCGAGAAACGGTTTCGCCTTCGGCCACCACGTGACGCTGCGGCTCAGGTGCGTGCCCGCGCCGTAGACAAGCCCGGGCAGGCCGTAGTCGGGCGCCTGATGCGTCCACGTGTGCCAGACGAAATGGTTGCCACCCTCGGTGAACACGCGGTCCGCGCTCGCCTTCAGGTCCTGCGGCCCCTCGGCCCAGTGGTGAAACGACGTGAACGCCTCGAGGTGCACCCGCGGCTTGCCGTAAATGTGCGCCGCGGACGCCGGCTCCTTGATCACGTTGATCGCGTCGTTGTCGGGCCAGAACGGCCAGAACTCACCCTGCACACTGTCGACCGCGCCATTGGCGAGCAGCGCGTCGATCGGCGGCGTGTGGATCGGCGGGCCGGGACCGCCGGCCTCGGACTTGATCTTCAGGCCCGCGGCGCGCGCGACCTCCACGGCGGTGCGGTAGTAGGCGTCGACGAGGACCTCGCCGAGCGTCTTGCGGTAGTCGAAAAGGAAGCGCTCCGTCGTCTCCGGGCCGCCGATGCGCGCGCCGAAGATCGCCGGCAGATACGGCGTGAGCTCGTAGCCGCGGCGGCGCTTGAACTCTCCGGCGAAGACGGGCGACCACACGCGGCCGACGACCTCGTAGCTCGCGAGGTAAAGATTCTCGAGGCCGCTCTTCGAGAGGTCGGCGCCGAGGCCGTCGCGGAGCCGGGCGATCACGTGATTCATGTGCACGCGGGTCGCCTCGGGGTTGAGGTGATCGCTCGCGAGGCCGTCGGACGACGGGCTGGGCACCTTGAGTTTCTCGCCGGTGACCATGCAGACGTAGCGGAGGATCGTCCACGCGCCGGCCGGCGCGTCCCACCGCAGGCGGCCCTCGCGGTCGACCCGCGCGGTGACGTCGACGATCTCCTTCACGTCGGCGACATCGAACGAGGGCCGTCCCGAAGTCGCGAAGACGCCGCCGGCGCCCTCGCGCAGGCCGTCGTGGAGCTTGCCGGCGCTCCAGCCGGTGTAGGTCAGCGGCACCGGCTCGCGCACGAGCAGCCCGCCATCGCGCGTCTGATCGGCGCGATGCGAGGCCGCGAGGTTGCGGCCGGCGGTGTCGATGACCTCGAGTTCACCCAGCGTCCAGCGCGGGCGCGCGGCGTCGTGGCCGGACAGCAGGAGGAGCCGCACAAACGTGGCGCGGGTGCCGGCCGGCAGCGCGAAGCGTTGCGCGCCCGGCGCAGCGGTGAGCGCGCCACGGAACACCTCGGCGAAATCGCCCTCGGCCGTGCCGGTGGTCGAGACGGCCACGCTGAACTCGCGGACGGGCGTCATTGTCGCGGCGAGCGCGGCGGGCGCGTTGGGCTTGCCCTGGTCGAGCACCACCGCCGCAAGGTCGTGCACGCCGACCGGATCGAGCCGCAGCACAAATTCATGCGCCGGCAGCCGCCGCGGCGCGCGTAGTGCCAATACGGCGACATCGGTCCAGAACGCCGGACGCCCGTCGGGACCGAGCGGCGCGGCGCGCTCCGGCGTCGGAAACGGCAGCGTGACGTCGAGCATTGTGCCGCCGGAGGCGGTCGCCTCGGTGGTGTAGAGCCCCATGACCGCGTGCTTCGGCTCGATCCACGGGCCGCCCATGTCCCAACTGCTGATGACGGACATGTCGACCTGCAGGCCGAGGCCCTTTGCCTGCTCGGTGGTCGCGCGGAGCTGTTTCACCCATTCGGCACTGAGAAACGCGGGGCCGGGCGGCGGCGTAGTCGCCTTGTCGCCGCGCGCGCCCATCTCGAAGAGCAGCACGCCGCCGAGGCCGGCCGCCTGCATCGCCTTGAGTTCGTCGGCCGCGGTCGCGGGGTGCACATGGCCGTTGAGCCAGAGCCAATACGTGTGCGGGCGCGCCGCCGCCGGCGGCGCGCGGAAGCCGGCCTCGAGCGAGAGCGCCGGTGCGGACGCGGCGGCCGAGCAAGCCGTGATCGTCAGAGCGAGCGCCAGGGCGAGCGGCAGGTGCGGTTTCATGCTATTTCTCCAGGTTGATGACGACCGTCTCGACGCCCAGCGCCTCGCCGATGCGGCGCAGCGCCTGCGCGCGATGGCCGATGCCGAGGGCGAAATGATGCGTGGGCCCCTCCGCCACCCAGCGCTTCAGAAACGTGCGCACGTCGGGACGGAAGAACCCGCGCGTGTTGGTGTTCCCAGTCGCCGGGATCGGGCCATGGACGCTCTCACCCTCGGCGATGATGAACTTGAACTTGCCGGCGGCGGTCACGCCGATGCTGAGCATCGTGATCGGGCCCTCCTTGATCTTGAACTCCACACCCGCGCCCTTGCCGGGCTTGCCGTGGTATTTCACGAGGCTGCGGAGCACGGGCTTGGCGGCGGCAATGTTGATGTGATGCGGACCGTCGTGCCCCACCAGCACGAAGCCCTCCTTGAAATCGATCGGGTGAAACTCGGCGAAACTCCCGCCGATGCCGAGGCGATCCATGATCAACATCGCGACGCACGTCTTCAGGTCCGACTCGCCGCACATCGGAAAACCGGCAGCGGTGAGCAGCGAGTTGCCGACGATGAGATTGGTGACGAGTTCGCGGAGCGGGCTGCCCGCCTCTCCTTCGTAATAGTAGGCGAGGCCGTCGAGTTCGTGGAGCGCGATGAACTTGTCGAGGGCGACGGCGGTGCGCGCGGCGATGTGCAGGTCTTCGTCGGTGAGTTTGCGCGTGAGCGGGTCGGCCTTCGGGTCGGGCGTGTCGAAGAGCGTGAGAATCTCGGCACTCTTGGCGGCAATCTCGGTGGGTGAGATGTCGCGACTGACGCGGAGCAAATCATCCGCCTCCGTCTGGACGACATGGCAGCCGAAGGCCGCGGTGAGCGCGGTCTGGTCCGTCTGCATGTCGAGCATGTGCTCGATCGGGTGGCCGAAATGCCCGAGGCGCGCGCGCTTCAGGTCGTGCAGCGCCATCGCGATCTCGCACCACTCGACGAGTTCGGCCTCGGCCGCCGGGTCGTCGTGCAGCGTGCCGAGAATCACCTCCGGCGGACGCTTGCCCATGCGGATCGCCACGCCGGTGAATTCCGGCACGGAGCAGAAATCATCGTTCGCGAGCTGCATGTGCGTCGTGGCCTTCGCGTAGTCCATCGCCGCCAGCGGCTGCAGCGCGACCAGCACGATCGGCACATCGAGACCGCGGATGATCGCGCCGAAGGTCGCGGACGTCGCGTAGGTCACCATGTCGCAGAACACGAGGTCGAGGTCGGCGGCCTTGAGTTTCGGCAGCAGCGCGTAGGCGTCCTGCGCCTTGTCGATGATGCCGAAGTTCGTCACGGTCACGCCGGTCGCCGACCCGCCGTTCCTCGTCATGCCCGCGCAGCTGA
>CAZENI010000505.1:0-6145 GCA_964513055.1 uncultured Opitutus sp.
CGCAGGTGCCGCCGACGAGCAAGAGCGCCACCGTCCGCCGCCCCGGCCGGCCGGCCGGCGCCGTTCCGACTTCGACGGCGGCGGGCGCCATCCCTTCCCCACGCCGGCCCACGGCCAGGCCCGCGGTTGTCGCAAACGCGAGCGCGAGCGCCGGCAGCTTGAGGTGAAACTCCAGGCCGAGGTGCAGCGCAAAGGCCAGCAGCCCGATCCCCGCGGCGGTCGCCGGTGTCGACGCGCGGGGCCCGCTTCGCTGCGAGCCTCCGGCCGTATCCGGCTTTCGGACGCAGCGGAGGAGGATGAGGGTCCAGCCGCCGAACAGCAGGACAAAGCCGGCTCCACCGTAATCGCAGAGCGTGTTGAGGTAGTCGTTGTGGGCCCACAGCGGTTCGTCGGCGAAACCCTCGGGCCGGTGCCGCTCGAACCGCGGGTTGTAGCTCCCCGCACCCGCCCCGAGCACCGGATGCTCCCGCGCCAACTGCCACGCGGCCCGCCACATGATCGGCCGGGTGCGCTCGCCGCCGTCAAGAGCCAGCGCGGTGAACCGTTCCCGGAGCTTCGGCGATTTCCACCAGCCCAGCCCGGCCGCCACCGCCAGCGCGCCCGCCACCACCGTCGCCAGCTTCAGGCGCCGCCCCCATCCTCCGCGGCCCGCGAGCAGCGGCCCCAAGACCAAGGCGACGGCCAGCGCAATCCAGGCTCCGCGGCTGATCGTCAAAAGAAGCCCCACCAGCAGCACCGCCGTCACCCAGCCCCACCAGACCCGCGCCGGCGCGGTCGCCGATCGGCGCAGCGCCAGCGCGCCCGCAGTCGGCAGAATCAGGAGCAGGTAGCCGGCAAAACTGTTCGGCAGTCCGAACGACCCGCTCGCCCGGCCACCCAGATCACCTTGGACAGCGCGGCCCAGCATCACCCAGTCCGGCTGCACGAAACGTTGATAGCACGCCAGCACGACCCCGGCGATTCCCACCAGCACCAGCGAAAGAAACAACGCCCGCCGCGGGCCACGCGACCGGATGCCATTCAACACCACCCAAAACACCGCGACCATCTGCGCCCACGTCCACCAGTCGGCCCAACCCAGCCAGCGCACCGGTGTGATCCACGCGGCGTTGACAGCCGCATACGCCAGAAACGGCAGCAGCAGCCAGCCGGCCGGATGCACCGGTCGCACCTCCGCCCGCACGAGCGCCCAAGCGAGGAAATGGACGACGAGCAGCGCGACCGTCAGCAGCGTCGTCACCACCAGCGTCTCGGCGCGATACCCGCCGAGGCAAAGCGTCGTCCACGCGAGGTTGCCCGCCAGGAGCGACGCCTGCACCCATTCCCAGGCGGAGGCAGGAGGAGGGTGGGAGGTAATCGAGGCCACGGACGGCAGGACGTTGTGGCGGCGCCCGGCGTCCTCCCAGAAAAAAACGGCGCCACCTTTCGGTGACGCCGTTTGAAAACGGACAGGCTGGGATCGATTCCGCGACGATCAGGTCGTCGGCACCGTCTGGATCGTCTTCAGGATCCGGCCGGCGACGAGATACGGGTCCGCCGCCGAGTTCGGGCGGCGATCCTCGAGGTAGCCCTTGTAGTCGCTCTTGATGAAGCTGTGCGGCACACGGATCGACGCACCGCGGTCGGCGACGCCGTAGGTGAACTTGTCGATCGACTGCGTCTCGTGCAGGCCGGTGAGACGAAGGTGATTCTCCGGGCCGTAAACCGCGATGTGCTCGTCCATGTGCTTGCTAAAGGCGGCCATGAGTTTCTCGAAGTAGGCCTTGCCGCCCACTTCGCGCATGTGCTTGGTCGAGAAATTCGAGTGCATGCCGGAGCCGTTCCAGTCGAGCGGCGAGTCAAACGGCCCGCGGATGGGTTTGCAGCGCCATTCGACGTCGATCTCATACTTTTCGCAGAGACGCGCCATGATGTAACGGGCGACCCACATCTGGTCGGCCGCGCTCTTGGAGCCCTTGCCGAAAATCTGGAACTCCCACTGGCCCTTCGCCACCTCGGCGTTGATGCCCTCGATGTTGATGCCGGCATCGAGACAGATGTCGATGTGCGCCTCGACGATCTCGCGGGCGACCGAACCGACGTTCTTGTAGCCGACGCCCGTGTAGTAGGGCCCCTGCGGAGCCGGGAAGCCGCCCGGCGGGAAGCCGAGGGGCGCGCCGTCCTGGTAGAAGAAATACTCCTGCTCGAAGCCGAACCACGTGTCCGGATCGTCCGGGATCGTGGCGCGCGAATTCGAGGGGCTCGGCTCGCCCGTGTGCTGGTAGCATTCGCACATCACCAGCACGCCATTCTTGCGCGTGCTGTCCGGATATACCGCGACCGGCTTCAGGACGATGTCCGAGCTCTTGCCCTCCGCCTGCTGCGTCGAGCTCCCGTCGAAGCCCCACAGGGGCAATTCGTCGAGCTTCGGGAAGCTGGCGAAATCCTTGATCTGAGTCTTGCTGCGCAGGCTGGCGAGCGGGGTGTAGCCGTCGAGCCAGATGTATTCCAGTTTGTATTTGGCCATGATGAAGTGTGTTGGGAGCGGGGATTATCGGAGGTTTTCGGAGAACAGCGTGCGAGGCTTTTCCACTGAAGGTCAGCGGAAAAACTCCGGGCGCATTTGAGCAGCTCATATGCCAGCAAATCCAGAAATTTCATTCATGACATTTTTCGCGCGAAGAAATGCCGCGGCGACCGGCGCGGTCACCAAGCCGCGCTTGCCAGCGGGGCCCGCCGCCCGGAACCTCCCCCTCGCTCTATGCATGAAATGAAGGACACGGCCCGGGCCATGGTTCGGATCGGATTCGATGGCCGGGTGCACAAGACCTTTCGGGGGCACATGGCCCGCGCTCGCTTCGAGCACGAGGTGCGCGTGCTGCGCTTCCTCGAGGAACGGGGCTGCACCTTCGTGCCGCGCCTGCTGGAGGTCGATCCGGCGGCCATGAAAATCATCACCACCAACTGCGGCGGCCGGGTCGACCAGCTCAACCCCGACCGACAGATCGCGTTGTTCGCCGAGCTCGAGGCCTTTGGGGTGCGGCACGAGGACCGCGAACTGCGCAACATCACCTATCGCATCGCCGACGGCCGGTTCTGCATCATCGATTTTGAATTCGCGACCATCCTCGACGATGGCACGGGGCAGTCCATCTCGCTGAAGCCCTCGCTCACCCCCGCTCCATGAGCGAACCAGCGCCCTCCACTCCCCCCGCCCCCGATGTCCATTGGTCCGGGCTGACCCACGTGGGCCGGGTGCGAAAGAACAACGAGGATGTCTTCCTCGCGCTCGCGGTCGACGGTCACGAGGTGCGTTACCTCGGCAAGACCGGCCACGCGTCGCTGGCGGGCAGCGATTTCGTCTTCGCGGTCAGCGATGGCATGGGCGGCGCCAAGTCCGGCGAATTCGCCAGCCGCATCACGGTCGACCGTGTGACGCGCCTCTTCCCCCGCGCCTTCCGCATGGCCGCCGCCGGCATGGGCACCGGTTTCAACGACCTGCTTTCCGAACTCGTCACCGCGATTCACCTCGACCTCCTCAAGCTCGGTTACTCCTACGAGGAATGCGCCGGCATGGGCGCGACCGTCAGCCTGTGCTGGCTCCGGCCCGACTGGCTGTATTTCGCCCACCTCGGTGACAGCCGCATCTACTATCTGCCGCATGACGGCCCGCTCACGCAGGTGACGCACGACCACAGTCACGTCGGCTGGCTGCGCCGCAACGGCCGCCTCAACGCGCGCGAGGCCCGCACCCACCCGCGCCGCAACGCCCTCCAACAGGCGCTGGGCGCCGGCCACCAGTTCATCGATCCGCACATCGGCGCCGTCGCGCATCGGCCCGGCGATCGCTTTCTCCTCTGCTCCGACGGCCTGGTCGACGGCCTGTGGGATCGGCAGCTCGAAGAAACGCTGCGCACGCCGGCGCCCGTCGACGAGCCGCCCGGACTCGCCCACCGCCTGGTCGAAGAAGCCGTGCGCAACTCCGGCCGCGACAACACCACCGCCGTCGTGATCGATGTCCGCCCGGTCGCCACGCCCGCGCCGGCGCCGGCATGAACACGCTCCTCTTCGTCTATGGCACGCTGAAACGCGGCTGCTGCAATCACCGCCACCTCGCCGGCCAGACCTTGGTCGCCCCCGCCCGCACGGTCCCCGGCTTCCGCCTCTACGACCTGGGCGGCTATCCAGGCATCGCTCCGTATCCTGCCGATCGTGACGGCGTCGCGGGCGAGGTCTGGTCAGTCGACCCCGACGCGCTGCGGCGGCTCGATCGCTTCGAGGGCGTGCACGAAGGCCTTTACCACCGCCAGCGCATCGCGCTGCAACCGCCATTCGCGGCCGAGTCGGTCGACGCGTATTTCCCCGCGAAGGGCGTCGCCGGTCGTCCGGAGCTCGGCTCGGAGTGGCGCGAATAGCGCCGCGCCGCCTACGTTTTCAGGGCGCGCTTCGGCACCCGTTTCACCGTCACAAACCGCGCGCGAAACAAATCCTCGAGCGTCTCGCGCACCTCGGCGGGAATGCGATTCACCAGTTCGCTCAACGGCGGCAGCGCCTTCGCGTCCGTCTCGTCCGCGATCTCCTCCTTCGCCCTGGCCGGGGCCAGCGGCTCACCCCGATCGCGCGCTTCGGCCAGGAACGCGGACTCCGCCGAGTCATCCGGCCAGCTCGCCCCTTCGCCTTCCACGGCGGGTGAGGGCTCGACGACGCCCGCCACCTCTCCAGGCCGCTCCGTTGCCGGTGACGCCACCGGCATCGCAGCGGCGGGCAATGCCACGGGCGCGACCGGAACTCGACTCGCTTCCGCCACCCTCAGGCTCTCGCCCAAGCGCGCTTCCAGCCGGTCAATCAGCCCTTTTTTTTTTCGTCGGACACCGCCGCGCCGGCCGGCTCGTCCGCCAGCGAGGCCAGTTCCTTGATGAGGCTGTCGATTGCGCGTGCGCGGCTCGCCTCGACCGCCTTCAGCAGCGTGACCTCGAAATTGATTTTCTCCGCAAGTCCGAGCTTCACGCTGCCCTCGCCCTCGCGCAGGCCGTCGAGCAGACGCGTGATCTGCTCGGTGGTCATCATCACGCCGCCGAGCTGTTCGCTCTTGCCGCCTTTCGCGATGGCATCGAGCAACGCCCCTCGCACCAGCGCCTGCAAATCGACGAGCAATCGCACCAGGTCACGGCCCGCGGCATCGCACTCGTCGACGATGGCGACGATTCGCTGGTGATCACCCGCGGCGAGCGCGGCGGCCAGCGCGGTGATCTTCTCCCCGGCGACCAGGCCGTAGACGTCGAGCACGTCCGGCTCCGAGATTTCGCTCCCGCAAAACGAGATCATCTGATCGAAGATCGACTGCGCATCCCGCATCCCGCCATCCGCCAGCCGTGCGATACAGGCCAGGGCGTCATCGGACACCTTGATCTTCTCTTCCTTCGCAATCTTGCTGAGTCGCTCGACGATGAGGTCGTTCGGGATGGGCTTGAGATCGAAGCGCTGGCAGCGCGACACGATCGTCGGCAGAACCTTCTGCGGATCGGTCGTGGCAAACACGAACTTCACGTGGGCCGGCGGCTCCTCGAGAGTCTTCAACAACGCGTTGAAGGCCGCAGCCGAGAGCATGTGCACTTCATCGATGATGTAGATCTTGAACTTCCCCTGGGCCGGCGCGTAGCGCACCGTCTCGCGCAGATCGCGCACCTGGTCGACGCCGTTGTTCGACGCACCGTCGATCTCGATCACGTCGAGATGCGACCCATCCGCGATCGCCTTGCAGGCCGGATCATTGACGTCGAAATCCGCCTTGGGGCCGTCCGTGCAGTTGAGCGCCTTCGCGAAAATCCGCGCCGTGGAGGTCTTTCCCGTCCCGCGGGGACCGACGAACAGGTAGGCGTGGGCGATTCGCTGCCGGTTGATCGCGTTCTTCAGGGTGCGAACCACGTGATCCTGCCCCACGACGTCGTCGAAGGTCTGCGGCCGCCACTTGCGGGCGATGACTTGGTAGGCTGACATGAAGTGCGAAACTCGAAGTCAGAAGTCCGAAGTCAGAAAAATCGAGCCCGACTTTTGCCGAATCTGAATTCGGACTCCGGCATCCGCACTTCCGACTTCAAAAAATAAAAGTGGCCAGGCACTCCACGGCACTAGGAGGACGTCGTTACCGTTGCTACCTTCCGGTCCT
>CAZENI010000506.1:0-6135 GCA_964513055.1 uncultured Opitutus sp.
GACCTTGCGGGTGAGCCGGTTGTTGGGCGCGGGGGTCTTCCGGAAGTCGCGCGCGTTGTCGCGGAGGAAAAGGAAGACGCTGCCGTTGAACACGGGCTTGGCGCGGTCGAACGCGCTTTGCGTGACCATGTTCACGGAGCCGGCGAGGGCCGAGCCGGGGGACTCGGGCGTGGGGGAGTAGATGACCTCGATGCGGGAGAGGTTGTTGGTCGAGACGGAGTAGAGCTCGACGGCGCGGGTGGTGCTCGCCTGCGCGCTGGCGAGGCCGAAGCCGTTGACGGTGACGGGGAGGTTGGCGGATGGCGTGCCGTTCATGCCGATCTGGCGCGGCTCGCCGGAGTTGAACTCGGCGGTGATGCCCGGGAGGAATTTGAGGAGCTCGCCGACGTTGCCGTCGGCGATGGTGCCGAACTCGTCGGCGGCGACGACGGTCATGACATTGGCGGCGAAGCGCTGCGTGTAGATCTCGATGGACGCCCAATAAATAAAAAAAACAGTCGCGACGACGAACTGATCGAGCTTGAGCGGGCCGCCGGCGTCGCGGGCGCCGCGGAAGCCCGTGACGGCGAAGTCGTGCGCCGTGGTGCGCCCGGCCGCGACCGTGACCGACTGCACCTGCGGGACGATGGCGGTGTGAAACACCTTCAGACGCGCCGTCCCCGCGGGGACGTTGACCAGACGATACTGGCCGGCGGAGTCGGTGAAGGCCTCGAGCGCGGTGCCCTCGACGGTGAGGCGGGCGGTCTCAAGGTAGTCGCCGGTGGCGGGATTGACGACGCGGCCCTCGATGGTGCCGGTGGCGGCGGCCTGGGCGCGGGCCAGGGCGGGCGCGAGGAGCGCGAGTGTCAGCAGAAACCAGAGACGCGAAAGCCGCGCAAACGGCCGGAAGCAGGCAGGGGTCATGGCGGAAGCGACGGCCGGGGCGGGGGCAAAGGCACGCGCCGGCGGCTGCTGGGGTGGTGGGATGTTAGCCGATCCGCGCCGCGGCGTCCGTGAGAGTTTGCGCTTTAACTTTGAGTTTATTCACCGGGACGGCCCCGGGGGAGGGGCGGAAACGCACTCGTGCGTTGATTTTTTTCCGCCCCGCCGGATAAAGGGCCGCATGTCCGCCCCGCGCCGTCCCGCCCTCCGCCGCCGCCGGCAGGTGGCGCTGCTGATCGAGACCTCGAACGCGTATGCGCGCGGGCTGCTGCAGGGCATCGTGCACTACATCCGGGAACACCAGCCGTGGTCGTTTCATCTGATGGAGCAGGGCCGCGGCGACGATCCGCCGGCGTGGCTCGAACACTGGAAAGGCGATGGCATCATCGCGCGGATCGAGACGCCGCGGATCGCGCAGGCGGTCGTGCACGCGGGGCTGCCGGCGGTCGACGTGAGCGCCGCGCGGCTCGTGCCGGCGCTGCCGTGGGTGGAGACCGACGACGAGCAGATTGCGCGGCTGGCGCTGGAGCACCTGCTCGAGCGCGGGTTCAAGCACCTGGCGTTCTGCGGCGACCCGCGTTTCAACTGGTCGGTCTGGCGCGAGAAGCACTTCTGCGCGCAGGCGGCGGCCGGGCAACAGACGGTGCATTGCTTCCGTCCGGCGGACGCCGGCCCGGGCGATGTCGCGACGCAGGCGGCCGACCTGCGCCGGTGGCTGCAGGCGCTGCCGAAGCCGGTGGGCATCATGGCGTGCTACGATATCCGCGGCCTGCAGGTGCTCGACGCGTGCCGCAGCGCCGGGCTCGCGGTGCCGGCGGAGGTCGCGGTCATCGGCGTGGACAACGACGCGTTGCTCTGCGAACTCGGCGCGCCGCCGCTCTCCAGCGTGATTCCGAACACGCACCGGACCGGCTACGAGGCGGCCGCGCTCCTCGACCGGCTCCTGGGCGGCAAGCGCGTGGCGCCGCGCCCGCATCTGATCGCGCCGCTGGGCGTGGCGGCCCGGCAGTCGACCGACGTGCTGGCGGTGGACGACCGGGAAGTGGCGCGGGCGGTGCAGTTCATCCGGGAGCATGCCTGCGGGGGGATCAACGTGAGCGACGTGCTCCGGGCCGTTCCGCTGTCGCGCCGCGTGCTCGAGCAGCGGTTCCAGCGGCTGCTGGGGCACACGCCGCGCGAGGAGATTCTCCAGGTGAGGCTGGACCGCGTAAAGCAGTTGCTGGCCGAGACGGATCTGCCGCTCTACCTGATCGCGGACCGCACGGGGTTCGAACACGTCGAGTATCTCAGCGTGGTCTTCAAGCGCGAGACCGGCCGCACCACGAGTCAGTTTCGCGAGGCGGCGCAGGGGTGAGGGCAGTGGCCGCCGGCTTCCGGCCGGAGCCGCGGCCGGAAATCCGTCCGCGCTGGTCGACGTGGACTTTACGAGCGGGCAAAGGCGTGTATGGTGCGGGCCCATGAAGCGTAGAACGTCGTTCAGCGTGCTTCTGCTGCTCGCGGCCGGGATGTCGGCTGGTTGTTCGTCGTCGCAGATGAACCGCATCGATCGCAACCGGGATATCTACGAAACGTGGCCGCTCGAAACCCGCCAGGCCGTGCTCGACGGCAAGGTGGAGGCGGGGATGAATCCCGACATGGTGCGCGTGGCGTGGGGTGAGCCCAGCGAGGTGGCGATCTCGCCCGCGGGAGACGAAATCTGGGTTTACTCGAGCGGGGGGAATCCGGGATCGGTGTATTATCCCGGCGGCGTGGGCGGCAGCAACGTCGGCCTGGGCGGCATGGGCGTGGGCGGCCCCGGCATCGGCATCAGCACGGGTCGCGGGGGCACGGCCATCGGCGCCACCGGCGGAATCGGCATGGGCGGGACGATTGGCGGGCCCATGGGGGTGGGCGGGATTGGCAATACGGGCATGGGCGGCATCGGTGGTCCCATCGTCACGCCGCCGACGCCGCCGGACATCCGCGAAGTCGTTTTCCGCAAAGGCGTCGTCGTGCGGGCGGACAATCCGACGAAGAAGTAGCGGCGCAGCGGCGGGTTTCTTCCGGGCCTTGCGTAGAGGTCGTGGTGCTGACGCCGGCACGAGGCCGGCGCTCCTCACTGGCCGATCTTTTTGTAGTCGAGGACGGAGTGGCTGATGTAGCCGGTGGCGAGCGCCGCGCGATCGGTCAGCGGCTCCGGCGGCGACAGATCGTCGCCCAGGCGGAAAATGAGGCGGTGCGTGCCATCGTCGCCGGCGGGGCTGAACAGGCCGGGCACGACCACGCGGGCCGGCACGGTGCGGCGCACCTCGGAGTGCGCGTGGCACGGCATCGGGAAGTTCACGTTGTGCACGATGAAGCTGCGCGGGAGCGTCGCGGCCGCGAGCTCGGGCGCGAGCAGCGCCGCGTGCCGGGCGGAGGTGCGCAGAACGGCGAGGAGGGCCGGCTCCGGGATGTCGTCCGCGGCCTTCAGGCGTTCGTAGAGCTCCGCGGTCATATCCTGGGAAAACGCGATCGCGGGCAGCCCGTGCAGCGCGCCCTCCCACGCGCCGGCGATCGTGCCGCTGGCGATGATGAAGCCGAGCGAGGCGTTGAGGCCGACGTTGATGCCGCTGACGACGGCATCGATGTGCAGCGCGCGGGGCAGGAGGTGGCCGACCGCGATGTTGATGCCGTCGCTCGGGGTGCCGTCGACGATCCACGTGGGGCAGCCGAGACCGCGGTCCGCGGCCTCGGCGTGCACGGGGCGGTTGCGGGACTTGGCCGCGCCGACCCAGCTTTGCTCGCGTTTCGGCGCGACGACGTAGAGTTCGTGTCCGGCGGCCCGCAGCGCGTGCACGAGTTCGTGCAGGAAGACGCTCTCGATGCCGTCGTCGTTTGTGACCAGGAAACGCATCCTCGCATGGCGGCAAGAAGCGCGGGCGGGTGCAAAATAAAACGTGCGCGCGCCGGGCGGCGGTCCGGCGCGCGCGCACTGCAAGCCTTGCGCAGCGGTTGACAAGATCGGGTGAGTGCGCGGCGCGCGGTGTCCGTATGCTGGATGCGCGATGAACTCGGCTTTGGAAATGCGTCCGCTATCCGCCGCCACCGGTCACGGTGGGGCGGGGCCGCGTGCCTCCGCCGGCCATCGCCGCCCTACACGATGAAACCTGTGGTCTTCAACAACACCGTCCTGCGCGACGGCCACCAGTCACTCGCGGCCACGCGCATGACGACCGACCAGATGCTGCCCGCCACCGCGCGGCTCGATGCCCTCGGCTTCGGCGCGCTCGAGACCTGGGGCGGGGCGACGATCGACGCGACGCTGCGCTTCCTGCGCGAAAACCCGTTCGACCGGCTCGACCGTCTGAAGGCGGCGGCGCCGCGGACGCCGCACATGATGCTGCTGCGCGGCCAGAACATCGTCCAATACACGAGCTTCCCCGACGATGTGGTCGAGGCCTTCGTGCGCTGCTCGGCGCGGCACGGGATGGATGTTTTCCGCGTGTTCGACGCGCTCAACGATGCGCGCAACCTCCGCACCGCCATCCGGACGGTGAAGGCCGCGGGCAAACACGCGCAGGGCGCCATCTGCTACACCACCAGCCCGGTGCACACGCCGGAAAAACTCGCCGCGCTCGCCGACGAGCTGGCCGCGCTGGAGTGCGACTCGATCTGCATCAAGGACATGGCGGGCCTGCTCACGCCGCGCGTCGCCTACGATCTCGTCAAGGCGATCAAGCAGCGGCACGCGCTGCCCGTGATCGTGCACAGCCACGAGACCGCCGGCCTCGCGCTCGCCTCCTATCTCGCGGCGATCGACGCCGGCGCGGACGCGGTCGACACGTCGATCACGCCCTTCGCCAACGGCACCGGCCAGACGGATACGGTGCGCATGCTGGCGGCGATGGCCGGCCATCCGCGCGCGCCGCGCTACGACACCGCCGTGCTGCTCGAGCTGCGGAAATATTTCGAGGGCGTCGCGGTGGAGCTGGCGAAGTTCATGAGCGCCGCCAACGAGCGCGTCGACAGCGACGCGCTCAGTTACCAGGTGCCCGGCGGCATGCTGAGCAACTTCCGGACGCAGCTCGTCGAGATGAAGATGGAGAGCCGCTTCAACGACGTGATGGCCGAGGTGCCCGTCGTGCGCGAGGCGCTCGGTTGGATTCCGCTCGTGACGCCGACCTCCCAGATCGTCGGCACGCAGGCGATGCTCAACGTGAAGTTCGGCCGCTGGAAGAATCTCGCGCAGGCCGCGGTCGACATCGCGCTCGGCAAATACGGCCGCACGCCCGGCGCCATCAACCCCGAGGTGCTCGCGCTCGCCCGCAAGCAGTCCGGCCAGGCGCCCGTCGAGGGCCGCCCGGCGGATCTGCTGGCGCCGCGGATGCCACAGCTCCGCGAGGAACTGGCGGCGAAGGGGCTGCCGGTCTCCGACGAGAACGCGGTGCTCTTCGCGATGTTTCCGCGCGAGACGGAGGCGTTCTACAAACCGGCGCCGGCCCCGGCGCCCGCCCCGGCCGCGGCGGCACCGGCGGCGCCCGTGGCGAAACCCGCCCCGGCGGCCCCGGCTCCGGTCGCGGCGCCCGTGGCGCGTCCGGCGACGGGCGGCGGCGTGCGGAGCACCGCGCGTTTCGCGCTCACCGTGAACCAGCGCCGCTACGAGGCCATCGTCGAGGAACTGAACTGAACCACTCATGAGCACTCCCTCTGCTGCCCCGCTGCTCGCGGGATTTCCTCCGTCGACCGACGCTGACTGGCGCCGGGTTGCCGAGGAGTCGCTCGACGGCGCGCCGTTCGAGAAGAAACTGGTCACGCGCACGCCGGAGGGCATCGACCTCCAGCCGATCTACACGCGGAGCGATGGCGAGAAACTCGTGGCCGCCGCCGCGTGGCCCGGGCTCGCGCCGTATGGGCGCGGGAGCAGTCCGCTCGGCAGCCGGCCCGGTGGCTGGTTCATCTGCCAGGAAATGGGCTGCGCGCGCCCCGAGGATTTCAATGCGGCGCTCCGCGACGCGCTGAACCGCGGCCAGAACGCCGTCAGCCTGACCCCGGCCGCGTCCGGCGACGGCGGACGTGGGTTGATTCTGAATACGCTGGCCGATGTCGCGGCGGCCCTGCGCGGCGTCGATCTGGCGGCCGTGCCGCTGTTCGCGTCGGCGGGCGCGCAGGCGTTGCCGCTGGCGCTGCTGGTGCACACGTGGCTGGCCGGGCAGGGCGCCGCGGGCGTGCTGCACGGTGCGGTGCTCGCGGATC
>CAZENI010000507.1:0-6135 GCA_964513055.1 uncultured Opitutus sp.
ACCTCGCGGCGGAGCTGCTTGAGAAACGGCTTCAACCCCTCGCGGATCTCCTCGAGGACGTTCTCCCACGTCTTCGATTTCTCGATCCGGCGGTAGATGCGCTCCTCGATGAAAATGCGCTCCAGCGAGTCCCAGTGCCACTGCTGCTCGAGCTCGCCGAGCTTGATCTCCAGTTCCAGCTTCAGCAGCGCCTTCGTCTTCTCGACCGAACGCCGCAGGATTTCCTTCACGCCGAGGAACTCCGGCCTGTCGTCGCCCGTCTTCGGATCGCTCACGATCACGCACGCCGCCGGCGAGAGGTTCTGCTGGCAGCCGGTGAAAACGTAGAGCTGTTGCGTCACCTGCTCCGGATCGGCGCCCTGCGGCAGGTGGACGAGGATCTCGACCTGATCGGCGGTGTTGTCGTCGACGTGCCGGACCTTGATCTTGCCCTTCGCGTTGGCCGCGAGGATCGACTCGATCAACGTCTCCGTTGTCGTGCCGTAGGGCAGCTCCGTGATCGCGAGAAGATACTTCGAGCGCTGCTCGATCTTCGCGCGGATCTTCACCTTTCCGCCACGCTCGCCGTCGTTGTATTCCGAGAAATCGGCGATGCCGCCCGTCGGGAAATCCGGGAAGATGCGGAAGGTTTTTCCCTGCAGGTGATTGATCGCCGCGCGGCAGAGGTCGTTGAAGTTATGCGGCAGGATCTTCGTCGAGAGGCCGACCGCGATGCCCTCGGCGCCGTCGAGGAGCACGACCGGGAACTTCGCCGGCAGCGTCACGGGCTCGCGCGCGCGGCCGTCGTAGCTGAGCTGCCAGGTCGTGGTCTTCGGGTTGAAGAGCACGTCCTTCGCGAAATTCGTCAGGCGCGCCTCGATGTAGCGCGGCGCGGCCGCCTCGTCGCCGGTGAGGAGGTTGCCGTAGTTGCCCTGCGGCTCGATCAGGAACGCGCGCTGGCCGATGGCCACGAGCGCGGCGCCGATCGAGGCGTCGCCGTGCGGGTGGAGCGACATCGTGCGGCCGACGACATTCGCCACCTTGTGGAAACGCCCGTCGTCCATCTCCCACAGCGTGTGCAGGATTCGCCGCTGCACCGGCTTCAGGCCGTCGTCGAGATGCGGGACGGCGCGATCGAGGATGACGTAGCTGGCGTATTCGAGAAACCAATTCCGGTAGCTCTTGGCGAGGGGCGAGTCCTCCGTCTGCACGTTGTCGCCGCCGCGGCGCTTCGGCGGCGGGGGCGGCACCACGACCGCCTCCGGCGTCGCGGGCACCGCCGGCGTGACGGGCGCGGCGGGTGCGGCGGCGCTCTCGCCGCGCTTGTCCGGGGACCGCGGTTCCGGTGCCGGGGCGCCGCCGCCATTGCCCAGCGGCAATTCCGGTTGCTCGTTGTCGGTGTTCTTCTTCGGGCTCTTCTTCTTGGGCATTCGATCGAGAGGGAGTTGGCGTTAAAAGTGGCACGCTGGCACGCGCGGCGCGGGCGCGTCAAGGGACGCGTTCAACCGCCCGCCCCCCGCCCTGGCGCCGCTCGTCAAGATTGCGCCGCCACTGGTCAATCGGGCGTCGCCTGCGGGCCGCGGGCGGCGACGGTCGTGGCGCCCGCAGCCGGGGCCCTTCCCTCCTCACCATGACGACCGCCGTTCATCCCGCCGTTGCCTCCCGCTCGCCGTTCGCCCTCGCCGAGACGGCGCCCACGCCGGCCCGCCCGCTCTACATCCTCACCGACCTCGGCACGCATGCCGACGGCGCCCCGCTGCTGCCGGTGGCGCTGAACGACCGTGGCGACATCTGCGCCTGCGCTGCGAGCCCGTATCCATCCAACGCCCACCGCGGCTTCTGCCTCAGCGGCACGTTGCGGGTCCCGGCCGGCATCGCCTTCGGCCAGGCGCCCGCGACCTGCCTCAGCAGCAACGGCTTCGTCGCGGGCGCCGCCGGCACCGCGCCGCTCGCGCTCCGCGCCTGGGCCTCGTCGGTCGGCACCTTTGGCGAGAGCCTCTGGCCCGATTCCGTCAGCGTCGCGCGCGGCATCAACGCCTCCGGCCTGATCGTGGGCAACGTGCTCTTCGACGCGGGCGAATTCGCGCTCAGCCGGGCATTCGTGCTGCCGCCGGTCGGCCCCGCGAAACTCCTCACGCCGCCCCAGGGCGGCACGACCATCGCGACCGCGCTCAACGACGCTGGCGACATCGCCTTCAACGCCGCGCCGCTCGGCGCGCCCGCCGGCGAGACGCGTGCCTGGTGCTACCGCGAGCAGAGTTACGTCGCCATCGCCGGTCTCGGCGAAGGCCGGACCTGGGCGAACGCGATCACCCCGCACGGTCGCATCGCCGGCCATGCGCTCACCGCCGACGGCGAGACCCACGCCTTTCTCTGGGAGGAGGGCCACACCCGCGATCTCGGCACGCTCCCCGGCGCGATGAGCGAGGCGCTCGCCGCCAACGATCACGGCGTGGTCGTCGGCCGCGTGAGCGACGCCATCGCGGGCCGGCAGGCCTTCCGCTGGACCGCGGAAACGGGCCTCGCGCTGCTCGAGGACTCCGTCGCCGCGCCGCACGGCTGGCGCCTGCTCGAGGCCGTCGGCATCAACCGCCACGACTGGATCGTCGGCGTCGGCACCCTGCACGGGCAGGCCCGGGGCTTCGTGCTCAAACCGACTCCGCCGGCGTGACCCGCGGCCGCGCCAACGCAGGCTCGCGCCGGCCGCGGGCGGCGGCTTGGCTCGCGCGCATGGTGGTCCACGCCTCAACGCCCGGCCCGGTTCCGGGCCCGGTGCGCCGTCGCGCTCGCTCCGGCTTCGCCGTCGCGCTCGCCCTCGCGTGCGCCCTGGCCGGGGCCGCGGGATCCGGCCGCGCCGCGGACGCCGCCAGCGAGCGCGGCCTGCCGCTCATCCGCAGTTTCCCCCCGCGCGCCTACGGCGGCACCAACCAGGTGTGGCAGGGCGTCGTCACCCGCGACGGCTCGCTGCTCTTCGGTCTCCAGAATATGGTGACGGCCTTCGACGGCCTGACCTGGGAACGCATCCCGGTGCCCAACGCCGCACACGTGCGCTCGCTCGCGGTCGATGCCGACGACGTCGTCTGGGTCGGCGGGGTGAACGAGCTCGGCCGCATCGTGCGCGGGCCGGACGGGCAGCGGGTGTTCGAGTCGTTGCGCCGCCACGTGCCTGCCGGCATGGCCGACCTCCGCGACATCTGGCGGATCCACGCGACGCCGGAGGGCGTCTGGTTTCAGAGCAACGAGGCCGTCCTGCGCTGGCGCGACGGGCGCTTCGACGTCTGGCCGATGGGCGAACGCTTCATCACGCTGAGCTACTGGCTCGGCGACCACCTGCTGGTGGCGCGCGAGAAGGGCTGGTATCGCGCCGCCGCCGGCGGCCGCTGGGAGCAGGTCGGCGATCCCGCCGCCAATCTCGGCGACTACCTGCCGAGCTTCGTGGTGCCGCATCCCTCCGGCAGCGGCTGGCTCATGTCGCTGCAGGGGCCGAAGGGCCAGGTGATGCCGCTGGCGCGCTGGGACGGCGCGGCGCTCACGTTCACGCCGCATCCGCTCGATCCGTTCTTCCAGTCGAAACGCCTCCACGCCGCGATCCGGCTCGCGGACGGCCGCTACGTTTTCGGCACGTTGCAGGGCGGAGCCGTGGTGCTCGGGCCCGACCTCGCGCCCCAGACCTGGCTGAACGAAAGCACCGGCATGCCCTCCGACGCCGCCGTGTCGCTCGTCGCCGACGCCCACGGCGCCGTGTGGTTTGGCACGGAGTTCGGGATCGCGCGCGTGCTGCTGCATCCCGCCTACGCCTGGTTCGGCCCGGCCAACGGTCTCAAACGCGGCCACGGCCACCCGACGCTCCGCGTGAGCGGGCGCACGATCGTCGGCGGCGCCAACGGCCTCCTGCAACTGCTGCCCGCCGGCGATCAGCCCGGCCTCGCGCGACTCGAGCGCTGGGGCACGCTCGACGACAAGGTCACGACCATCGCCGCGGTCGACGACGGCTGCATGGTCGGCGCGCTCGGCGGCCTGTGGTTCGTGGCCGCGGACGGCACGGCGGCGCGCGTCGAGCGATCCGGCAGCAACATCTTTTCGATCGTGCCCTCGCGCACCCGCCCGGGCCGCGCCTTCGCCGCCTCGCTCAACGGCCTGCTCGTCGTGCGGCGCGAGGGCGCCGCGTGGGTCCGCGACGGCCTTTTCCCCGAGGGCCGCAGCGCGTGGGTCTACGAGGCCGACGACGGCGCGCTTTGGCTCGGCACCGACAACCAGGGCGTGCTGCAGGCGCGCTTCGCCGGCGCCGACACGAGCGTGCCGCCGCAGATCACGCGCTTCGGTCCCGAGTCCGGCGTGCCGCCCGGCGCCGCCAAGACCCGCATCCTCGCGGCCGGCGGCGCCCCACTGTTTCTGCTGCCGGCCGGACTGTATCGCTTCGATGAAACCAGCCGCCGCTTCCGGCCCGAGCCGGCCTACGGGGCGCGCTTCGCCGACGGCTCCACCCGCGTCGAAAGCGCGGTCGAGGACGCCCGCGGCGGCCTCTGGATGATCATCCGCCCCACCGGCTCGCTGAATCCGAACGACGTCAAGCAGCTCGGCTACGCGCGCGACGGAAAATGGCAGCAGCTCCCGCTGCCCGATCTCGAGCGCATCGACGGCTTCGGCGAACTGCGGCTCGAATCCACCGCCGCCGGCGAGGTCCTCTGGCTCAACGGCCAGTCCGTCGTGCTGCGCATCGATCTCACCATCCGCCGCGCGGTCGGCGACCCGCCGATAGGCGCGACCGTGCTGCGCGAGGCGCTCGTCGCGGGCCGCCGCCCGCTCGCCGCCGGCGCGTCCCCGCCCCACGGTCACCTCCTGCGGGCCGCCGCGTCGGAGAACACCGTGCGCCTGCGCTTCGGCACGCCCGGCCTCGCGGGCGAGCCCGACGTCCGCCACGAGACGCGGCTGCGCGGCTTCGGCGACGGCGCCGCGGAGCTCGTCGCCACGGGCGAACGCACCTTCACCAATCTCCCCGCCGGCGCGTATGTATTCGAAGTTCGCGGACGCAGCGCCGACGGCCGCTGGAGCGAGCCGGCCACGCTCGCGTTCACCGTCCTGGCCCCGTGGTGGTCGACCCGCCTCGCCTGGGCCGGCTACGTGCTCGCGCTCGCCGGCGGCATTTCCGTGATCGTGCGGCGCCGCACCCGCGCGCTCGAGCGCGAGCGCGCCCGGCTCGAGGCCGTCGGCACCCACCGCACCGCCGAGCTCGCCCAGAAGAACCGCGAGCTCGAGCGGCTCAACCGGCTCGAGCAGGACGAGAAGCTCACCGCCCGCCTCGCCGAGGAAAAGGCGCGCCTCGAACTGCTGCGCTACCAGCTCAACCCCCACTTCCTCTTCAACTCGCTCAACTCCATCCGCGCCCTCGTTTACGCCCAGCCCGAGGCCGCCGGCGAGATGGTCACGCGGCTCGCGGAGTTCTGCCGGTGGACGCTGATGCGCGGCACCGGCGAGACCACCACCGTCGCCGAGGAGGCGGAGATGGTCCGCACCTATCTCGATATCGAAAAGGCCCGCTGGCAGGAGGCCCTGGTCACCAGCGTGGAGATCGACGACGCCGTCCGCGGCGAGCGCCTGCCGCAGTTCCTGCTCCTGCCGCTGATCGAGAACGCGATCAAATACGGCGGCCGCACCAGCGAGGGCGGGCTCGAGGTCCACGTGTCGGTGCGCGCCGAGCCGGGCCACCTCGCGTGCGAGGTCGCCAACACCGGCGCCTGGGTCGAGCCTGCCGCCGCCCCCTCGCCCACCTCGACGCACATCGGCCTCGACAACCTCCGCCAGCGGCTCGCCCGCCACTACGGTCCCGGCTGCGCCCTCGAGATCGCGCACGGCGGCGGCTGGGTGCGCATGCGGCTGCGCCTGAAGCGCGGCCTGCCCGAAGCGCCCGGCCGGCCGGCCTCGCACGAACCCTTCACCGGCCCATGAAAGCGCCCCCCGCCCCGCGCCATGCCCTCCTGATCGACGACGAACCGCTCGCCCGCCTCGAGCTGCGCCGGCTCCTGCAGGCACATCCGCACGTCGCGATCGCCGGCGAGGCCGGCACGATGAACGATGCCCGCGCCCTGCTCGGCCGGCCCGGTTACGATCTCGTCTTCCTCGACGCGTTCGTGGTCTACAAGAAGAAGCTCCTGACCT
>CAZENI010000508.1:0-6129 GCA_964513055.1 uncultured Opitutus sp.
GACCTACAACGTTGGCGGGCTGAACGAACAGCCAAACATCGCAATCGTTAAGACCATTTGCGCGCTGCTTGATCGGAAGAGCCCACGCGCCGACGGCCAGTCCTACGCCACGCAGATCACCTACGTCGCCGACCGCCCCGGCCACGACCGCCGCTACGCGATCGACGCCACGAAAATCCACCGCGAACTCGGCTGGAAACCCCGCGAGACCTTCGACACCGGCATCGGGAAAACTGTCGACTGGTATCTCACCCACCGCGCCTGGGCCGCCGACATCACCGCCAAGAAATACGCCCGCGAACGCCTCGGCACCGCCTGAGCGAATTGCGGATTGCGGATACCGGATTGCGGAGTGAGATAACCGCTCCGCCGCCCCTTCCACTTCCAAGTAATATTCTCCGTGTCCGCCGATCCGAAATCCGAAATCCGAAATCCGAAATCGCGCAAAGGCATCATCCTCGCCGGCGGCTCCGGCACCCGGCTCTACCCGCTGACCATCGCTGTCTCCAAACAGTTGATGCCGGTCTACGACAAGCCGATGATCTACTACCCGCTGTCGGTCCTGATGCTCGCCGGGATTCGCGAGATCCTCGTCATCTCGACGCCCACCGACCTCCCGCTCTTCCGGCGCCTGCTCGGCGACGGCGCCAACCTCGGCCTGAAACTCTCCTACGCCGAACAACCCAGCCCCGACGGCCTCGCCCAGGCGTTCCACATCGCCGCCGACGTCGGCTTCCTCCGCGGCGAACCCGCCGCCCTCGTCCTCGGCGACAATCTTTTCTACGGCCACGATTTCGTCCGCTCTCTCGAACGCGCCGGCGAACGCACCACCGGAGCCACGATCTTCGGCTACCATGTCGCCGACCCGAAAAGCTACGGCGTCGTCGAGTTCGCCCCCGACGGCCGCGTCCTCTCCCTCGAGGAGAAACCCGCGCAACCAAAATCCAACTACGCCATCCCCGGGATCTATTTCTACGACGCCGACGTCGTCCCGTTCTCCCGCGCCCTCAAGCCCTCGAAGCGCGGCGAACTCGAGATCACCGACCTCAACCGCCTCTACCTCGACGCCGGCAAACTCCACGTCGAACTCCTTGGCCGCGGCACCGCCTGGCTCGACACCGGCACGCACGATTCGCTGCTCGAGGCCGCGCAGTTCGTCTCCGTGATCGAGAACCGCCAGGGCCTGAAGATCGCCTGCCTCGAGGAAATCGCCTGGCGCCAGGGCTGGATCGACCGCGCCGGCCTCGACGCCAACATCGCGAAGCTCGGCAAATCCTCCTACGGCGCCTACCTCCGCCGCATCGCCGACGAGAAGCCCTGAGGAATTCAGCCGGAAGCCAGGAAACCAGGAATCGATCCCGGAACAGGACTTAATTCAGAAGCCAGGAAGCCATGAACCAATCCAGATTCAGGTTCCTGGCTTTCTGGCTTCTGAATTAATCCCGCCTGCTTCCTGGCTTCCTGCTTATCCCGTCCCCGTGCAGGTCAGCTTCATCATCCCCCTCTACAACTGCCTGCCGCTGACGCAGGCGATGCTCGCCAGCCTGCAGGCGACGCTCCCCGCCGGCCTTTCGCACGAAATCATCTTCGTCGACGACGGCAGCACCGACGGCACACGCGCGTGGCTCGAGACGCTGCGCGGCCCGCCATTCCGCGTCATCACCCACGCGCGCAATTTCGGCTACGCCATCGGCAACAACCGCGCCGCCGCCGTCGCGCGCGGCGAGTTCCTCGCCCTGCTCAACAATGACCTCGTGCTGCAGCCCGGCTGGCTCGAACCCATGCTCGCCGCTCACGCGCGCCTCCGCAGCCGCGCCGGCCTCATCGGCAACGTGCAACTCGACGCCGCCTCCGGCCTCGTCGACCACGCCGGCCTTGTCGTCAACCTCACCGGCAAACCCGTCCACGATCGCACGCCGCCCGGCCCGCTCGCTCGGCTCCTCCGCCCCGTGCGGCCCGTCCCCGCCGTCACCGGCGCCTGCCTCCTGATCGCCCGCTCGCTCTGGCAGGAACTCGGCGGCTTCGACGAAGCCTACGTCAACGGCGGCGAAGACATCGATCTCTGCTTCCGCGCCCGCGCCGCCGGCCGCATCAACGCCGTCGCCCTGCGCAGCGTCGTGCGCCACCACGTCAGCTCCTCTCCCGGCCGCAAGGCGCGCGACGAGCAGAACTCCCGCCGCCTCGCGCTGCGCTGGCGGACCGAGCTCATCGCCGCCGCCGACGACGGGACGCGCACGTGGTGCCGCGCCTACCTCGCGCAACAACTCCTCGTCCCCCGCTCGCGCGAATACCGCCTCGCGCTCGCCGCCTGCGCCTTTCTCGCGCACGCGCGTCGCACGCCGCCACCCGAAGCCGTCGCCGCCGTCGCCGCCGGGCTCCAGGGCGAATTCGACCGCTGGGAAACGATGTTCGCCCGTTAGGGACGGGCGGTCCGCCCGTCCGTCAGAACCCGCGGCCTTCGCCTTCGTGTTCGCTCCGCAGACGCGCGCTACTTACCTGCTTCGCGCCACGTCCCGCACCACCGACTGCGGCCGCTGGTTCACTGCGAGAAACATCCGCCCGACATACTCGCCGATCAGCCCGAGCATCACGAGTTGCGCGCCCGAGAAAATCAGCAGCGCCGCCATGATCCACCCCCAGCCCGACTGGGGCCCGATGTCCCGCCACCAAAGCCACGCCACGACCGCGAGCGCGACCACGCCGATCCCCGCCACCAGCAGGCCGAACACCGTCGCGACGCGCAGCGGCAGCACGGAGAAGTTGATCCACGCGCTCAGCCAGAGCCGCACCAGCCGCCGCAGCGTGTAGGTGCTCGTCCCCGCCTTCCGCGCCTCGTGCCGCACGGAGATCGACCCGATCCGCTGCGTCACCTGCAGCAGCAGCCCGTCGATATACGGATACGGCCCGGCGTATCCGACCACCTGTTGCGCGACAAACGCGCTCACGCAGCGGAAGCTCGACAGGTAAAACCCATGCGGCTTGTCGAGCGCCCAGTCGGTCATGCGGTTCGTGAACCAGCTCCCGAAGTTCCGCCACGCCGAGTGCTGCTTCTCCTCGTAGTGCCCGAAGACGACATCGAGTCCGCTCTCCTTCGCGTGCCGCCACAGCCGCACCGCCTCCGCCGGCGGATGCTGGCCGTCGTCGTCGAGGTTCACGAGGTGCGCACCGCGCGCGTGCCGCCAGCCCGTCAGCACGGCGTTGTGCTCGCCGTAGTTCCGCGCGTGCTCAACCAGCGTGATCGGCACCCTCGCGTGTTGCACGAGTTCGCGGCAGACGCGGCTCGTCGCCTCGCCGCTGCCGTCGTGCACCAGCACGATCTCGTGTCCGCCCTCGATCGTCAGCCCCTCGATCTCCCGCACCACGGCGCCGATGGTCTCGGCGCTGTGATAAAGCGGGATGACGAAGCTGAGCGCCGGACTGGACATCACGGAGATTAGCCACCCAAACGCGCGCTCGCGCAAGAAAACCTTCGAGATTAGGCCGAATGAACCAAGTGAACGGAGTGCCTCCCAACCGCTGCCGCGAAACTCCGTCCCTTCTGCTCACTCTGTCTATCGACTCAGAGGTAGTGGCGCAGTTCTTCGCGATAAAACTCCAGCGTCCGCGCCAGCGCCGTGCGCAGATCCGTCCGCGGCTTCCACCCGAGTTTCCGCGCGATCAGCCGGTCGTCCGCATAGTAGTCGCCGATGTCGATCTTCTTCCGGTCACCGGGAAACGCCCGCACCGCGAAGCTCCCGCCGCCGTGGAGGTCCACGAGCAGTTCCGCGAGCTCACGCAACGTCACGCGGGGCGGTCCGCCGAGGTTGAACACCTCGCCGATCGCCGCGGGCCGCGCCGCGGCGAGCAGGAACGCCTCCACCGCGTCGTCGACGTAGGTGAAGTCGCGCAACTGGTCGCCGCCCCACACCTCGAACGGCTGCCCCTCCACCAGCCGGCGAATCCACACGCCCACGAAGGTCTGGCGCGCGTCCTTGATTCGCATCCGCGGCCCAATCGTGTTCGTGAGCCGCAGCGCCGTCGCCGCGATGCCGTAAACGCGCGAATACAGCAGGTGAAACGACTCGCCCGCGATCTTGTTGATGCCGTTCACGTCGACTGGCCGCAACGGATGCTTCTCGTCCACCGGCAGGTAGTCGGGCTTGCCGTAGATCTGGCGCGTGCTCGCAAACACGATCCGGATCGCCGGGTTGTGCCGGCGGCACGCCTCGAGGATCGCGAGCTGCGCGCGACAGTTGATGTCCAGGTCCGTCTGCGGATCCGTCATCGAGTCCATGTGGCTGGTCTGCCCCGCGAGGTTGAAGAGAAAATCCTGTCCGCGCACCAGCCGCGGCAGCCGCGGCCAGTCGCGCACGTCAGCGACGTGGATCTTCACCCGTCCCGCGAGGCCGTGGAGGTTGCGCCGGTTGCCGCCGTATTCGGGCACGAGGCTGTCGACGACCGTGACGCGCGCGCCCAGCCCCACGAGCGTGCGCACGAGGTTCGAGCCAATGAAGCCGAGGCCGCCCGTCACGAGCACGCGCCGGCCGGAAAAGGCGCGGCGGAAATTCAGCGGGAGGGGCATGCGCGTTCAGGAAACACGTGCGCCGCGCGCCGCGCCAAGGACAAAAGCGCGCTCACTCGCGCGGCGTAATCGTGAAGCGGAAAACCGCGATGCCGAGCGGCCGCGGATCGCCGGGCACGCGCACCGGCGGCTGCGGCGATTGCAGCACGAGCACCGACGGCCCCGGCGGCACGCCGAGCACCGGCAGGCGCACCTTTCCACGCGCCTCGCGCACCAGCACCACCGGCCGCGCCTCCCCGCCCGCCCGCACCAGCGAGACCGTGCGCTCCACCGCGCTCCAGCCTTCGATCGAGCAGGAGAGCGCGAGCGGAATCTCGTGCGGGTTGTCGAAGCGCAGCGTCGCGTCGCCCTGCGTCCACGCCCACCGCTCGCCGCCGCCCGGCGTGAATTCCTCCGGGTGCCAGCCGTCGCCCACCGTCGCGCGCACGAACGCCGGGTGGCGCGTGTCCACGAGTGCGAACCGCGGCGTGATCTCGCGCCGCGCCGCGCCGGGCAGGTCCACCTTCACCAGGCCGCCCTCGAGATCCCACTCGCCCCGCAGCGGCGTGTTGCGCCGCGCCTCGTAGGTGTGCGTTTCGAAATACTGCCCCTTGCGCAGCAGAAACACATGTGCCCAGAGCCGCGACCACATGTCGGGAATCAGCAGGTTCACCGCCTGCACATCCGGCATCGCCTCGATCTGCCGGAGCTGACGCAGCCCGCCATCCACGATCAGCGGCGCCCGGCTCAGCTTCCAGATCCCCACGCCGCAGGCCGCGAGGTTGAGGGCAATCACGACCGCTCCGACTCCCGCGACGAAGATCCACTCATGCAGCCGCCGGCTGCGCCGCAGCGTCACCCACCAGCAGAACGCCGGCAGCAGCAGCGGATAAAACACCGCGAAGAGCTTGTAGGCGTCGTAGCTCGCATTCGTGCCGAGGCGCGCACCCCGGGCCTGCAGGAAAAAATACCCCGCCAGCACCGGCAGCGCCATCGCCGCCACCAGCCACACCGCCCGCCGCCGCTGCTGAATCGCCCGCAGCAGCGCCCAGCCCAGCACCCCGACGACCCCCGCCGACAACACCCACCGCACGCCGAAGAAATCCCACGCGCTCAGATCCGGCCCCGACACGATGCCGAGCCAGCCCTCCGCCGTCAGCGCCGGAATCCGCCAGCCAAAATCATACGCCTGCAGCAGCGTGAAGCGCTCCGCCAGCCCCGCCACGCGGCCGAAGAAGATCACCGCGCACCCGAAAAGCGGCACCAGCATCCCACCCGCCCACGTCGCGAGCCGCCGGCCCGCGCGCTGCCAGACCGCCAGGCCGCCCGCATACGCCACCGCCGGCACCAGCCCGAGCAGCAGGAAAAAATTGTAGCTGCCGAGCACCAGCCAGTAGCCGATCGCCAGCACTGGCGCGAACTGCCCCGCCCGCCGCCGCGACAACCGTCCGCGCCAGAGCGCCACGCCCGCCCACGTCAGCAGCACCACCGCCTGCGCCGCGAGCAACTGCCCCGGCGACACCTGCGCCAGCGCATACCACGTGATCGGACTCACTCCGAACAGCCCGGCGACGATCACGCTCACGCCG